>NZ_JPWT01000130.1:0-16469 GCF_000773065.1 Burkholderia sp. ABCPW 111 | reverse complement strand
TTCCCGCTTCCCCTCTCGCGCCGCGTTCGGCTTGGCGCGAAAGAGGCGTGATTGTAGGCACAACCCCTCCCACGCGCAAGCCCCTTTCGACAGTTTTTTGCGCCGACGCTTCGGGATCGCGAAACGGCCGATGCGTGCGGCCGCGCGCATCGGTTCGGCGCCCGTGCTCGACCGTGTCCGCGCGAGCGTCCTTGCCTTGCATGAGCGCCCTTATCCTTATACAAGAGGACGCTCGCGCGGCCGTTTATAAGGAAGCGGCGACGCGCGCGACCACACGCATGTAGTGATCCACATCCGGCGTGGCCTTGCCGGCCGCCTTCGCGAGATCGTCCCAGCGGCGCAGGCGGATCGCGTCCGCCGCGTAGGGGTGCTGCAGGAACGCATCGGCTTGCGCGCCCGAGAAGACGCCGCCCTGCAGTTGCAGGCTGCGCGCCGAGTCCGCCGACAGGCAGGCGCGATACGACGCGTCGATCGCGCAGAGGCAGCGCTTCGCGTCGACGTGCAGGCGGATCGGCTCCAGCGCCGCGTCAGGCAGCAACGGCCGCAGGAACGGCAGCACGTAGTACTGATGCAGATCGTCGATGCCGTGCGCGGTCGGCGTCTCGCCCTGGAGATTCAGCAGGTGCCCCAGGTCGTGCAACAGCGCCGCAGCGATCAGCGCGTCGCCCGCGCCTGCCTCTTGCGCGAGCTGCGCGCTTTGCAGCGCATGCTCGCGCTGCGTCACCGGCTCGCCGCTGTACGCGATGTCGCCGTGGCGATCGAACAGCGCGCGAATGTCGTCGAGTGTCAGCGCCATCTCGTCACGACCACGGCAAGGAGAAGGTCTTCAGGTTCGTGAAGCTCTTCATCGCCTCCTGGACCCCTTCCTTGTATCCCAAGCCCGAATCCTTGATCCCGCCGAACGGCGTCAGCTCGAGCCGGTAGCCCGGCACCTCCCACACGTTCACCGTGCCGACGTTCAGTTCATTGACGAAGCGCACGATCGCGTCCGCGCGATCCGTGCACACGCCCGACGACAGGCCGAACGCGGTGCCGTTGCTGATCCGGATCGCGTCGTCGATCGTGTCGAACGCGATGATCGGCGACACCGGCCCGAACGTTTCCTCCCGCACGAGCGTCATCGACGCGTCAACGCGATCGAGCACCGTCGGCGCATACAGCGCGCCGCGCCGCGCGTTGCCGGCCAGCAGGCGCGCGCCTTGCGACACCGCCTCGTCGACGCGCGCCTCGAACAGCGCGGCCGCCGCCTCGTCGATCACCGTGCCCATCCGGTTCGCCGGATCGAACGGGTCGCCGTACGTCCATGCGCGGGTCTTCTCGACGAGCAGCTCCGTGAAGCGAGGCGCGACGCCCTTCTGCACCAGGATGCGCTTGACCGCCGTGCAGCGTTGCCCCGAATTCTTGTACGAGCCCTGCGCGGCGAGCGCCGCCGCGCGCTCGAGGTCGGCGTCGTCGAGCACGATCAGCGGATCGTTGCCGCCCAGCTCGAGCACGATGCGCCGGTAGCCCGCCTTCGCCGCGATGTACTTGCCGATCGCGACGCCGCCCGTGAACGTGATCAGCGTCGCGCTCGGGTGCGTGAGCAGCTCGTCGGCGATCTCCCGCGGATCGCCCGTCAGCACCTGCAGCATCGGCTCGGGCAATCCCGCTTCGTACAGCACGTCGGCGAGATACAGCGCCGACAGCGGCACCTTTTCCGACGGCTTCACGATCACGCGGTTGTTCGTCGCGATCGCGGGCGCGATCTTGTGCGCGACCTGGTTCATCGGATGATTGAACGGCGTGATCGCGACGATCACGCCGTCGAGCGGCTGCCGCTGCGAGAACACGCGGCGCGACGTGCCGTGCGGCGTCAGATCGCACGAGTAGCTCTGCGCGTCGTCGCGCAGCGCCTCGATCGACGCGAACTTGAACACGTCCGCGACGCGGCCGATCTCGTAGCGCGAATCCTGCTTCGACAGGCCCGATTCGAGCGAAATCAGCGTCGACGCTTCTTCCGCGCATGCGTTCAGCCGCGCCGCCGCGCGCTCGAGGATCTGCGAGCGCTCGTAGCGCGACAGCGCCGGCCGATAGGCGGCCGCGTAGTCGAACGCGCACCGCACGTCGTCGACCGACGCGAGCGGCGCCGTGCCGACGCGCATCCCCGAATACGGATCGAATACGTCGAGCGTCCGGGCGCGCGCCGCCCGCTCGCCGCACCAGCGCAGCGTCTCGGCGCGGAACGCCGGATGGTCGCAAAGGAGCGCCGCCGTCATTGCACGGCCCGGTTCAGCGCGAGATCGAACAGATCGAAGTTGCGCAGCCGGCGGTCCGGCTCGACGCCCTCGATCCGGCGATTGAACAGGAGCGGCACGCGCTGCTCGGACAGGCCGCCGTGCGAGCGCAGCGGCACCGTCAGGCCCGACAGGTCGTGCTCGCTCGCGCGCGTGCCGAGCGCGACGTCGCGCCGGCTCACGACGACGACGTCGCCGATCCGGTCGGCCGGCAGCTCGAAGCGCCCGGCGGCCGTCGCGTTGCCGAGCGCGAGCTCGATGCCGTCGAGCGCGCGCAGGCGGCCGATGAGCGCGGCTGCGTCGGCGTCTTGCTCGAGATAGATCGTCGCGAACGAGCCGAGCGCGCCGTGATGGACGACGTACGGATCGGTGATCGGCAGGATCACGCGCGCGCGGCGCGGGCCGAGCCACGCGTCGAGCGCGTCCTGCAGATAGACGACGTTCGGCGCGCCCGTGCGCGGATCGTGCTTCGCGTTCATCCCGTGGTCCGCGGTCACGCCGATCGCCCAGCCGAGCGCGTCGAGCGCCGCGAGGTAGCGGTCCATCATCGCGTAGAACGCGTTCGCGCCGTCGCTGCCCGGCGCGCACTTGTGCTGCACGTAATCGGTCGTCGACAGGTACATCAGGTCCGCGCGCCGGCTCTGCGCGAGCCGCACGCCCGCCGCGAGCACGAATTCGGACAGCGCCGCGCTGTAGACGTCGGGCGACGGCAGGCCGACGAAATCGAGCACGTCGCAGATGCCGTTCTCGCCGAGGTTCGCCTGATTCGCCTTCTCCGCCGAGAAGCACACGCCGCGCATTCGCCAGCCGAGCAGCCGCCGCAGCTTGTCCTTCGCGGTCACGACCGCGACCCGCGCGCCCGCGTCCGCCGCCGCGGCGAGCAGCGTGCCCGCGCGCAGGTACGCGGGGTCGTTCATCATCACCGCGGCGCCCGCGCCGCCCTGCGCGTCGGAATCCCAGAAGAAATTGCCGCAGATGCCGTGCACCGACGGCGGCGCGCCGCACACGATCGACAGGTTGTTCGGGTTCGTGAACGACGGGATCACGCAGTCGGCGTCGAACGCCGAGCCTTCGCGCAGCATCCGCGCGATGAACGGCGCGACGCCCGCGTTCGCGGCCTCTTCCAGATACGCGTACTCGCAGCCGTCGACGCAGACGGCGACGGTCGGCTCGGCCGGCATCCGGTAGACGCGCCCGTTGACTTCGATGTGTCGATTCATGGTGTCCGCCCTGGGGGGCCTTTCGTTCATGTTACGCGCAACGCGCGCGCCGCCTCGCGCTCACCGCCCCGGCCGCGGCGCGCGCGCCGCGATCGCGACGAGCGCGACGAGCGACGCGCCGAGCAGCAGCAGCGACAGCGCCGACGCGGGCAGGTAGTAGCCGCGCTCGACGTCGCCGATCACGACGATCGGCACGGTCGCGAAGCCGGGCGGATAGACGGTCAGCGTCGCGCCGAGCTCGCCGAGCGACAGCGCGAAGCCGAGCGCGAGGCTCGCGCGGATCGCCGGCACGAGCTGCGGCAGCAGCACGCGGCGCAACACCATCGCGGGCGGCGCGCCGAGGCTCGCCGCCGCCTCGCGCAGCACGGTCAGCTCGGGGCGCAACGCGGCGGCCGCGCACCGGTAGCAGAACGGCAGCACGAGCGCGAGCTGCACGAGCACGACGATCGCGGGCGAGCTCGACAGATCGACGGGCTTCGCGTGATACGCGATCAGCACGGCGAGCCCGAGCACGACGCTCGGCACGCCGTTCGGCAGCATCACGAGCGCGTCGACGAGCGCGCCGACGCCGCGCCGGCTGCGCCCTTCGAGCGCGAGCGCCAGCGCGATGCCGAGCGCGGTGCCGAGCGCGGCGACGCCGAGCCCGATCTCGAGGCTCGCCGCGAGCGCGTCGAATTCGGGCCGGCCGAGGCGCTCGAACCAGCGCAGGCTGTAGCCCGCCGGCAGGATCGTGCCCGACCAGTGCTCGGCGACGCTCGACAACGCGACGACGACGACGGGCAGCACGAACAGCCAGCAGCAGGCGACGGCCGCGAGCGCGACGAGCGCGCGCGACGCGACACGCGCCGCCGTATCGGTCCAGCGCGGCTCGCGGCGCGGCACCGCGGCGGCGCGCGCCGGGAATTCAGCGGACATCGCGCCCTCCTTCGCTCGCGCGCCGGCTCATTCGCCGGTACAGCGCGTAGAGCGTGAGCGACATCGCGAGCATCACGACCGCGCCGGCGGCCGCGGCCGGCAGATCGATGTCGACGGTCGCGCTGCTGTAGATCGCCACCGGCAGCGTGACGAGCTTCGCGCTGCCGAGCACGAGCAGGATGCCGAATTCGTTCAGCGTGAGCAGGAAGCACAGGATCACGCCCGCCGCGATGCCCGGCCACGCGAGCGGCAGCACGACGCGCCGCGCGAGCATCCAGCCGTTCGCGCCCAGGCTCGACGCGGCTTCGACGAGCCGCGGATCGAGCGTCGCGAACGACGCGAGCGTCGGCCGCACGACGAACGGCGTGTAGAACACCGTCTGAGCGAGAATCACGCCGCCCGCGCCGAACAGGAAATCGAGCGGCGGCGCGTCGAGGCCGAGAACGCGCTGCAGCGCGATGCTGACCGAGCCTTGCGAGCCGTACAGGAAGATCAGCGTGAACGCGACGAGAAACGACGGGAACGCGACGTACAGCTCGAGGAAGCGCGTGACGAGCGACGCGCCCGGAAACGGCCGGAAGAACAGCAGCGCGGCGAGCAGCACGCCGACGACCGACGCGGTGCCCGCGCTCGCGACGAGCACCCAGAGCGTCGTGCCGAGCACGTCGCGCACGTCGTGACTCGCGAAGAAGGCCCGGTACGCGGCGAGCGTCGGGCCGTGGTCGCCGAGCACGCTCAGCAGCACGAGCCGCGCGAGCGGATACAGCACGAGCGGGCCGAGCACGATGGCCGCGAGCGCGACGACGCGCGCGTTCGCGCCGCGCTCGCGCCGGCGCGCGGCGGCGTCGTGCGCGTCGGCCGATGCGCGGATGCGGGCGTGCGCCGCCGGATCGTCGGCGAGCGCCGCGCGCGGCTCAAGGCGAGATAAGAGCGACATCGTCCGCCTCGCAATCGAGCGACACGCGCGCGCCGCGCTCGGGCGCCGGGCCCCGGCCGCGCTGCATCGAGACGAGCACCGGCTCGTCGCACGCCGCATCGAGCGTCACGGTCAGCGACAGCGCCGCGCCGTGCCATTCGACCGACGCGATCGTGCCGTGCAGCCGCCCGACGCCGAGCGGGCACACCGTCAGGCGCTCCGGCCGCACGCATGCGACCTTGTCGCGCACGTCGTGGCGCGGATCGCCGAACGGGAACACGACGTTCGGCGGCAGCAGGTTCGCCGCGCCCAGATAGCGCGCGACGAAGCCGTCGGCGGGCGCGTCGTATAGTTGCTGCGGCGTGCCGAGCTGCGCGACGCGGCCGTCGCGCATCAGCAGCGCGCGGTCGGCGAGCACCAGCGCGTCGTCGCGATCGTGCGTCACGCAGACGACGGTCAGGTTCGGCAGCCGCTCGTGCAGCGCCTTCAGCTCGCTGCGCACCGACGCGCGCAGGTTCGCGTCGAGCGCGGACAGCGGCTCGTCGAGCAGCAGCACGTCCGGCTCGATCACGAGCGCGCGCGCGAGCGCGACGCGCTGCTGCATGCCGCCCGACAACTGCGCGGGCAGATGATGTCCGGCGTCGCCGAGCTGCACGAGCTTGAGCGCATCGGCCACGCGCCGCGCGATTTCCGACGACGACATGCGCCGCGCGCGCAGCCCGAACGCGACGTTCTCGAACACCGTCAAATGCGGGAACAGCGCGTAGTTCTGAAACAGCAATCCGAGATTGCGCTTGTGCGGCGGCGCATGCGTCAGGTCGCGGCCGGCGACGGCGAGCGTGCCCGTCAGGCCGTCCGCCTTCACGAAGCCGGCGATGAAGCGCAGCAACGTCGTCTTGCCGCAGCCGCTCTTGCCGAGCACGGCGAGCAGCTCGCCCGCGCCGATGTCGAGCGACAGGTCGTCGAGCACCGTGCGCGCGCCGTAACGCACGCTCAAGTGCTCGATGCGCACGCCGCCCGGCGAGCCCGCGTGCGGGCTCGCGTGCGGGCGCGCCGCATCGAACGCGCCGTGGTGGGTGAGACTAGCGGTATCCAACAGGTTTCGTCCTTCGACGCGTCATCGCGTCGGCTTGTCGCGGCCGCGGCGTCCGCTCATTTCGGCTTGACGACTTCGGTCTGCTTGCCCGAATCGCCGATCACTTCCTTCTTCCAGCGCTCGGTCCAGACGGGCTTCTTCGCCATCACCGCGTTCCAGTCGACCGGAATCAGCTTCACGCCGGCGATCGCGCGCTTCACCGCCTCGCCGTTCTTGCCCGCGAGCGGCACGTCGGTGCGGCCCGGGATGCCGAACATGTCGGGCACCTTCGCCTGCACGTCGGTCGACATCAGGTAGTCGATCAGCTTCTTGCCCGCGTCCTGGTTCGGGCCGCTCTTGACGAGGCCGATCGCGTACGGCAGCTGGAACGTCGTCGGCGGCTCGCCGTCCTTCGCGGAAACGAAGATCGGCTTGATCGACAGGCCGCCGTGCTCGGCGTCGTCGAGATCCATCTGCAGATCGCCGTTCGCGACCGCGATCTCGTTGCGCGACAGCAGCACGTTCAGGTAGCCCGTGCCCTTCGTGTGGAACTTCACGCCGCGCTCGAGCTTCGCGAGATAGTCGAACGCCTTGTCCTCGCCCATCAGCGCGCTCGTCAGGATGATCACGGCCATCCCGTCGCCCGCCGTCGCCGGGTTCGAGTACGCGAGCTTGCCGCTGTAATCCGGATGCAGCAGATCGGCGAACGTCTTCGGCTGGCTCTTCACGACCGACGGGTTGATCGCGAACGAGAAGTAGTTGTTGACGAAGGTGGCCCACGAGCCGTCGTCCGCCTTCGCGATCGCCGGCACGTTCTTGTAGTTAACGCTGCGGTACGGCTGCAGGAGGCCGAGCTGGCCCGCCTGCTGGATGAACGGCGGCAGCGTGACGATCACGTCGGCCTTCGGAGAGCCCTTCTCGACGTTCGCGCGGTTCACCACTTCGCCGCTGCCCGCCGTCACGATGTTGACCTTCACGCCTTCCTGCTTCTCGAACGCGGGCAGCACGTCGCGGTACAGGTTCTCGAGGCCGTCCGCCGTGTACAGCACGACCGCCGCCGCTTGCGCGTGCGTCGCAACGCCTTGCAACAGCGCGGCCGCGCCGGCGGCGAGCGCGAAGCGGCGCCAGGCGCCGCCGCGCGGGAACTTCGAATCCGTCATGTCGCTTCTCCGTAGGGTGGAACCACGAACGGCCGAACGGCGCAAATCGCCGTCCGCGCGGGCCGCGCCGCCGTCCCGCCGCGGCCGGACGCTCCGGTCTTTCGCGGCACCCGAAGCATCACAGCGTTCGATGACAGCGCCGTGACGATTGACTCGATTTCCAAAAAACGACACATTTCGCCAATATCCTCCACATCATCGAATCACTCGATTCGACCTTTCCTGGAGTGACGACGCCATGCACGCACGTGATCCGATCCTGTTGACGCCGGGCCCGCTGACGACGTCGCGCAAGACGCGCGACGCGATGCTGCGCGACTGGGGCTCGTGGGACGCCGCTTTCAACCAGCTGACGCTGAGCGTCTGCGCGGACCTCGTGCGGATCGCGGGCGGCGGCGACGCCTTCGTCTGCGTGCCGCTGCAGGGAAGCGGCACGTTCGCGGTCGAGGCGGCGCTCGGCTCGCTCGTGCCGCGCGACGGCCGCGTGCTCGTGCCGAACAACGGCGCGTACTGCGCGCGGATCGCGACGATCCTGAGCCGGCTCGGCATCGCGCACGTCGAGCTGCCGTTCGCCGAAGACGAACCGGCGAGCGCGCAGGCGATCGACGATGCGCTCGCGCGCGATCCGCGCATCACGCACGTCGCGCTCGTGCATCTGGAAACCAGCGCCGGGCTGCTCAATCCGCTCGACGGCATCGCGGCCGTCTGCCGCGCGCGCCGAAAGGCGCTGATCGTCGATGCGATGAGCTCGTTCGGCGCGCTGCCGATCGCGCTCGCCGACAGCGGCGTCGACGCGTTGATCTCGGCGAGCGGCAAGTGTCTCGAAGGCGTGCCCGGCATGGGCTTCGTGATCGTTCGGCGCGCGCTGCTCGAAGCGTCCGAAGGGCGCTCCGCGTCGGTCGCGCTCGATCTTCACGACCAATACGCATACATGCAGCGCACGTCGCAATGGCGCTTCACGCCGCCGACGCACGTGCTCGCCGCGCTGCGCACCGCGCTCGACCAGTTCTTCGACGAAGGCGGGCAGCCGGCGCGCGGCGCGCGCTATGCGAACAACTGCGCGACGCTGATCGACGGGATGCGCGCGCTCGGCTTCGAGCCGTTTCTCGATGCGCGCGCGCAGGCGAGCGTGATCGTCACGTTCCACGCGCCCGCCGATCCCGCGTATGCGTTCCCGGCGTTCTACGCGGCCGTGCGCGACGCCGGCTACGTGCTGTATCCGGGCAAGCTGACGACGGCCGACACGTTTCGCGTCGGCTGCATCGGCGCGATCGGCGCGGACGAGATGCGGGGGGCGGTGGCGGCGATCGGCGGCGCGCTGAAGTCGCTCGGGATTGCGATGCGGTGATGCAGAGGTGGTAATCGGAGGCGGTGATGCGGACGCGGCAATACAGAGGCGGCGGCCGCGCGCGCGCCGTCGTCGATCCGGCCGCGAGTTGCCCGCCGCGATCCGCCCCGACGCGAAAAAAACGGCGCGCGCGATCCAATCGGGCCGCGCGCGCGGTTCATTCGGCGCGCGCCGCTTACAGTTCGATCCGCTTGATGTCGCCGACGACGAAGATGTACGACAGCGCGCCGATCAGCGCGACGACGCCGATGAACGCGAGCGCGCCGACGAACGACCCGGTCGCCGCGACGATGAAGCCGACGACGAGCGGCGTGACGATGCCCGCGAGGTTCGCGGCGAGATTGAAGATGCCGCCCGTCGCGCCGAGAAGCCCTTCGGGCGCGATGTCGGACACGAGCGTCCAGCCGAGCGCGGCCATCCCCTGCGCGAAGAACGCGACCGACATGATCGCGATCACCGCCTCGTTGCTCTGCACGTAGTTCGCGAGCACGATCGTCGATGCGAGCAGCAGGCCCGCGATGATCGGCAGCTTGCGCGCGACGTTCGCCGACTTTCCGCGGCGCAGCAGCCAGTCGGAGAAGATCCCGCCGAACATCACGCCGACGGACGCGGCGATGAACGGCATCACCGCGAAGAAGCCGATCTTGAGCCAGCCCATGTGGCGCTCGGTCGCGAGATAGGTCGGGAACCACGTGAGAAAGAACACGAGCGTCGAGTTGCCGGCGAACTGGCCGAGGCAGATGCCCGCGAGCTGGCGCTTCTTCAGCAACCGGCCGGCGATGCGCCAGCTGAACTTCGCGCGCCGGCCGTCGCGCGACGATTGCACGAGGCCGCCGCCGCCCTCGATGTACGCGAGTTCGGCCGCGTTCGCGCGCGGATGGTCCTGCGGCTCGTGATAGAACTTCCACCAGACGAAGCCGAACACGATGCCGACGCCGCCCACGACCCAGAAGAGCGAGCGCCAGCCGAACGCGCCCATCAGAGCGAACAGCACGGGGCTCAGGAACGCGAGGCCGATGTATTCGCCGACGGTGTAGGTGCCCGTCGCCATCGCGCGCTCCTTCTGCGGGAACCAGGTCGCGACGACGCGGCTGTTGGTCGGAAAGCACGGCGCTTCGGAGAAGCCGAGCCCGAGCCGGCACGCGAGGAGCGGCGCGACGCCGTGAACGAAGCCTTGCAGCAGCGTGAACGCGGACCACAGCGTCATCGACCAGTAATAGGTGATCTTGCTGCCGAAGCGGTCGAGCAGCAGGCCGCCCGGCACCTGCGCGAGCACGTAGGTCCACGAGAACGCGGAGAACATCACGCCCATCGCCGCCGCGCCGATGCCGAGCTCTTTCGTCAGGCCGGGCGCCGCGACGCCGAGCACCGTGCGATCGAGATAATTGATCATCGTCCCGATCGCGAGCAGCGCGAGAATCCGGTAGCGCGCATTCGAGCGCGGCTGCGCGGCGCCCGGCGCGCGGGCGGTCGCGACGGCCGCGCTCGCCGCGGCGTCGGTGTTGATCGGCTGGGGCATCGATGTCTCCTGTTGTATCCGTCGTTCTGTCTGGTTGGGAAATTCAGCGCGCGACGAGCGCCTGGAAGTGCTCGAACATGCGCTCGGCGTCCGGCGCGCGGCCGGTGAAGATCTCGAACGCGTCGACCGCCTGGTACACCGCCATGCCGCCCCCCGGCAGCGTGCGGCAGCCGAGCGCGCGCGCCGTGCGGATCAGTTCGGTTTCGAGCGGGAAATAGACGATGTCCGCGACCCACAGGTCGGGGCGCAGCAACTCGGCCGGCAGCGGCAGGCCCGGATGCTTGAGCATGCCGGTCGGCGTCGCGTGAATGAGGCCGTTCGCGCTCGCGAGCGCTTCGGCGAGCGAGCCGCCCGCGCTCAGGCGCGCTTGCGGGAAGCGCGCCTGCAACTGATCGGCGAGCGCGCGTGCGCGCGCCGGGTCGACGTCGAAGAGCGCGAGCTCCGCCGCGCCCATCGTCAGCGCCGCATGCGCGACGGCCGCGCCCGCGCCGCCCGCGCCCAGCTGCGCGACGCGCGTGAGCGGCGCGCCCGGCAGCCCGCGCGCGAACGCCTTCGCGAAGCCCGACCAGTCGGTGTTGTGGCCGATCCGCCGGCCGCCGAGAAAGCGCACCGTGTTGACCGCGCCGAGCGCGGCCGCGTCCGGCGACAACTCGTCGAGCAGCTCGATCACGCGCTGCTTGCACGGATGCGTGATGTTTAGCCCGTCGAAGCCCATCCGCTCGGCCGCCGCGAGCAGCTCGGGCAGCGCGTCGGCCGTCAGCCGCAGCGCGTCCAGATCGATGCGCCGGTACACGTAGTTCAAGCCCTGGCGGCGGCCTTCCTCCTCGTGCATCGCGGGAGACAGCGAACCGCCGATCCCGGAGCCGATCAGGCCGATCAGAAACGAACGTCCACTCATCGCGCGCCCTCCCGCCCGATCAGCGTCGCGATCCGCTGCAGCGCGAGCACGTAGCCTTCGGTGCCGCAGCCGCAGATCACGCCGTCGGCGACCGCCGACACGAACGAATGGTGGCGAAACGCCTCGCGCCGGTGGATGTTCGAGATGTGCACTTCGATGATCGGCTTGCCGAGCGCGGCGAGCGCGTCGGCGATCGCGACCGACGTGTGCGTGTACGCGGCCGGATTGATCACCACGCCCGCAACGCGCTCGCGCGCTTCGTGCAGCCAGTCGATCAGTTGATGCTCGGCGTTCGACTGGCGAAACTCGAGCGCGAGGCCGAGCGCGTGCGCGGCGTCCGCGCAGCGGCGCTCGACGTCCTGCAACGTTTCCGAGCCGTAGATGTGCGGCTCGCGCTTGCCCAGCAGGTTCAGGTTCGGCCCGTTCAGGACCAGCACCTTCGGCTTGCTCATGTATGACACTCCGGTAAAAAACGGGTACGCATCCGTAGACGAACGCGCCTGCGTCGTCAAGATCCGGCGTCAGTGTGCGCTTGCGCTTGCGCAAAGTCTTTCCGGGTTTTCTATAATTTGTACCATCTAGTTAGTTCGTATACTCTGCGACTCGCGCCTTTCCGACCTTCGACGGCGCGCGGCCGGCAACGTGCCTCCTCCGGCGGCGCGGCGCAACCGGCCGCGCGCCGTCCCTCACCAGCAGGAAACTCACCATGCAGCGTTCGATCGCCACCGTGTCGCTGTCCGGCACGCTCGTCGAGAAGCTCAACGCGATCCGCGCGGCCGGCTTCGACGGCGTCGAGATCTTCGAGAACGACTTGCTGTACTTCGACGGCTCGCCCGCCGACGTGCGCCGCATCGCCGCCGATCTAGGCCTCGACATCGTGCTGTTCCAGCCGTTTCGCGACTTCGAGGGCGTGCCGCCCGAGCGCCTCGCGCGCAATCTCGAACGCGCGAAGCGAAAGTTCGAGCTGATGCACGAACTGGGCGCGGAGCGCATTCTCGTATGCAGCAACGTGTCGCCGGACGCGCTCGGCGACGACGCGCTGCTCGTCGACCAGTTGGGCGCGCTCGCGCGCGCCGCGCAAGAGGCGGGCGTCGTCGTCGCGTACGAGGCGCTTGCATGGGGTCGGAACGTGAAGACCTACGGCCACGCGTGGCGGCTCGTCGACGCGGTCGGCCATCCGAACCTCGGGCTCGCGCTCGACAGCTTCCACACGCTGTCGCTCGACGATTCGCCCGACGGCATCGCGCGCATTCCGGGCAGCCGGATCGCGTTCGTGCAGATCGCCGACGCGCCGAAGCTCGCGATGGACGTGCTCGAATGGAGCCGTCATTACCGGTCGTTTCCGGGCCAGGGCGACTTCGACCTCGCGGAATTCACCGCGCGCGTGATCGAATCGGGCTACGAAGGGCCGCTGTCGCTCGAAATCTTCAACGACGGCCTGCGCGCCGCGCCGACCGCGCTGACGGCGGCCGACGGCTACCGGTCGCTGCTCTATCTCGAAGAAACGACGCGCGCGCGGCTCGCCCGCGAAGCAAGGCGGGCGCCGGCAGGGCAAGTGAGGCAGGCGGGACAAGCGGAACAAACGGGACACGCCGAACAAGCCGGGCAGGAAGCCGCGCGCGGCGCGGGCCCGCGCATCGCCCCGAGGCCGTCGCAGCCGCTCTTCGCGCCGCCGCCCGCGCCCGCGCACGTCGGCTTCCAGTTCATCGAATTCGCGGTGGACGCGGCCGCCGCCGAGAACGTCGCCGGCTGGCTCGGCAAGCTGCGCTTCAGGCGCGCGGGCCGCCACCGGTCGAAGGACGTGACGCTCTATCAGCACGGCGCGGCGTCGATCGTGCTGAACGCCGAGCGCGACTCGTTCGCCGACGCGTTCTTTCAGGAGCACGGCCTGTCGCTGTGCGCGTCGGCGTTTCGCGTCGACGACGCGCGGCTCGCGTTCGAGCGCGCGGCGGGCTACGGCTACGCGCCGTTCTCGGGCCGCGTCGGCCCGAACGAGCGCGTGCTGCCAAGCGTGCGCGCGCCGGACGGCAGCCTCGAATATTTCGTCGACGAGGCGCCCGGCGCGCCGACGCTGTACGAATCGGACTTCGTGCTCACCGACATCGACGGGCCGAGCGAGGTCGGCCCGCTCGCCGGCATCGATCACGTGTGCCTCGCGCTGCCCGCAGACGCGCTCGACACGTGGGTGCTGTTCTTCAAGACCGCGTTCGGCTTCGAGGCCGAGCGCAACTGGCTCGTGCCCGATCCGTACGGGCTCGTCCGCAGCCGCGCGGTGCGCAGCCCGGACGGCTCGGTGCGAATCGCGCTGAACGCGTCGGTGGACCGGCATACGGCCGTCGTCCAGTCGCTCGAGCGCTATCGCGGCACGGGGCTCAATCACGTCGCGTTCCGCACCGACGACATCGTCGCGGCGATCGCCGAATTCGCGGCGGACGGCGTGCCGTTCCTGCGGATTCCACGCAATTATTACGACGATCTCGCCGCGCGCTACGCGCTGCCCGACGAGACGATCGATACGCTCAGCCGCCATCATCTGCTCTACGACCGCGACGAAGCGGGCGGCGAGTTCCTGCACGCGTACACCGAGCTCGTCGACAACCGCTTTTCGTTCGAGCTCGTCGAGCGGCGCGGCGGCTACGACGGGTACGGCGCGGCGAACGCGGCCGTGCGGCTCGCCGCGCAGGCGCAGCGGCGCAAGTGAGCGCGGCGCGGCAGCCGGCGCGGGCGGCGTTCAGGCCGGCGCGCGCATGGCCGGCGGGCGGCGCGCACGGCTGTCGCGCGCCGAAAAGACGTGACGATTGGCCCGGCGGCGGCTCGCGACGTCACGCCATGCCGTGCGTCGCGGCCCGCGCATCGCGCATCGCGCATCGCACATCGCACATAGCACATAGCACATAGCACATAGCACTTGGCACTTGGCATTCGACAATTAGCACGTCGCGCATCGCATTCGATCGCGGCGCGAAATGCCGCATCGCCCGCGTTCCGGCATGCGCCGAAGCGCGCCACACCGCCTTGTCGTACCGCCACGGCGAACGCGAGCCGGATCGCCCCGCCGTTCGCGTCCGGCGACGCCGTCGAGTGAATTCGAACGAACCATTGCGCCCGACCGGCCGCGTTTCGTGACCGCCTGGCACGCACCGCGCGCGGAAAATCGCGGGAAAAAAGCGCGCCCCGCGCTTTCTCGCGCTTTCTCGCGACGCGCCGGGCGTCGCCGCGCGCCGCCGCGATCCGCCCGCCGACGCGCGCGCCGCCCCCTGCGCCGTCAATGCGGCAGCGCCGGAATCATCCAGCTCAGCACGTGCTGCTGGAGAAACACGAGCACGCCGAGCAGCAGCGTGAGGATCACGCTGTGCCAGAAGGTCCGCGCGAACACGACGCCTTCCTGCCCTTTCAGATCGGTCGTCGACACGCCGGTCGCGATGTTCTGCGGCGAGATCATCTTGCCCATCACGCCGCCCGACGAGTTCGTCGCGGCCATCAGCACCGGATCGAAGCCGAGCTGCTTCGCGGCGACGACCTGCAGGTTGCCGAAGAGTGCGTTGCCCGACGTGTCGCTGCCCGACAGGAACACCGCGATCCAGCCGAGCGTGGCCGACACGAGCGGGAACAGCGCGCCCGTCGACGCGACGCCCATCCCGAGCGTGTAGCTCATCCCCGAATAGTTGAGCAGGTACGCAAGCCCGACGATCATCATCACGGTGACGATCGCGATGCGCGTCTGCCGCCACGTCTGCGCGACGCAGCCGAAGAAGCTCGCGACGCCGGTGCGCGTCCACACGGCCGTGACGATCGCCGACAGCAGGATCGCGGTGCCGGTGCCGAGCGGCTGGAAATCCCAGATCGCCACGTACGGCTTGTGATAGAGCGTCATGTAGACCGCGTCGTGCAAGCCGGGCCACTTGATCTTCATGTCGCCGATCGCGGCGACGCCCGCGTGCACCCAGAAGATCACGATCACCGACACGACGAGCCACGGCAGCCAGCCGCCGTAACCGACGCGCCCGTGCGCGGCGCCCGCGCCGACGGCCGCGTCGCCGCGCGGGATCGCGAACTGCGGATCGGGCCGCGGCTTCCAGATTTTCAGGAATCCGATCGTCACGATCAGCGACGTGAGCGACGACAGCACGTCGGTCAGCTGATAGCTGATGAAGTTCGACGTGACGAACTGCGCGAGCGCGAAGCTGCCGCCGGACACGAAAAGCGCCGGCCACAGCCGGCCGATCGAGCGCAGGCCGCCGTAGATCCCGACGACGTAGAACGGCAGCAGCAGCGCGAAGAACGGCAGCTGGCGGCCGACCATCGCGCCGAGCGTGTCCGGATGCAGCGACGTCACCGCGCCGAGCACGGTGATCGGCACGCCGAGCGCGCCGAACGCGACGGGCGCAGTGTTGAAGATCAGCGCGAAGGTGAGCGCCTCGATCGCCGGAAAGCCGAGCGCGATCAGGAGCGCGCTCGTGATCGCGACGGGCGTGCCGAAGCCGGAAATGCCTTCGAGCAGGCAGCCGAACGAGAACGCGACGACGAGCAGCACGAGGCGGCGATCGTCGGGCAGATGATCGAGCATCCATTGGCGGAACTGGTCGAAGCGGCCCGATTTCACCGCGATGTTGTACAGCAGCAGCGCGTTGAACACGATCCACATCACGGGGATCAGCGCGAGCGCCATGCCCGCGCCGACCGCGTCCAGCGCGAGCCCGACCGGCATCCCCCAGACGGCGACCGCGACGACGATGCCGGTCGCGAGGCCCGCGAGCGACGCCTGCCACGCCGGACGGCGGAACAGCCCGAGCATCGCGAGCGCGACCGCGATCGGCAGCACGGCGACGAGAAACGACAGCGCGAGCGAATGGGCGACGGGGGTCAGCGGCTGGGCGAACGCGATCCCCGCCGGCAGTGCGATTGAAGGGTTCATGTTGTCTCCTGTCTCCCCTCGGAACGGTTCCTGTCTCGGTCTTGTCGTCGATCTTGTCGTCGATCTTGTCGTCGATCTTGTCGTCGATCTTGTCGTCGATCTTGTTGTCGGTCTTGTCGTCGATCTTGTCGTCGATCTTGTCGTCGGCCTTGTCGTCGGCCTTGTCGTCGGCCTTGTCGTCGGCCTTGTCGTCGGCCTTGTCGTCGGCCTTGTCGTCGGCCTTGTCGTCG
>NZ_JPWT01000129.1:0-16788 GCF_000773065.1 Burkholderia sp. ABCPW 111 | reverse complement strand
GCCGTCCTGATTCAGATCGGCGATCGCGACCGCCGCGCCCGCACGCGCGAGCTCCAGCGCGATTTCCTTGCCGATGCCGCTTGCCGCGCCCGTCACGACTGCAGTTTTGCCATTCAGATTGCTCATGATCGAATTCCTGTCGAGAAAGAAGTAGGGAAGGATGCGGCTCGCGTCACTGCGCGAGGTAATCGTAGACGACTTCGCCGAGGCCGAGCGTCAAATCGGCGAGCAGGTGCCGCGCCTCGACGATCTCGAGCACCGGCAGATCGGCGACGGGCGCGAGCGCGTGCGGCGCGAGCTGCAGCGACGCGGGGCCCGTCCATGCGCCTTTCATCTTGATGTCCTGCAGGTAGTAGCGCACGAGCTCGCACACGCGCGCCGAGCCGTCGACGTGTGGAATGATCTTCAGCAGGAAGTTCGCGCCCGCGAGGCGTTTCGCCTGCTCTTCGAGATCGAGCTCCCGATGCTTGTAGCCCATCGTGCCCGTCGCGACGCGCACGGGGCCGTAGTCGAGCGTGCCGAGCAGCGTGTCGATGTGCGTCTCGAGCGTCGGCTGCGCGAGTTTCTTCGGGAATCCCCACAATTCGCGGCCGCCCGCGATCGGCGGGTGATCGTTCAGATACATCGCGAGCGTGTAGCCGCCCGGCTGGCCGTTGTACTCGACGGGGATCACCTGGCCGCTCTCGGTGTAATCGCCGAAGCCCGTCGAATCCGGCATGCGGATGAATTCGTAATGGACGAGCGGCTCCTTCACTTCGAGCGGCTCGGGCACGATTTCGCGGAGGCGGTCGATATCGGTGCGGTAGGTAATGATCAGGAATTCCCGATTGACGAAACGGTAGGGGCCCATCGGAAACGCGGGGCTCGTGAGCGGCATCGCGAATGCATTCGATCGGACTTGGCTGGGCTTCATGCGGACTCCTTGTTGATCGCTTCGTGGTCGGGGTGCCGATATCGTATGCCTCTGCGAATCGATTGTGCGATGCCGCAACTGGAAAAGATTATTGCGGAAATCGCGGCAACGAAATGACAAATATTGACAGTGTTGCAGAGGCAGTAACGAACGCGTATCGGCGGGCGAGGAAGACGGTTCGCTCCCGGTTCCGCTCCGGCGAAAGGTGAGGCTTTTCGGGGGCAATGGTGAGCATTTACGGGGCCCGTGAAACGGGTGTGAACGTCGGCCCGATGCAGCGTGTCGCGGCGCGCGGCGCGTTCGATTGAACTTTTGGGGAGCGACCGTTCTCGAAGAATCGCGTTGTAGAACTTTCGATTTTCCTTTCGATCTCGATCTTGCGGCGCTTCGGGTTAAGCCTTCCTTAAGCGTGCGCGTCCTAGCATCGTGCGGACCGGTGACCCGGCGTCGTTCGATTCGCTACCGTTTCAACCCCATGCAAAACTTCAATCTCGCTGTTTTTTCCGCGCTCAATGCGGGTTCTGCGCCGCATCTCGCCGCCGTTCGCTTCGGCGTGTTCGCCGCCGACTGGCTCGTCTACGCGGTGCCCGCGCTGCTGCTGCTGACCTGGGTGATGGGCGCGCGTGCGACGCGTCGCCAGGCGATCGAAGCGGGCGTCGGCGCATGCGTCGCGCTCGCGCTCGCGCAGGTGATCGGCCACTTCTGGTATTCGCCGCGGCCGTTCGCGCTCGGCATCGGCACGCAATTGATTCCGCATGCGCCCGACGGTTCGTTCCCGAGCGATCACGCGACCTTCGTCTGCAGCGTCGCGGCGGGCCTGCTCGTCGCCGGCGCGACGCGCGCGGCGGGCGTCGTGCTCGCCGTCATCGCGGCGGTGGTCGGCTGGGGGCGCATCTATGTCGGCGTGCACTGGCCGCTCGACATCGCGGGCGGCGCGCTCGTCGGAACCGCCGGTGCGCTCGCCGCGCATCTGTACGGCCGCCCGGTGACGGCGCTGCTCGAGCGCGTCGGCGAATCGGTGCACGCTGTCGCGTTCACGCGATTGCACGAGCGCTCGATCCGCGTCGATTGACGACAATCGACGGGAATCCGAACTAACCGGGCGCTCTCGTTTGGGCGGCGTCGTTCGCCGAGCCGGACTCGACATCGGCGCCGCCGTGCAGTTCGACGTTCTCGTTGTGCATCTGGCGCGCGGCCTCGCGATCGAGCGCGCTGTCCTTGAGGATCGCGCACATCGCGACGAACAGCGCGATCGCGATCGCGCCGAGCCCGCAATAGCCGACGATTCTGAGGGTTCTCGGGATGCTTGCGTGGGTGTGGCGGCGAGTCATGGTGGTCGCGTATCCGGGTGACGACGCGCGAATCGCGCGATCTTTTCCTTTTGTCATTCGACGCGCGCAGGCGCCGCGACGCGTCGTGCTTGTCTCGATATCCGGCCACGGCGGCGCGGGCCGCTCTGTGCCCCATGAAATACGCCGTTGCGTGCCGCGATGGCTTCGCCGCACGGGCCGCATGCCGTCGAGATAGGTATAGAACACCGGCGGCGCGGATGCAACTCCGTGCGTGTAGAGACGCGATTGCGCCGATGTCCGCGCACCGAAAGGCGATCGACGGAATGCAAACGCGTGCGCGCCGGCGGATGCCGGTGCGGCATTCATCTGCGGGAAATCGGCCGCGAAACGAACGAAATGGCTTGGTCGACGCCAATCGGGCGCGCCGGGATGCGCGGCGCGGTTTGGCGGCGCGATGCGGACGGGTTCGAACCGCGCGGTTGCATGATTCAGTTCGAACGAAAAGCGTGCGCCGCGATCGGCGCATGGCGAGCGCCGCCAAGCGCGGCTATTTCGGGATAGGCCGGCGCGGCGGCGGCGATGCGGATGCGATGCAGTTCATACGAAAACGCGACGCGATGACCTACGCCGCGTGAGGGCGTTTTCCGCCGTCGGCGGTCGCATGCGTGCGCGCATGCCGTCGCGCCGATCGATGCGTGGCGCGATGATTCAGGCGTGACAAGAGAGGCGTGCGTGTCGGCAACGAACGCCGCGCGCTTCGAGCGCATGCGCTCGAAGCGGGTGTGGCGCTGGCATGCGATGCGCGTCGCTACACCGTTGTCGCGAGTCGAACGCGTGCGCCGCGTTTTAGGCTCGCTTGGCGCATCAGTCTTCGAGCGATTCGTGCACCGCAACCGCGCCGTGCTTCCAGTAAGCGGACGCGCGAATCCGCGATTTCGCGACGCCGCGCTCGCGGCACAGGTGCTCGCGCACGCCGCGCATCGCGGCCGCTTCGCCGGCCGCCCACACGTAGCCGTCGCCGGCCGGCAGCGGCAGTTCCCGCAACGCGTCGACCAACCGGCTCGCGCCTCGCTCGCCATTCGCCGCATCGTCGCGATGACGCCACATGACGTACAGGTTCGCCTCGGTCGCGAATTCGATCTGCGCCGACGGATCGGCCACTTCCAGCACCGCGGCGACGCGCGTCCCGGCCGGCAATTCCTCGAGTCGCCGTGCGACGGCGGGCAGCGCGGTGTCGTCGCCGATCAGCAGATGCCAGTCGAAATCCTTCGGGATCACGAATGAACCGCGCGGACCGCCGATGCCGAGCGTCTGTCCGACGCGCGCCTGCGCGGCCCATTGCGACGCGGGCCCCGGATGATGCAGCACGAAATCGAGATCGAGCTCGCGCGCGGCGCGATCGTATCGGCGCGGCGTGAAATCGCGCGCGACGGGGCGCGGCTTGTCTTCGGGAAACACGATGCCGTTCGGGCCGAATTCGGGGCGTGCGGGCGCGTCTTCGCCGGGCGGCGGGAAGAAGACCTTCACGTGATCGTCGAACGACGCCGATTCGAAATCGTCGAGTTCGTCGCCCGTCAGCGTCACGCGCATCAAATGCGGCGTCACCTTGGCAACGCGCTTGACCTGCAACAGGCGGAATTTCAGCGTATGGCGCACGCGAACGACGGCGCGCTCGGTAGTCGGTTGGGTCATATCGATTGGTTCTCCTTGATAAACCGGACGCGGCGCGATCAGCCCTCGGTCCGGCCTTCGATGTCGGCGACGGCGCGCCGCAGGATCGCCGCAATGCGGCGCTGCTCGTCGGCGTCGGCGCCGCTTTTGCGAAAGAGCGCTTGCTTGAGCGCCATCCGCGCGTCGACGAATTCCGGCAGCCAGCCGTGCGTGTCGTCTTCGGCGGCGGGCGTTTCGCCGGCGAATGCGCGGCGCATGAACTCCATTTTGCGGCCGAGATGCGCGAGCTTCGCGAACAGCAGGTCGACGCGCTCGCGCTGCGCGTCGAGATGCGCGCGGCCCGCATCGGCGAGCGCGTAGCGCTTGCGGTTGCCTTCGGCCTGCACGGTCACGTAGCCGAGCTCTTCGAGGTACGTGAGCGCCGGATACACCATGCCGGGGCTCGGCGCGTAGAAGCCGCTCGAGCGCGTGTCGAGCGCCTTGATCAGCTCGTAGCCGTGGCTCGGCTGTTCGGCGAGCAGCGCGAGCAGCAGCAACTGCAGGTCGTCGGCGCTGAATTGACGGCCGCGCGGCATCGCATCGTCCCCGCCGAAGCCGCTGAAGCCGCCCGGGCCGCCGCCGAAGCCGCCGAATGGACCGAAGCCGTGCCGGCCGCCGCCGCGGCGATGGCCGCCGATCATGTGGCGGAACATCTCGAGCGGACCGGGGCCGGACGAGGCATGCATGCCGCAATCGCGGCGCGAAAACAGGTGAGCGTGGCGCATCGCCGTCTCCTTTACGTCTTTAGATGTATCGAAAGATATATATCGAAAGATATAAAGTCAACGGGATTTTATGGGGGCGGATGGTGAGGCCGATCAGAGGTTCTTTGGGGCCGGTGTGCAAAGGAAGGCGGCTTCTTCGTGGCATTCGACGAGAGCTGTCGAATTATTGAATCGATCGCCTTTCGCCTGGTTTGAGCGCGCGATCCTCAACATGGTGGCCTACCAAGGCGTGGCGTACATTGCGGGGAAGTCGGCTTCCGCAACCAACGTGCGCATCATCATCGCGATCATGCCGCTGGTGCCGGCGTTGCTGAGCCTCGTGTTCGCGAGCGAGACGCTGACGGTCGGGGCGTCGGTGGGCGGCCTCCTGTCGATCATCGGGCCGGTTGTGCTGACCGGCCATGGTGATCCCGCGAGCTTGCTCCAAAGCGGGATTCGCACGGGGGATGCCTTGATGCTCGTGGCGAAGATTGCGCATGCCACGTGCGTCGTGCCGCCGAGACGCCGGGCCTGCCGTTGCCCATCTGGCAATCGCTCGCCGTGCAGGCCGGGTTTGCCGTCATGTTCCCTTTGCCGTGGTATCGGCTCGCGCCTTCGTCGCCAATGACCTTCGAGAAGCTGTCGCCGGTGCTGTATGCGGCGCTTGCGGTGTCGATCCTCGCGCCGTCTCCGTGGATGACGGGCGTGCGCCTGAGCGCTCCACGCCGAGCCAGCCGCTTCATGAATTTCCTGCCCGTATTCGTGACGCTTACGCCTTGCTGCTGCTCGGCGAGCCGCTGTAGCGCCGCCATCGTGTTGGAGGGGGCATGGCGCTGGCTGGCGTGTGGCTGCGGCAGGCGACAAAGCCGCCGCCGTATCGGGCGCGATCCAGATGCGTGCAATGAGAAAGTCGCCGGCATGGTGGGCTTGGCGCGTACCCGTGCCCACACGCAAGAATGCCTCGCGCGCACGATGTGCCGTACGATCGCTGTCCTAATCAATGGCACGTCGTCCGCAGCGCTTGTTTCGTTGCGTCAGGGCATATATGCCTCTGTCGAAGAAAGGGCGCCGAGGAAGCCGGCGACGCTGCCGTGCCCGCCCTCGACAAGCACTCGGCCGTCAGACAACAGCGTTGCGGCGTAGACGGCGCGGCCCTGATTCATACTGGCAACCGCCGTCCACGTATCGTTGTTCGGGTCGTAAATCTCGGCAGAAGACAGGGCGTTGCCTCGCCCGCCCGCCACCAGCACTTTGCCGTTGGACAGCAGCGTCGCAGTGTGTGCGCTGCGCGCCTGATTCATGCTGGCGGCGCTCGTCCATCCGTTACTGACGGGATCGTATATTTTTGTCGTCGACAGTGCGCTGCCGCTGCCGTCCACGCCGCCGGCGATCAGCACCTTGCCGTTGGGCAACAGCGTTGCGGTATGTGCGCTGCGCACGTCTGTGGTGGTGACGGCAGCGACGGCGGGCGTCCACGTATCGCTGGCGGGATCGTACACTTCGCCGGAAAACAGGATGCCGGCTCCGCCCGCCACCAGCACCTTGCCGTTGGGCAGCAGCGTCGCGGTATGTGCGCTGCGCGCCTGATTCATGCTGGCGGCGCTCGTCCATCCGTTACTGACGGGATCGTATATTCTTGCCGAGGCCAGTGCGCTGCCGAAGTCGTCCACGCCGCCGGCGATCAGCACCTTGCCGTTGGGCAACAGCGTTGCGGTATGTGCGCTGCGCACGTCTGTGGTGGTGACGGCAGCGACGACGGGCGTCCACGTATCGCTGGCGGGATCGTACACTTCGCCGGAAAACAGGATGCCGGCTCCGCCCGCGGCCAGCACCTTGCCGTTGGGCAGCAGCGTCGCGGTGTGCGCGCTGCGCGCTTGAGTCATGCCTGCGCCGGCCGCCCACGTGTTGCTCGCCGGATCGTACAACTCCGTTGACGACAATGGGACGCCCAAGTTGTTGGCGCCGCCCGTAACGAGCACTTTGCCGTTGGGTAGCAGCGTTGCGGTGTGGGCGTAACGCGCCTGAGTCAGATCATCGACGGATAGCCACTGTCCGGTGGCGGTAACGGTGATTGCAACCTGCGCCGTCACGCTGCCCGCGCTGTTGCTGGCGGTGACGGCATAGGCTGTTTGGGGCTGCGCGTTTTGAGGGGTGCCGCTGATCACCCCGGTCTGTGCGTCGACGCTCAAGCCGGCCGGCAGGGCTGGCGACACCGAATACGCGGTCGCGGCGCCGCCCGCGAGTTCCGGGACGTCCTGCGCAATCACGCGCCCGGCCACGTACACCGGCGCCGGGTCCGAATACGTCAAACTCGTCGGCGGGGCAGTCTGAGCCTGTACTTGGATGTTGACCTGCGCTTGCGCGCTTCCCGCGCTATTGCTGCCGGTGATGGTGTAGTTCGCCGGCGCGGTCACGGCGGCCGGCGTGCCGCTGATGACGCCCGTCTGCGGGTCCAGCGTCAGACCCGCCGGCAGCGCGGGCTCGACGGCGTACTGCGTGATCTCGCCACCCGAAGTCGTCGGCGTATTCGGGCTGATCTGTACGCCGGTCGTATAGATGACCGGATTGTCCGGATAGCTGAGGCTGTCCGGTGCCGCGATGCCGTCCTCCACTTCGATTTGCACACGCGCCGTCACGCTGCCGGCGCTGTTGCTGCCCGTGACGACGTAAATCGTCACGGGCGCGACGATGGACGGGGTGCCGGCGATCACGCCGGTTGCGGGATCGAGAGCAAGCCCGCTGGGCAGCGCGGGCGATACGCCGTACTTCGTGATGGAGCCGCCGCTGCTGTGCGGCGAATTGGGAATGATCGGCGTCCCCTTGTCGTAGACGACCACCGGAACGCTGTAATTCAGGCCGGCGGGCGGTCGGGCAGTTGAATCGAGATCGCTGCCGCTGCACGCAGCAAGAAATGCCATCAGCAGCAGAGCCAGCACATGAAGGGCGTTTCCACGGGTCATGATTGCCTCGCGCCAAAGGAATCGGCTACTGATTCGGGTTCCTGGACAACTCGTGAAAGATTATTAACAATGCCAAGAAACATCAATAAAATTGTTGACTGCAATGGTATGATCAATTGACGTCGTGACGCATGAATCGTCGTTGCACGATCGATCGTTATTGTCAAAATGTTTTCGAGCATCGCCTTTAATTGATCTTGTTTATCGCTGGGCGATGCGCACTCGTTTAATCAGCCTGGCCATGCGGTGAAAGGGATGTGCGTCGCGTCGGATCAAATGGTTCCGACGGCTCGGGATCGAGCATGAACCCGTGCTCCGGCCTTGCTCTGCGAGATTTTTGTTTGGATGGCGACGTCCTGCTGTTGGAGGGAAAGGGGAGTGCATCCGTCGATTCGAGAGTCGTCGGTGAATCGACGCGCACTCTTCAGGCGCTGTGCCGCGCTTTGCGGATTCGAATGCGTGGATCGCGTGTGCGCCATTTCGGTGCGAAAGAATTTATTTCGTAATGATCATGTAATTAATTTGGAAAATAAATCCCAAATACTGGCATTCCGATAAATGCAAGTGAAATTTGCGCGATGCCTGCCGTTCGGATAAGGGCAACTCGCATTGAAGTATTTGTTCGTGAAAAATGGTGACGTAAAGAATTGTGTCTCTTAAGATAGTTTCACCTATCCCTTTCGGATGGAACCGAGATGAAAGCAAAACGAATGCAACGCGGGGTAGTGGCCGTTCTGCTGTCGATGCTCTCCGTCGGCGCGGCTTATTCGCAAACTGCCACGACCGGTACGATCAATTTCACCGGTAGCATCACCGATGTCCCGTGCGAAATCGATACGACCGCCACCAGCAGCGCCGTCACCATGGCGAAGGTCTTTGCGAACGACTTCAGCGGCGTGGGATCGACCACCGGCACCACGGCGTTCAAGATTGTCCTCAAGAATTGCGGTGCGTCGACGTCGGGGGCGACGGTGCTGTTCACGGGCACCACGGACACGGCCAATCCCGAGGCGCTGCAAACGACCGTCGGCGGGGCGGGCGGCGTCGCGCTCCAGCTCGTCGACGACACGGGCACGCCGATCAGCATCGGCACGAGCAGCAAGGAATACACGATCGCCGAGGGTGACAACACGTTCAACTTCGCAGCGCGCTATATCGCGACATCGGCAACCGTGACGGGCGGCGCGGCGAACGCTACCGCCGTGTTTGCGCTGACGTACAAGTAGCGGATGCCGCCTCCTTCCGTGCGCGCGCAATCGCGCGCATCGAGGGCGGATTTCACCGACGCGGCACCTAGGCCAGTTAATTTTTCGGGGAGAGACGAGATATGCGCCTGTCTATCATTTGTCACGCCGCTTTTGCTGCCGCCCTCGCGTTGGGCGGCGTCGAAGCGTATGCCGGCATTCAGGTCGGCGGTACGCGCGTGGTGTTCGATGCAAAAGCCGACGCGCGCGATACGTCGGTTGCGGTGCGCAATAAAGGCGAGACGCCGTATGTGATTCAGATCTTCGTCGATGACGGAAACGGGAACACCCGGCGCATGCCGTTTACGGTCACGCCGCCGCTCTTTCGTCTGGACGGCGGCAAGGAGCAGCGTGTGAGCGTGCGCTACGTGAAACGGGGTGCAGGTTTGCCGCAGGACGCCGAATCCGTCTACTGGCTCAACGTGAAGGAAATCCCGCCCACGCAGAAGCGTAAGGCGGACGTCAACACGCTGAAGATCGCGGTCCTCACGCGCATCAAGCTCTTTTACCGGCCTGCCGGTTTGCGCGGCAGCGCGGCCGATGCGCCGTCGCAACTCAAATGGTCGGTCGTGCCGAGCCCGATCGGGCAGGGCGCGGCGTTGAAGGTCAGCAATCCGACGCCGTATCACGTGACCTTCTCGACCATCGAAATCCAGGCCGCGCAGAACGCAAGCATCAACGCGGACATGGTGAACCCCAAGAGCGAGCTGATTGTCCCGATTCCTCTCAGGGCGATCTCGCATGTCGGTCCGGTCAAGTTCAGCTATACGACGATCAACGATTACGGCGCCGTCACCCAGGCGACGGAGGTGACCGCGCAACCAGCCGGAACGCCGGACGCGCCACCGCAATAAGCTGCGATGGCTCGGCATCGGGGTGCCGACGTCGGCTTCTTGCGCATACGAGCGATCGTGCTGGCCGCCGCGCTGACCGCGCTTTCGTCCGTCGTCCGTGGCGAGCAAGCGTTCGAGTTCGATCCCGCCTTTCTCGAACTGGGCGGCGGCAGGGGCGGGGCGGACCTTTCCGTGTACGCGACGTCGAATCGCGTACTGCCGGGCGTTTATCTGGTGTCGATCTTCGTCAACGACGAGGCAATCGACAGGCGTGACATCGAGTTCGTGCCCGAAAGCCGGGAGGACGCGGTTCCTTGCCTGACCGCCCGGATGTTCGACGAGTGGGGCGTCAACGTCGCCGCGCTTCCGAGGCTGGCGCAGGCTCGTGAGGACGCTTGCGTCGATATCGTCGACAGCGTTCCCGACGCGCGCGTCGCGTTCGACAGCCATCAACTGCGTCTAAACGTGACGGTGCCTCAAGCCGCATTGAAGCGACGTGCGCGCGGATCGGTAGATCCGGCTCGCTGGGATCAGGGCATCAACGCCGCGCTGCTCGACTACCAACTGAGTGCCGCGCAATATGCGGGCGGCAACTACGCGTCCGCCAATTCGCGAACGACGCTGTACGCGGGCCTTCGCGGCGGCATCAATCTGGGCGCCTGGCGGTTGTCGCATACGTCGTCGTTTCTGCGCGGGCTCGACGGACGAGACCGCTTTCAGATCATCAACACGTTCGTGCAGCGCGATATCCAAGGCTGGAACAGCCGGCTGATGGCCGGCGAAGGCACGACGCCGTCCAACATTTTCGACGGCTTCCAGTTTCGCGGCGTACAGATCAATACCGACGAAACCATGCTGCCCGATAGCCTGCGGGGTTATGCCCCGACTGTGCACGGCGTCGCACAGACCAATGCGCAGGTGACGATCAAGCAGAACGGCTTCGTCATCTACAGCACCTACGTGCCACCCGGGCCGTTCACGATCGACGATCTCTATCCGACATCGTCGTCGGGCAATCTGGACGTGACGATCACCGAGGCCGACGGGCATGTCACGACATTTACGCAACCCTACTCCGCGGTGCCCATGCTGTTGCGCGACGGCTCGTGGCGCTACAACGTCACGGCGGGCCAATATCGCGACGGCATTTCGGGCTCCCATCCGAATTTCGCGATGGCGACGCTCGCACGCGGCTTGCCGGGCGAATTCTCGTTGTATGGCGGTGTCATCGAGGCCGGCATGTATCAATCGGTGTTGGTCGGAATCGGCAAGAATCTCGGCACCGTCGGCGCTGTGTCGTTCGACGTGACGCACGCGCGAAGCGCGATCGATATGGCCGACAGCAGTACGGTATCCGGACAGGCGTTTCGCGTGCTTTACGCGAAGGCGGTGGGAGGTTGGGGTACGGATTTCCGATTGCTTGCGTATCGTTATTCCACTGCGGGTTATCGCAGCTTCGCCGATGCGGTGCAATTGCGCGACGGCAGCGAACCGGCCGCGCTCGGCGCGAAACGCCAACGCCTGGAAGGCAACGTGAATCAGCGTCTGGGCCGCTTAGGCTCGATGTACGCGAGCGTGGTCCTGCAGACATACTGGGGCAGTGCGGCGCGCAGCACGGTGTATCAACTCGGTTACAACGGCAATTGGGGCCGCGCCAGCTACGGACTTTATTCCACGTACAGTAAAGGAAACGGCGTGCCGTCGAGCTGGAACGTGTCGTTGTCGCTGTCGATGCCGCTGGAAGCGCTGTTCGGCGGCGCGAGAGCGCGTGCGACGAGCGGCGGCACGAATGTCACGTACTTCGCAAGCCGAAACAACGAGAATCACTTCAATCAACAGGTGACGGTTGGCGGCGGCAGCAGCGATCAGCAACTGAATTACAGCGTCGGCGTCGCGCATTCGAACCAGTCGGACGTAAGCGGAACGGCATCGGCGAGTTACCTTGCGCCGTTTGGCCGCTACGGCGCATCGGTCGGCAGCGGTCGCGGATATTCGCAGGCCGCGCTCACGGCGGCGGGTGGAATGCTGTGGCACGGGACGGGACTGCTATTCACGCAGCCGCTCGGCGATACCGTGGCGGTCGTGGGAGTTCCGAACGTGAGTGGAATCCACTTCGAAATGCATCCTGGCGTGAGCACGAATCGGGCCGGCGAAGCGGTGATTCCGCGTCTGAATCCATACCGCGTCAACCGCATCGTCATCGACCCGCGCCGCATGCCGCAGGATGTGGAAATCCGCAATCCGGTGAGCGAGGTGGTGCCGACTCGCGCCGCGGTCGTTCAAGCCCACTTCGATTCGGTCGTCGGCTTCCGGGCGATGTTCGCACTGACGCGCCCGGACGGCTCATCTCCTCCGCAGGGGGCGACGGCCGAAAACGACGAGGGGCAGGCGCTCGGCGTCGTAGGGATGGACGGCGAGACGTTCGTGGCCGGATTGCCGGATATCGAGGGGCGCTTTTTCGTTCGCTGGGGCGCGGAGCGGCAGAATCGATGCCACGTGAACTACACGCTGCCCGAGCAAGCGCCGGCCGGCGCGTATCCGGCCGTGGAGGCGACATGCAATTGAAACGGGAATCGCTCGTGCGGCCGCTTGGTTTCTTTCGCATGCGCAGGGTGGCGTGCTGCTTATGGATTGCCGCCGCCGCACTGCCGATGGGCGCGCGCGCGGCGACTTGCGAAGGCGACAAGACGCTCGTCACGCTTCCGGCCATCGCGGTCGCGTCCGATGCGCCGATCGGGACAGTGTTGTGGAGCCAGAGCAGTATCGGCTTCAGCACGTATTGCACGTTGGGTTGGATCGACACCAGCAATATTTATGTTTGGCGCACCGACTTGAGCTCGACGCTTCAGCAATACGGGCTGACCTTCTGGCTGACCTACGAGGGGCAGGGCGGAAACACTGCGGAGCAAATCAAGAGCCCGCTGGTCGTCGATCTCGGCGGCAAGGCCGGCTATGCGAGCGGAACTGTCGGCCTGGAATTGAGGAAGACGGGCGCGACGCCCGCGCAAGGCGTTGTCAGCGCGGCGGACATGCCGGCCTTCTATTTGGACAGTAATACGAACAACAAGAAAGGTTCGCATTACATTCGCGGTCTAGCCAGCATTTCGTTCGTTTCCTATACCTGCGACATCGATACGGGATCGCGCAGCATGACCGTTCCCCTCGGCGACGTGCGCGTCGACCGCTTCACGGGGATCGGCTCCTCCTTTGCGGACCGGAATTTCAGCATCGGCCTCACGTGCACTCAGCCGTCCGGCACGTACAACGTCGCGCTGACGTTTTCCGCGACGGCAGACAGTTCCGGCGCGCCCGGCGTTCTGGCGATCACGCAAAGCGAGGCGGCGGCGACCGGCGTCGGCATTCAACTGCTGATGAACGGCTCGCCGGTGACGTTCGGTTCCGAACTCGATGCCGGCAGCGCGACCGCAGGCACAACGCTGGCGATTCCGATGACGGCGCGCTATTACCAGACCGGCAGCGTCATCACGCCGGGCGCGGCGAACGGCATCGCGACGTTCACCATCAGCTACAAGTGATTCATGCCGCGGCGGCGGAAGATTCAGCGTGCGCGTCCGTTTGCGGGCGCAACCGGCTGTCGCCCGATTCGTTGCCGATACTCCTGCTGAGGCGCGGGCGCACGCTCGCACCGTGAGGGCGATGGCGAGGCAAGCGTCGGCATCGCGCTTCGCCGGTAGCGCGGATAGGTGCGGTGAACCGACGGTCCGGATTTCCATTCGATTTCTCGTTCGCTCCGGAACGGAAGCGGCCTAAGCGGCGCCGGAAGTGCCTCGCCATATTCGTAGAACTTCGATATCCGATCGAATTGCCCGCCGCTAATCTTACGGGCGAAACACGGTTGCGCAAGCCCGCGTCCCGCGGCCGGGACACATTTTGGCGCGTACATGTCTCCATCCGGTCAATGCGCGCGGGACGTGCGTCTCCGCTTTGACCGATCTCGTCCATCGAATTGCAGACTCGTCATGAAATTTATCGTGCTGTTGCTCGTTACAGCTCTTGCAGGTTGTTCGTCCTTCTCCACGTCTCGAACCAATATCTACTCGATCAGGGCGGAAGACGGCATTCAGCGGTATCGGGTGACGTGTTCCGGGTTGTTCGGCGGAATGGAGGCCTGCAGGCAACGCGCGGCGGAAGTTTGCGAAGCGTCGCACGTCGTGAAGATCGGCCCTCAGGAGCCGGCTGCCGTCACCTTTATGTGCGAGGCGTCTCGGGCGGCGCGTTGACGCGCGACGTGACGCCATTGGATCGAACATAAAAATCATTTAGTAGAACATGAAAAATCTCATCATTGTTATTGCGCTGTCGGCGCTTGCGGGGTGTACCGTCTATTCCGGTCCGACGGTGAATGCGCGTCCGGTCGGTGATGCCGCAGGGAAGCAGTTTGAAGTCGAATGCACGGGCCTTTTCGTTGAAACCGGATCGTGCTTGAAGAAGGCTCGGGAGCTTTGTGAGATCCAGCCCGGATCGCCGTCCTTGCACGTTCTCGAGACGATCGGGCCGATTGGCCGTACGCCGGACCGGCTGGTGTTTCGTTGCGATGCGCCAGTCAAGCCCCGACCGCCGATCAAGACTCAACCGCCGGCTGCGATTGTGCCGCCGCCTGTCCAGCCGCCGGAGAAGGTGCTGTTTCATGGCGACGCGCTATTCGATTTCGATCGCGCCGACCTCAAGCTGCTTGGCAAGCGCGCGTTGGACGATGTCATTCGCCAAGCGAAGGGCAAGCGGTTTCGCGTCGTGCTGGTGTCCGGCTACACCGATGCCATTGGTTCGGATGCGTACAACAATGCGCTTTCAGCTCGCCGCGCGCGCACCGTTGCCGACTATCTGCGCGAGCGTGGATTGCTGGCGGATCGCGTGGTCGTGAATGGATTCGGCAAGTCGAATCCGGTTGCGTCGAATGCGACCGACGACGGACGCGCACAAAACCGACGCGTCGAAATCATTCTGGAAAGGGAATAGCGGCGAACGTCGACGCTTCGACGCTTCGACGCTTCGGCGGTTTGCGCGGCGGCTTTCATGCGAATGCGAATTCGTCGGCGTCGTGCATCAGGCGTTCGTGCGGCGTACGGGCAGTGTTCGTGCGTGGCCCTTTATTTCACCGATGCGGACGTTCTCCAAATGCGCCGGCGCTGCATGTGCGGCCGTTCGTCGCGAAGAATGCCAAAACAGTGATCCGCACTCGTTGAGGGTCGCATTCCGATTCGATATTTCGTTATACGAATGGGAATTCGGTGTGACGACACGTCGCACATGAAGAACGGCGCTCGGCATCTTCACGTGCCCCGCCGTTTATTTCGAACTATTGAGATGTATCCGGAAGACTCGAATCTGTATCTTGATGATCAGAATTGGTAGTTCGGAAAAGACGTCGTTCGGATTAAAAAGACATCCGAAATTCACTCCGCAACTTCGGTTGGTTTTATCTGCGCCGTTCATTCAAGCGAGCAGTCGCATACCCAAGTCGGCGTTTTCTAATCAATTTATTCGTATAGCAGTACGAAATTAATATATTGGGGAATATCTCATGAACAAGATTTTCAAAACGGTATGGTGCGAAGAGACGCGTACGTGGGTTGCGGCGTCGGAGCACGCAGTGGGGCGCGGTGGTCGCGCTTCGAGCGTCGTGGAATCCGCCGGCGGACTGAAGAAGGTGCTCAAGCTGTCGCTGCTGGGCGCTGCATCGCTGGTTGCGATGGGCGTTGTCGGGCCGTTTGCCGGCGAGGCAATGGCTGCGAATAACACTGGTCTGTGCTTGACGTACAACGGCGGTAGCAACAACGTTGCCGGCAGCGGGGGCCTTATAACCGGGAACGGTTGTAATTCGGCCGGTTGGATCAATGGCATGGTCGCGGGTAGCTCGACGGACTGGATGGGGATGACCGCGGACGACACGCAGATCGTTCTCGACGGCAGTGCGGGCAGCATTTATTTCCGGACGGGCGGCGTGAACGGCAACGTGTTGACGATGTCGAATGCGACCGGCGGCGTATTGCTCAGTGGCCTTGCTGCCGGTGTGAATTCGACCGATGCAGTCAACATGTCCCAGTTGACCTCGTTGTCGACCTCGACGGCAACCAGCATCACTTCGCTTTCGACCTCGACGGCAACGAGCATCGCTTCGATTTCGACGAGCCTTCTTTCGGTCGGCGTGGGCGTCGTGGCGCAAGATTCAGCGACCGGAGCGATCAGTGTCGGCGCCAATTCGCCGGGCCTGACGGTGAATTTCGCGGGAGGCCAGGGTGCGCGCACGCTGACGGGCGTTGCCGCCGGCGTCAACGATACGGATGCGGTGAACGTCAGCCAGCTGACGTCGCTGTCGACGAGCACGGCGACGGGGCTTTCCACCGCCGATAGCGGCATCGCGTCACTGTCGACGTCGCTGCTCGGCGCGGCGAGCGATCTGACGTCGCTGTCGACGAGCGCGTCGACGGGGCTTTCCACCGCTGATAGCGGCATCGCGTCGCTGTCGACTTCGCTGCTCGGCACTGCAGACGATGTGACGTCGCTGTCGACGAGCCTCGGCACGGTCAACGCGAATCTGGCCGGCTTGCAGACGTCGATGGAGAATGTCGTGTCCTACGATGATTCGTCGAAATCCACGATCACCTTCGGCGGCGTGGGCGCCACGACGCCGGTCCTTCTGACGAACGTGGCGGCGGGCGCGATTTCGGCAACCAGCACGGATGCGGTGAACGGTTCGCAGCTCTACACGCTCCAGCAGGATTTCTCGCAACAGTACAGTCTGCTGACGTCGCAAGTCTCGTCGCTCAGCACGTCGGTGTCGGATCTGCAAGGCAGCGTCGCGGCGAACACGGGAACCGCTTCGGGCGACAACAGCACCGCGAGCGGCGACAACGCGACCGCGTCGGGGACGAACAGCACGGCCAATGGTTCGAATTCGACCGCGTCGGGCGACAACAGCACGGCGAGCGGCACGAATGCGTCGGCGACGGGCGACAACAGCACGGCAACCGGCACGGATTCGACCGCGTCGGGCAGCAACAGCACGGCGAATGGTGCGAACTCGACCGCGTCGGGTGACAACAGCACGGCCAACGGCACGAATGCGTCGGCGACGGGCGATAACAGCACGGCGACCGGCACGGATTCGGCC
>NZ_JPWT01000128.1:0-17619 GCF_000773065.1 Burkholderia sp. ABCPW 111 | reverse complement strand
AGCGCACTGAAGTACCGCTCGCCTCGCGAGTTCCGGCGCTCGATGGATTCAGCAACCTTAGTGTGACGCCGTGTCCGGGATTACAGGGTCAACTCCACTGTTTGCCGAGGAAGCGCTAGGACAAACGCCGGTACTTCGCGCCGTTCGGTTGGACGAGCAAGAACATTCCGTTGCCGTCCGTGAGTTTGTACGGGGCCGCGCTGGCCTTCGCGTTCCGTACCTGCACGGCGTGAGCGGCATTGTTGGTATCTCTGTTGCTGGTATCGGCTGATACCAGCAAAAAATACCAACACTTTCTCCGGCTGTCGCGGAGCAACCTTGGGTAACGATGGGAGCTAGAAGGCCGCCAGACGGGCCCGAGCGGGGAGTTTCTTGTGAATCTTGGGAGTGGTTTGGGGCTTGGTTGGTCCCCCGACAGAATTCATATCTCTAGGCTGTATATGCCATTCCGGAACAACAGATAAGCAGATACCAACAAAAATACCAACAACCGCATTGGCGTAGGCTCGATCAGTCGAAGAGAGAGTCGGTCGTGACTATGCCATGCCGTCGGCAGCAAAAACGTCTGGAGATTTGGAGATAAACCCTCGTTTCGGCTTGTGAGCCTTGTCTGGCAAGGATGTGGGTATCTCCAAGTCTATCTCCAAAGTACATATTTTCTTGGAGATAGACTTGGAGACACGCCATTGTGTCTCCGGGTCGCCAAACTGTTCTGAAGGTCCTGCCTCATCTGGAGCGCGCGCAAAGAATCCGCCGCGCCGCCCCCTCTTGGCCGTGGCGAAATTTAAGTGCGGGCTGCAGCCCTTCCTCGGTCCTCGGCAGGCAATCAATTAGGAACGTGCAAAGACGTTGCCTTCCAACTTGTCCCCCGGAGCCCTTCAATAGCTTGATACACTTCGTCATACGATCGACGTCGCACCGACACAAGCAGGCATCGCAGCTTTCAGCGCACTTTCCGTGGGCGTGTCGCAAGGGATTTCTGCTCTGGTTGGATGCCATTTGTATTACTAGAGGCCAAAAATGCCGAGAATTATTTCTCTCTTCAATCACAAAGGTGGCGTTAGTAAAACGACAACGACTTTCAACTTAGGTTGGGCGTTGGCTGACCGAGGTCATCGTGTCCTATTGGTTGATACTGATCCTCAATGCAATCTTACCGGGATGGTATTGTCTTTCAGTGGTCTGAAAGATTTTGCAAAATTCTATAAAAGACATCCACAGGCTAACATTTATGAAGCAATTAAGCCCGCATTTGCAGGTAGCCCGGAGCGCCTAAAGCCGGCCGAGGTCTCTGAAAGTCAGCGGGAAAATTTATTTCTGCTCGCTGGTCATCTTGACATAGCAATGTTTGAGCCCGAATTGTCTATGGCACATCGGTTGACTTCAGCGATGCCCATACTTCAAAACTTGCCGGGTGCCTTTGGGTATCTTATTCGTGAGACCGCGGAAGCGCACGGTTGCGATATCGTGCTGATTGATATGAGTCCAAGTATTGGTGCTCTTAATCAGAACCTGTTGATGCAAAGTGACTATTTTATAATTCCTACGAGTCCGGATTATTTCTGCTTGCTTGCGATTGACTCACTCGCGAAGACGCTCCCAAGATGGGCTCAGACAGCCTCGGAACTGCGCTCCCAGCAAGAGGGAAGGTCATATTTGATCCCCGAACAGAATCCCAAGTTCATTGGTTTGATTTCGCAGAAATATAGACCGCGACTCGGAAAGCCTGCGGCGGCATTCCAAGAGTGGATTGATCAAATCGTGGAGCGGGTGGATGAAGTATTGCTTCCGGCGTTGGATAAATATTCAATGGCGCTAAGTCGATCGCAATTGAAAAGGGCGATCAAGGATTCTCCTTATATTGAGCTGGCCCAAATTTCAGACTTTAATAGTCTGATTGCTCGTTCGCAGGAGTGTGCGACGGCTGTCTTTGCATTGACCGAAGATCAATTGAAGGCACAAGGTTCCGTACTGGATAGTTTTTCCGAGAGCCGGGATAAATTTCAGCAGGCTTTTGTGGAGTTGGCGGAACGGGTTGACAATCTTACATCTCAATAATATCGCATAACGTCTTTCTATGAGCTTAAATTCGTTTCGCGTCACTGGCCGGCTGGTGTGGCCAGTGCGGCCGAATGTTGAAAAAACATCAAGGGTCGTCGAAATTGGAGAGTCGCGGTATATTGTCTCGCTCGAATTTCCATCTGTATATTGTATAACGGCTGGTATGAGGCTCGTTAATGCAAATTGGTGCCAAATTTCGGTCGCGTGGCGTCAACCCTTCTCGGGGGCTCGTAGGCAAGCTATTAAGTGGGCGTCCACTAAAAAGGGGAGTGGACAACTAATTGAGAAGATTGAGCGTGCACAACACGCGTATGTGGATATATTGAAGAACGAATTTCATAATAATTACGATGTTCATTGTATTCGTCACTTTGGCCCGTTGGATTGGCCGTATTTTCACGTCGAGTTCTCCGGAGTTCGGGTTTTTGAGAGAATAGGTTCGTCGCTCGGTACACACTTTCGGTCATTGCCGACATCCCTCGATACGCTTCCAGACGTATGCAGACATATTTCTTTTGAGCAGAGAACGTAACACGGGCGTACAAGGTTTACATCGAGCTGTCCTTAGTTGGACGGTCAGAAATTACGCTCGTCTTGCGGAGGAATCGCCGCATGTAATGGAAACAGTGTTGTTCGCTGGATTGACCTATGACCCGGAGGGGCCAAGTCTTATCTACACCCGCGAACGGGTTTTGGACCGTGAAGTGGTGCCGGTCGTTCTTAAGTTGAAGCGGGTAGCGGAAGATGCCGAACCGGTGAAGTAAGTCGTGAGAAAATGCGGTCCGTCGAGCCTAGGGCGGCCACCTGAAAACCGGATACCTTCACCGGCTGGCTCGGCGTTCTTCGTGAAGGCCGCACAGAAGGGTGCGCTATTGCTACGTATAAAGACACCTAGTCCAGTTCTCACGCATAAACCTCGCGCCGGCATTCGTTCGCGGCGTTCAAGGCAATGCGTCAGAAGAAGCATTCTCTCTTCCGCCGCCGCAGACGCAAAACACCGAGCGTCCCAGCCTTTTGCTGCGGAGGATGGTGAAAGTCCATTCGGGCAGATGCAAGACATCATTCCACGTGACGTGCCGGTTGGTGAGGCGATGGCCTTGCTGGCCGGCCTGCTGGTCAAATGCGTTGACGAGGATGATCTGCGCACCGCGCAAGAGCTGATGAAGCACGAACTGTTCAACAGTCGCACATTGGAAGGTGTCGTGCTCTACGCGCGACGTAAAACTGAATCCGCGCTGCTGGAACGAATCAATGCGTTGCATGAGCAGATTGCCGAGCGTGCGGAAGAACACGAAATGTCGCGCGCACATTTGGCACTGCTCGAAGCCGAACAGCGAGAACGGCAGGAGCAAGCAAAGCTGGAAAGGCAAAAGGCCATCAAACCGGCTCAGGCGGCGCGGCTCTCGAAAGCGAAGAATACGAAGATCATCGAAGAGTTCAGTCGTCGTCGGCGTAACGGTGAAGACTTTCAGGGACGCAACATCTGTTCGGACATTGCGGCTCGCTTCGGCGTCACGGCGGATCACGTGCGAAAGTTGAAAAGGGCGTGGCTCGCCGGGTGAACCGGTAAAGCGCGATTGAGGTAACGACAGTCTTGTTTTACGTGACCGAAACGCGATTGTCGATACGTCGATCGCGTTTCGTGCTTCAGGCTTCCGGCCTGTGTCGATGGTGGCACAGCTATGCTTAGGGAGCACGAATGTCCGCAAAAAACACAGTCGCAACACCTGCCCCGGTTGGACTGCCGCTTGATGGTTTTTCGCGTTGGGGCGATCTCCGTCCTTTCATTCCCTTGTCCCGCGAAACCGTCCGCCAGCGTGAGTTGGAAGGGCGCTTTCCGCGTGCGAGTCGTCTGACGCAGCGCTGCACGGTCTGGTCGAATCGCGAGCTTCATCGCTGGATGGCCGATCCGTTGAACTATCGCGCTGTCGACGCGGCGAACCAGACGGCGAAGGGCGCGTAATGACGGTCAACTTGACGAAGGCGCGCGAGTGCATGTCGACGCAGCCGTCCATTTATGCGCGCCGCGCGTGGTTCGACGCTTGCGTGGCGTTCGAAGACGCGCGCGTGACGTGCGGTAATCCCGATCTCCTTCGCATGGCCGCGTTCCTGGAGCGCGTGTCGACCGCCCTCTGGGAGTCGGATAGCCGCGCCTGCCATCTGGCGGCGATTCACGCAACGCAAATTGCCCGGCTGCTCGTCGCGCCGGGCACTCTGTCGCCCGCGTCGCGCATTGTGCTCCCGAGCGAGCTGGAAAGCGCGGCACTCGATTTGGGCGACGCGTTGGACGATGCCGGCCGGCCGCTCGCCGATCCGACGGTTCAGCAGATTGACGCGATCACGGATGTGCTTTGGTCGCGTGGCAACGACCAACACGCCCGCGCCGCCGTTCGGCTACAACGCATCGCGGTCACGCTGGTCGAAGACGGGCTGAGCGCATGACGATCGCGCGCATCCAAAGTCACTTTGCCATGACGCGGTGCGACCGGCTGCGGCTGGGCCGCTCCGTCGTTACCGGCCTGTTGCTGTGCGAATTTGCGCCGCGCGGCGTCGCGCGGTATCCTATGAGCGTCGCTGAGACAACAGCGGTCCGGATTGGCGTCCGGCAAATTCCCGAGGCGGACAACCGCCTCAGCGCGGTTTTTTTACGTCCGCACACTAAGCGCCTCCTATGGTCGGGCCTTGGTGGTGGAGCGCTCGCGCTCGCCGGTGTCCTCGGGTTCCGGTACGCCAACGCCGCCATGTGCCCGGCCACCTCAATTGGCGTTGAGGGCCGGGTTAGCCAACCCATCCGAGGAGGTCGCACCCAATGCGCCAGCCGACGCACGCCCATTCCGGGCGAAACGTTCCCCTTATCCATTCGATCATCCGCGCCGCGCTGCGCGAAGCAGCTACCGCCGACACGTACCAAACCGCGCTCGACGCGACCGGCGCGGCACTCGTCGCCATCGCGGCGCTCGTGCGTGCGGAGGTGCGGCATGGCTGACGCGTTGTCGATCCACATGAACGACGGCCGCCGCATCGAATTCGCCGGCACGCTCGCGTTGTCTCACTTCGTCGCGAGCCGTGCCATGCACCTCGAATCGTTGCTGCTGGCGTTCGCCGACGACGGCTTTACGACGTTTCAAGACATGAGCGCGGGCGCGCGCGTCAACCTGCTTTGGCTGGTGCAGGGCATGGCGAGCGAACTGCGCGAACTGGCCTTCGCGATGACCGATGTCGGAGGTGCGCAATGAGCCAGTACGTCCGAACCGCCGTGATTGACGGATTCGACAACGCGCCGCCGCTCGACACGGGCGCATCGATCGAACTGCAATTCGCCGTTGACCTCGGCGCGGTCTGCGCCGACGCATGGCTTGAGCTGAAAGGCGAAGTGCGTCTGTACGACTACGCCGCCTTTCAGGTCGATGCCTTCGTGCGCGGGCTGAAAGCCGGCATGCGCGACGACGGCGAGGTCGATGCGCATCGCGTCACGGTCAGCCGCCACGCGTTCGCCGCCGGCCTGATGGGGCGCGTGCAGCAGCACCTGTTCGCGGCGCTCGGCGTCGTCACGCGCGATCCGCGCACGACGCACTGAGGTGACCATGATGCTCGGCCGCTAGGCGGCCGTCAGCATCATTCAATTCTTCGCGCGCCGGGCAACTGATTTGCCGATATGGATTACTAATCGGATAGCTGGCCGGCGCGCGTCCAATGGGAATCTATGAGTAACGCACCCATGTCCGAATTCGAGCGGGCGAGCGTCGCGCTCGGCTATGTTCCGGCCGACGATCGCGACACGTGGCGTCAGGCCGGGATGGCGCTCAAGGCCGAGTTTGGCGAAGAGGGTTTCGCCCTCTGGAACGAATGGGGCCAAGGCGCGCAGAGCTACAACGCGAAAGACGCCCGCGATGTGTGGAAGTCGTTCAAGGGCGGCAAGATCACCATCAACACGCTGTTCCACCTTGCCAAGCAAGGGGGTTTCGATCCGCGTGCGCATCGCGCCAAGCCGGTCGATCCAGCGCAGCGCGAACGGCAGCACGCTGAACGCGCCGCCCGCGAGGCAGCCGAGCTGGCGACGCTGACCGAGAAGCAGCAAGCCGCGTCGGCGCTCGCCCAATCGATCTGGTCGGCGGCCGAGCCCGCGCCGACCGATCACCCCTACCTCGTTCGCAAACGCATCCCCGCCGACGCGCTGCGCGTCTATCGCGGTAACCTGAGCATCGGCACGGCCGCATGCGACGGCGCACTCGTCATTCCGGCGCGTGATGCGGACGGCAAGCTGTGGACGCTCGAATTCATCCTGACCGATGGTCAGAAACGCTATCTGCCGAATGGCAGTAAGGCAGGCTGTTTCTCGCTGATCGGCGGCGCGGTATCTTCGGTCTTGCTGATCGGCGAGGGTTACGCCACGTGCGCGACGCTCGCGGCCGCGACGGGCTACCCGGCCGCCGTCGCGTTCGACGCCGGCAACCTGCACGCTATCGCGACAGCGCTGCGCGGTCGGTATCCGGACGCGCACCTCATCGTGTGCGCCGACGACGACCACACGACAAACGGCAATCCGGGCGTCACGAAGGCTCGCGCGGCAGCCGACGCGGTAGGCTGCGCGGTGGCCGTTCCCGACTTCGGCCCGAACCGTCCGGCGGCCGGTACGGACTTCAACGACTTGGCCGCCCACCTCGGCCCGGATGCGGTAGCCGCTGCCGTGCGCGCGGCGCTCACTCCGGCCGGCTCGTCGGACGCCGACAAGGGCAAGGCTAGGTCGCCAGTCGCGAAGCCCGCCAAGCGCCCGAAAACGGCTCGCGCGCAGGATGGCACGTGGCGGTTCGAGGTCGACGACGAAGGCGTCTGGTATCACGGCTTCAACAATCAGGGCGATCCGCTGCCGCCGCATTGGATCAGCACGCGCATCGACGTAATCGCCGAGACGCGCAACGAGATGAGCAGCGAATGGGGCTACCTGCTGGAATTCACCGACCGCGACGGCATCCTCAAGCGATGGGCGGTGCCGGCCGGCCTGTTCGCGGGCGACGGCACCGAGCTGCGGCGCATGCTGCTCGATATGGGCGTGAAGCTTGGTGTCACACAGACCGCCCGCACGCAGATCGCGAACTATATCCAGATGGCGCGGCCCGACGAGCGCGTGCGCTGCGTGCCGCGCGTCGGCTGGCATCACGGCGCGTTCGTGCTGCCCGATCGCGTCATCGGGACCGGCAAAGAGGCGCTGATCTATCAGGCCGATACGCCGATCCAGAGCCAGTTCAAGGAGCGCGGCACGCTGGACGACTGGCAACGCGAGGTCGCGGCCTACTGCGTCGGCAATAGCCGGCTGCTGTTCTGCGTCGCTACCGCCTTCGCTGGTCCGCTGCTGCACTTCTCCGGGCTTCAGTCGGGCGGCTTTCACCTGCTCGGCACAACCTCCAAGGGCAAGTCGACGGGCGGCGTGATCGCCGCGTCCGTGTTCGGCTCGCCGGACTACGTGCGGAGCTGGAAGGCGACCGACAACGCGCTCGAAGCGGTCGCCACGCAGCACAGCGACGCACTGCTGATCCTCGATGAAATCGGGCAGGTCGAGCCGCGCTTGGTCGGCGATGTGATTTACATGCTCGCGAACGAGTCGGGCAAGGCGCGCGCGTCGCGCAACGGTTCGGCCAAGCCGGTGCTGACGTGGCGGCTGCTGTTCCTGTCGAACGGCGAAAAGAGCGTGTCCGCGCTGATGGCCGAAGCGAACAAGCCGATGAAGGGCGGCATTGAGGTGCGCTTGCCGGCGATTCCCGCCGAAGTGGGCGACATGGGCGTAGTGGAAGACCTGCACGGCTTCCCGACGCCGGCCGCGTTGATCGAGCATCTCGAGCGGCACGCAGGCAAACACTACGGCACGGCCGGGCCGGCGTTCATCGAGTTCGCATCCGCGCAGGCCGATGAACTGGCGGAACATCTGCGCACGCGCGTTGACGAGCTGGTGACGGAATGGGTGCCGGAGGGTGCGCATTCGCAGGTGGCCCGTGTCGCGAAACGCTTCTGCCTCGTCGCGGTGGCGGGCGAGCTGGCGACCGCGCACGGGCTGACCGGCTGGCCGGAAGGCGCGTCGGTCGAGGCGGCGCGTCGTTGCTTCGAGGGCTGGATGGAGTTGCGCGGCGGCGCGGGCAATTCGGACGAGGCGGAAGCCGTGCGTCAAGTGCTGCATTTCCTCGTCGCGCACGGCGACAATCGTTTCGTGTGGATGAACCGCGCGCAGGACGATCATCGGCCGAACGTGCCGCACCGGGCGGGCTTCAAGCAGCACGTGAAGCGCGACGAGCGCCGCACGGCGATCGCGTCCGATCGCGAGTATTACGCCGAGTTCGGTGGCAAGATGAGCGCTGACGACGCGGAGCACGTCGAGACGGAATATCTGATCGAGGCGGCCGTGTTCCGCAAGGACGTGTGCGCCGGCTTCGATCACAAGATGGTCGCCAAGGCGTTGATGAAGCGCGGCGTGCTGATGCCGCGCAGCGATGGCTATCCGTATCGACAGGAATACATCCCCGGCCACGGGAAGTTCATGGTGTACCGCGTCCGTCCGTCCATCTTCACGCTCGAACTGTGACCCGTACCGCCGCCGTGCGGGAGGCGGCGGCGGACATTCCTTTGCGCGCGATTTCGTGCCTGCATCAAAGCCGCTTTGAAGATCACGCACCAGACAGAACCGGGCGGCGCGTGCTCGGCGAATCTTGCTGGATTCGTAACGATCCGGGTCCGTTTATCTCCAGTATCTCCAGCGCTCTCCAACCCTGTTTGGAGATAGTCAAAGCCTTATGTCACAAGGCTTTGCGACCGATTCGAGCGTTTATCTCCAAATCTCCAACTCGTTTTGCACTGAGCGGCTTTGTGTCGGACCCGCGAGACAAGCGCAAACGTAGACCGGGCGCGGCTCTCCGGGAATTGGCGGCCATCGAAAACGCGTTCCCGCAAGGAGAGTCCGCGACGCACTCGCCCCGACATTATTGCGTTCACCGCAAAGGTTCGCCGGTCGGGAACGCGGGGGCCCCATGGCATAGACGATATGCGGGGGCTCACACCCGCGCCCTTTCTCTACTGGTGGCCAACACTAGGGGGACACATTCATACCGGGACGAAACGGGGGGCTGCGGTGCCGGTTTGGTTGGGGAAGTGCGGTGGGGCGCATGTGAAAAAGGGACGCACTAATCAAGTCCAGTGCTCCGAATTCCTGCCGTCCGGAAGCAGCCCCGATTCTGCCATTGAGCACGCCGACAATTTCATGGGGGTACAAATATCCCTTGCATCTCTGATTTCTTGGGGGTACATTTATTGTCATGGACATTACCTACGACCCAAATAAGAGCGAAAGGAACATTGTCGAGCGTGGACTTTCGTTTGAGCTGGCGCGTGAATTTGAGATGGCGGGCGCGCTGATCGTGGAAGATGTTCGGATGATGTACCCGGAACGCCGCTTTCAGGCGCTCGGCCGCATCGGCGATCGCCTTCATATGCTGGTGTTCACGCCGCGCGACGGCATGGTTCACGTCATCAGCCTGCGCAAGGCTAACTCCCGCGAGGTGAAAAGATATGAGCAAGCGAAAAGTACGTAATCCAGTTGACGAGAATCCGGAGTGGACCGACGCCGACTTCGCGCGTGCGCGTCCGGCCGAGGAGGTGTTGACTGAACTGTTCGGCAAGGATGTTGCAGCCAAACTGACGAAACCGCGTGGTCGACCGAAGTCGGCCAATCCCAAGACCCCGCTTAAGCTGCGGATCGATCCTGACATCGTGAGCGCCTACAAAGCGCAGGGCGAAGGATGGCAAACACGCATGAACGATGCGCTACGGGACTACGCGAAGTCACACGGCATGATGTGATTGGGCGGCGGCTGCCCGTGCATTCGTACGCTCAAATGATTCGCGCTCGCAGCGCGTCCCTATGAGCCGACAGACGGGACGCGCTCGCACTTTGTCGGTAGGTGGGGCTTACCGCGCCGCTGCGATCGGGATGATCTCTGCTCCTGCTTTGAGACGGTCGAGATGGTCACCCCATGCCTGCATCATTCGCCTGCGCTCGGGCAGGTATTCAGCGTGAACGTAGGCGGCCGTTACTTGGTTGCGCTCGGCATGCGCCATCTGTCGTTCAACAACGTCCCGGATGAATCCAAGCTCGCGTAGGGCCGTGGCCGCCAATCCGCGAAAGCCGTGCCCCGTCATCCGGGATTTATAGCCCATGCGATACAGCGCGTAGAGCATGGTGTTGTTCGAGATGTGGCTGCGGCCTTGCACGCTGTAAAACACAAAGCGATGGTGGCCGTTGATCGCGCGTAGCTCGGCGAGCACGCCGAGCGCCTGACGCGATAGAGGCACGATATGCGGGTCACGCATCTTCATGCGTTCCGCTGGTACGCGCCATTCTGCGGCGTCTTCGTTAAACTCCGGCCATTCCGCACGAATCATTTCCGCCGTGCGTACGAAGGAAAGTGCCATGAAGCGGAGCGCAAGCCGGGTGACTAGGTCGCCTTGGTAGGCGTCAATGTCGCGCATGAGCTGCGGTATCTCGGTCGCCTTGACGCGGGCCATGTGCTGGACGCCCGGCCCTTTCTTCAATACCGTCTGCGCGTCGATATCCGCTGCCGGGTTCCTCGTGCATCGCCCGGTCATGATTCCGTACTGGAACACCGCCCGCGAGCGTTGAAGAATACGCTTCGCCGTCTCCCGTACCCCTCGCGCTTCTACCGCGCGCACGATAGCGAGCATCTGCGGGGCGTCAATCTCGGTGATGGGACGCGCGCCGATCTTCGGAAAGGCGTCGACCTCAAGCGAGTGCATCACCTTCTCGGCGTAGCCATCCGTCCATCCCGCGCGTTGGGAGTCGTACCACTCGCGGGCCACCGCCTCGAATGAATTGGTGGCGGCGATCTCTGCGGTCCGCTTGGCTTCCTTTTTTGCTTCTCCCGGATCGATCCCGGCGGCGAGCTGCTCGCGCGCCTCGTCGCGCTTCTTGCGCGCCGCCGCCAGCGTGACGGCCGGGTACACGCCAAGGGCCAGCGTTTTCTGCTTGCCAAGGAAGCGGTAGAACATGCGCCAGTACTTTCCGCCGTTCGGGTGGACGAACAAGTACATCCCCTCGCCGTCGGTGAGCTTGTACGGAGTGGTCCCGGCCTTCGCGTTTCGGACCTGCACATCAGTAAGCGGCATCTGCTGGTATCTCGATTGCTGGTATCTGGAGATGCCAGCAAAAATACCAGCAGATTCGCTGGCTGTCACTGGGCAACCTTGGGCAACGTTAGAGGCTGGGAGGCCCGCCAGACGGTGATTCTGGGGGTATTTCTTGCGAAGCTTGGGGAAGGTTTGGGGCTTGGCTGGCCCCCCCGACAGGAATCGAACCTGTATCTAGCGCTTAGGAGGCGCTTGTTCTATCCATTGAACTACGGGGGGCGGATAGTTTGAGCGGGATGGATCAAACCCTTGTAAATCGGGTTCTCAGCCTTGTTCCGCTTGCCTTTCGGCGATTTCTGCCAATCGACTGATGACGCGGAATGACACGCCATGACAGAGGATTTAACGCCGTCTCTGCTACACTTTTGCTACAAAACCACCCTGTAGCACGCCATATTCGGCCCGCGTTGCTACAGTTTTTCAACGGGGTAGCACGTGGCGTCAATCATCCAGATTGGCTCTCGCTGGCGGGCTCAGGTCCGCCGGCTAGGGAGCAAGAGTATATCAAAGACATTTCGAACAAAGGGAGCGGCCGAGGCTTGGGCACGCGACATCGAATCGTCGATCGACAAGGGGCGCGAGGCGGCGGTCGAAGAAACCATCACGGTTGGCGAACTGGTGAGGCGCTATCGAGAGACCCGAAAGGAGTCCGGCCGACCGGTTGGCGAGAAGTCGAATGAACATTACATGCTCGCACGACTAGAAAGTCACTTTGATGATGAAGTAGCCGCGAAGCTGTCAACGCAGCGATTGGTCAAGTTCGCTCAATTGCGAAAGAAGGAGGGTGCTGGCCAGTACACCATCGACATGGATATCTCGAAGCTCGGGACCGTTTTCAAGCACATGGCGTCACTCCTCGATCTGCGATTGCCGCATGCACCAAGTATCGCGCGGCCGACTCTCGATCACTTGCGGCTTATCGGGCCAGGCAACCATCGGAATCGGCGGCCGACGCGCGATGAGATTGTGAAGATATTCGAGTGGTTCGCGGAGCATCCTGAGCGAGAGCAGGCAGTGCCGGACGTGATTCGTGTCGCTATGAAGAGCGCGTTCCGTCGCGGCGAATTGTTCCGGCTTACGTGGTCCGATCTCGACGTCGAGCGCCGCCTCGCGCTCGTGCGTGATCGAAAGCACCCTCGGCAGAAGAAAGGAAACGACGAGTGGGTGCCGTTGATTGGAGACTCGCTCGAAGTACTGCTACGTCAGCCGCGATATCCGGTGCCGCCCGAGTACGAAGCGAAGCGCAAGGCAGAGCCGGCGATCGAGCCGCATCCGAACGAGTTCATATTCCGATTCGACAAGAGCACGGCCAGCAAGTACTTCAAGCGGGCGTGTGTGGACAAAGGGATCGACGATTTGCGGCTGCACGATCTTCGGCATGAGGCGACGAGTGCGCTATTCGAGGATGGATGGGATATCCCGGAGGTGGCGGCCGTCACCGGCCACAAGGACTGGCGCAACCTGAAGCGGTACACGAATCTGCGACCGGATCAGGTTGCAAAGAAGGGGCAGTTGACGGTCATGAACCGCGATTAGTGGAGCCGCCGGCGGCGGCCCATGCGCGGCCGTCAAGCCGCCTTTCGTCGCGCCTGCGCCGACATTTCATCGAGGTAATCCGCGACGGCATCGTAAGCGGCGAAGCGCCCGCTGCCCTCCTTGTACGTCGCGATCGGGAACGTCTCGGCGCTAATCTGATTGCGGATAGTTCCCTCCGACATGAGAAGGAGCTGTGCTAGCTGCGCTAACGTCATGCGCGGGCCGTACTTCTCAAGTATGTATGCGCGAGTCAGAAGGCTCATTTGCGTTCTCCCGCGCGAGCCCGGAGCCGATCGAGCCGTTCGAGTTCCGCGAGGATCAGTGCGGCGGCCTTGACGAGATTGCGACGCTGCGTTGTCGGCTTCCACCAATCGGTGGCCCAAGGCCACGGCGGCGGTGGATCGCCAGCGGGATATGCGAGCGTGTACATGGCATAGCACCCTGCTGCACAGGACATCTCGAGGTCGCCGCATTTATCGTCGTGTTCCGGCGTCCAGCCTTCCTGCTCGATCTGGCGGCGGCGCTCGATGAGCACGTCGTGAGCAGCGTTGGTTAGTTGTATTCCGATCTGTGCGTCATTGCTGTCGTTTAGGAGCGATTCAAGCGCGGCCACATGCTGCTCGCCGGCCGGATGGCCGGCACATGCGCCGAGCGCGAATTCGATTGCCGCGTTCTGTTCGTGTGTCATCGCGATCGCGGCCGGGGGAGTGGGACTTGTGCGGTCGATCTCGCGCAGCAGCGCGGAGCGATATTGTCGTATCGTCTGAAACGACATCGAGTATTCGTCGGCGGCGATGAGCCGTCTAAGTCTCGCGAGCGCTTGGGATGTTGCGCTGCCGGTTGGCTTATTGGGTTCGACTCCATTCAAGGCTTCGCGAAGCTCAGCCGCCCGCGCCGCCCGCGCCCGCATGTCGCGTGATCCTTCGGCCAGCGTGACAGAAATCTCGTCATGATTTTGCTGGTGCGTGTCGATCGCGAGGCGATAGAGCAGATCGCCTTCCTGCAACCAGTTCGGTGCGGTGTTCTGTTTGTCGTTCATGGTCATCCTCAATTCTGATCGCGTGGTATCGCCCGGCCGAGCTGCATCAAACCCGTTTCGAGCGTGACGCCGGCGGCTGCGGCCCACGTGCGAGCGTCCTGCGCCGCTTTGTGCCGTGCGTAGCTGCCGGCATCGTCGGCCATCAGGTCGAGCAGCACGATGTCGGCCGAGTGCGAGACGTCGCTCACAAGGGCGCGGATCTCGATGCAAAGCGCGTCGAGGCGTGCGTGCATGCCCCTGGTCGTGCCGAAGTTCGAGGGCGTCAAGCTGGTGGGCTATCTCGACCCGGTCGGCATCCCGACGAAATGCATGGGCGACACGCGCGACGTCGTCGTCGGCAAGGCGTACAGCGAGGCCGAGTGCCGCGCAGCACTCGAAACGCAACTGATTGCGCACGCCGAACCCGTGCTGCGTTGCACGCCGGGGCTGAAGGATCGTCCGTATCAGCTCGCGGCGGCCGTGAGCTTTGCATACAACGTCGGCGCGAATGCCTACTGCGCCAGCACGACGGCGAAGCGCTTCAACGTGGGCGACCTGCGCGGCGCATGCCGCGCGATCAACGAGTCCGACGACGGTCGCCCGCAATGGGTGACGGCGCGGGGTCGGGAGATGCCCGGCTTGGTGAAGCGGCGCGCGGAAGAGCGCGCGATCTGTGAGCGGGGACTGTGATGCCGAAAGCAACCCCGTATCTGTTGGCCGCGCTGCTTGGCATGGCGGCCGGCGCTGGGATTGAACACCTGATCGGCGCACGTCGGCTTGCCGACGAGCAGGTCGCGCGAGCGCTCGACGCACTGCGGCACGCCGAAGCGTTGGACGCGATCTCGCAAGCGGCGCTCGACGCCGAGCAGCGCGCGATCGCCGCGCACGATGCGGCGGCGTCGGCGGTGGCCGCCGTCGACCAACGAACCACGAAGGAGAGGAACGAGCATGAAGCAGAGAGTCGCAGCCTGCGGGCTGCTCTTGCCGCTGGCACTGAGCGGCTGCGCGTCGCCGTCCGAAACTGCGCGGCAGCCGATCGCGACGGCATGTCCGGCGCTTCCAGCGCCGCCGGCATGGGCGATGGTGCCGCCGCCTATGCAGACGTCGACGCAGCGGTTGCGGAGCGCGTTTTTGCAGTCGCCGGGGACGACCAGCGCGAGATCGACAAACTGACGGCCCTACAGGGCTACGTGTGCGCGGCGCGGCCTGAGACGCCGGGCTGCGAGCGGAAGTAACGAGAAACAGGGCGACCGGCGCGCGTGCGGGAACACGCGTGCCGGTCGCCTTTCCACTGTCTGAGCCAGTGAATCGGCCAAGGCCCTGCTTACCTACGTAGGCGGGCCGGATTCTACATCAAGTTTAAAAACGGCTTTCACAATGGCAAATCCCATCATTCCTTGGATCGGCGGCAAGCGTCGTCTCGCGGACCACATCATTCCGCGCTTTCCGAAGCACGACTGTTACGTCGAGGTTTTCGCGGGCGGGGCTGCGCTTTACTTCATGCGACCGCCCGCCAAGGTCGAGGTAGTCAACGACATCAACGGCGAGCTGGTGAACCTGTATCGCGTCGTTCGGCACCACCTCGAAGAGTTCGTGCGTCAGTTCAAATGGGCGCTGACGAGCCGGCAAGTGTTCGAATGGCTCAAGCATACGGTCCCGGAAACCCTCACCGATATCCAGCGAGCTGCGCGGTTCTACTACCTTCAGAAAAGTTGCTTTGGTGCCACGGCCGAGGGGCATACATTCGGAACGGCGACGACAGCGCCGCCTGGCTTAAATCTGCTTCGTATTGAGGAGGAGCTTTCAGCCGCGCACATCCGGCTCGCGAATGCGTACATCGAGCGACTCGATTGGGCTGCCTGCATCGATCGATATGACCGGCCGCATACCCTGTTCTACCTTGATCCGCCGTACCTCGACACGAAAGGGTACGGCGTTCCGTTCCCCTTCGAGGAATACGAGAAGATGGCTGAGCGGCTTCGATCGATCAAGGGGCGAGCGATCGTCAGCCTCAACGACCATCCGGAGATCCGGCGGGTGTTCGCCGGCTTCCATATCGAGAGCGTGCCGATTCAGTACACGATAGGCGGCGGGAAGGGCGTCGAGCGTCGCGAGCTGATTATTTTTAGTTGGGACGATTCAGCCGAGCCGGCCGGGCTGTTTTGACGCGTGCGGCCGGCGCGGTAATCGCGCCGGCTGGCTCAGATATCGACGTAGGCGGGGAGCAGGTCTTGATCGACGAGCCGGATCTCAATGCGGTTCGCGATCGCGACGTGCTCGGGGTTGTCGACCGAGAACGGGGCGTCCGTGACGCTGACGATGATCGTGCCGGTTTGCTTGCCTTTGGCGGGTACGGGAATTAGCGCTCGTGCCTCGGGAACCTGTTGTTGCGTGATGACCTTCGGCAAGTAGAGCATCCAGCCGACGCCGGGCTTGTCGTCGAACACCTGTTTCTCGAAGTAGCCATACGGCTGAACGGTCAGATACGATGGCGACGTGAGTTGAATCAGAGTCGAGGCGATCGCGAGCGCCGAATCCATTGAGAACAACTGATCGTTGACGAAGTCGGCCTCGATCTCCTTCGCATTGTCCTTCGGTGTAATCACGCAGCTCAGGGATGCGGATTCCTCTTCCTCGTTGCCGCCGTCCCATAGCGAAATAGAGGCATAGTCGTTACTGCCTCGCTCGGTGCGCACCACCGCGAGTGCCGCCGTCGTCGGCTTCCAGTGTTCGAATGCGCTGTAAAGCAATGCATCCTCTTTTGTCTCGCCGGTCAGATACCAACGATCGAACTTTGGAGCGTGTTCGTGGATCACCTCGGCGAGCCTCCCCAGATCGTCAAAGTACTCAGCGACGTTGGACGCATCGCGCGATTTATCGATGAAGCGTGAGAAGAATTTCATGTTTAACCTGTCACGACGTAGGCAATGCCGTTGCGGGCGAGACGCTCGCGGAAATACGATGCCGTCAGTGGTGTTTGAAAGTAATACCTGAGCTTCGTTGGAGGGTTGGCTCGTACGACATTGGCGCGAGCCTCGATCTGTAGATCGATTTTGCGGAAACCCGAAAACCACTTCATCGGCCGCCGTGTTTTGCGGCTGAAGAACTGATCGAAGTTGCCCTTCGCCTCTTGGAGCAGACATTCACTCGCTTGGAACCCATCATAGTCCAAGCCGAGCCAACTCCATTCTTCGCTCCATCCTCCTTCGACGCTATACGGCCGGCCGGTAACTCGCCCCTGATATTCTCGAGGCTCGCGGTTCATGCGGTAATGCCTCCGCACGGGGATGCCGGTCTGCTCTGGCGGACATTGCTTGCACTTCTCGCCGGTGCGCGGCAGTGCGCGTACATCCGGCGTCGCCTTGCTGTCTTCCTTCGGCGTGTCACCCGACAGGCTCGCCGTTCCCGCCACCGTCGCCCCGCCCAACAAGGCGACGCCAGCGCGCGCCAAGACGGGACCAAGCTCCGTTATCGCCGCTTCCAAGAGCGTCAACGCCAATGTCGCCATGCTCCAGCCCTCCGTCCGGATGTTCGATGCGCCATTTGATGACGCGCAGATAGTCATGAAAGCGCGCATCGGCTGAACGGCCGGGGCGCGTGAGCCAAGCCTTCGTCGCGGGCTTCTCGTAGAAGCTCGGCGCGTACGCCTCGAGCCTCAAGAACGCGACGATGTTCTCGTCCTGCTCGATGCCGAATGCGCGCGCGGCGCGATATGCGGTCCAGAGCCGGGACGACAAGCCGCCGTCATCGGCAAACGCCGGATTCTCCTTCACGAGATCCTGCCGAACGCGTTCGACGAAGCCGCGCTCGTCGATCTC
>NZ_JPWT01000127.1:0-17871 GCF_000773065.1 Burkholderia sp. ABCPW 111 | reverse complement strand
CGAACCGCCGAACCGCCGAACCGCCGAACCGCCGAACCGCCGAACCGCCGAACCGCCGAACCGCCGAACCGCCGAACCGCCGAACCGCCGAGCAAAACGAAGCGAGGGATGGAAGAACAAACGGACGTCGCCCCGACCGCGCTCCACCGGAATTCGGGCCGCGCGAATCGCCGTCTCGCGCGCCGTCGCCGCCCGCCGGCCCGCGCCGGCGCTCGGCCGAACGGCCAACGTCGCGTTTTTTTGGCCGGCGCGAACGGTGCCGGGCCCCCGGGCCGGATACAATAGCGCCCATGTCAGATCCCCGTTTCGTTCATCTTCGCGTTCACTCCGAATTCTCGATTGCCGACGGCATCGTGCGTCTCGACGATATCGTCAAGGCGGCGGCCGAAGACGGTCAGGGCGCGCTCGCCCTCACCGACCTCGGCAACGCGTTCGGTCTCGTCCGTTTCTACAAGGAAGCCCGCGACGCGGGCATCAAGCCGATCGCCGGCTGCGACGTCTGGATCACGAACCACGACGATCGCGACAAGCCGTCGCGGCTGCTGCTGCTCGTCAAGGACAAGCGCGGCTACCTGAATCTTTGCGAGCTGCTGTCGAAGGCGTGGCTCACGAACCAGTATCGCGGCCGCGCGGAGCTCGACGCGAGCTGGCTCGAAGGCGAGCTCGCCGAAGGGCTGCTCGCGCTGTCCGGCGCGCAGCAGGGCGATATCGGCCTCGCGCTCGCGGCCGGCAACGAAGCGTCCGCGCGCCGCCATGCCGAGCGCTGGGCGAAGACGTTTCCGGGCGGTTTCTACATCGAATTGCAGCGCTACGGCCAGCCGGGCGCCGAAGCGTACATCCAGCAGGCGGTGACGATCGCCGCCGAGCTGAAGCTGCCCGTCGTCGCGACGCATCCGCTGCAGTTCATGACGACCGACGATTTCACCGCGCACGAGGCGCGCGTGTGCATCTCGGAAGGCGACATCCTGGCGAATCCGCGCCGCCAGAAGCGCTTCACGACCGATCAATTCTTCCGCACGCAGCACGACATGGTCGCGCTGTTCGCCGACCTGCCGTCGGCGCTCGCGAACACGGTCGAGATCGCGAAGCGCTGCAACCTGACGCTCGAGCTCGGCAAGCCGAAGCTGCCGCTCTTCCCGACGCCCGATGGGATGTCGCTCGACGACTACCTCGTGCAGTTGTCGAAGGAGGGGCTCGAGAAGCGCCTCGCGCAGCTCTATCCGGACGAGGCCGCGCGCGAAGCGCAGCGCGACACGTACTATCAGCGCCTCGATTTCGAGTGCGGCACGATCAAGAAGATGGGCTTTCCGGGCTACTTCCTGATCGTCGCGGACTTCATCAACTGGGCGAAGAACAATGGCGTGCCGGTGGGCCCCGGCCGGGGCTCGGGCGCGGGCTCGCTCGTCGCGTACTCGCTCGGCATCACGGATCTCGATCCGCTGCGCTACAACCTGCTGTTCGAGCGTTTCCTGAATCCGGAGCGGGTGTCGATGCCCGACTTCGACATCGACTTCTGCCAGCACGGCCGCGACCGCGTGATCCAGTACGTGAAGGAGAAGTACGGCGCGGATGCCGTGTCGCAGATCGCGACGTTCGGCACGATGGCCGCGAAGGCGGCCGTGCGCGACATCGGGCGCGTGCTCGACCTCGGCTACATGTTCACCGACGGCGTCGCGAAGCTGATCCCGTTCAAGCCGGGCAAGCACGTGACGATCGCCGACGCGATGAAGGAAGAGCCGCTCCTGCAGGAGCGCTACGACAACGAGGACGAAGTCCACCAGTTGCTCGATCTCGCGCAGCGCGTCGAGGGCCTGACGCGCAACGTCGGGATGCACGCGGGCGGCGTGCTGATCGCGCCCGGCAAGCTGACCGACTTTTGCCCGCTCTACACGCAGGGCGATGAGGGCGGCGTCGTCAGCCAGTACGACAAGGACGACGTCGAAGCCGTCGGCCTCGTGAAGTTCGACTTTCTGGGCCTCACGACGCTCACGATTCTCGACTGGGCCGAGCGCTACATCCGCCGGCTCGATCCGACGAAGGCCGACTGGTCGCTCGCGCAGGTGCCGCTCGACGATCCCACTTCGTTCCAGATCCTGAAGAAGGCGAACACGGTCGCCGTGTTCCAGCTGGAAAGCCGCGGCATGCAGGGCATGCTGAAGGATGCGCAGCCCGACCGCTTCGAGGACATCATCGCGCTCGTGTCGTTGTACCGTCCGGGCCCGATGGACCTGATTCCGAGCTTCTGCGCGCGCAAGCACGGGCGCGAGAAGGTCGAGTATCCCGACATGCGCGTCGAACCCGTCCTGAAAGAGACCTACGGGATCATGGTCTATCAGGAGCAGGTGATGCAGATGGCGCAGATCATCGGCGGCTACTCGCTCGGCGGCGCAGACTTGCTGCGCCGCGCGATGGGCAAGAAGAAGCCCGAGGAGATGGCCAAGCACCGCGAGATCTTCGCCGAGGGCGCCGCGAAGAACGGCCTCGCGCGCGAGAAGTCCGACGAAATCTTCGACTTGATGGAGAAGTTCGCGGGCTACGGCTTCAACAAATCGCACGCGGCCGCCTACGCGCTGCTCGCGTACTACACCGCGTGGCTGAAGGCGCACCATCCGGCCGAATTCATGGCGGCCAACATGACGCTCGCGATGGACGACACCGACAAGGTGAAGATCCTGTACGACGACTGCGTCTTGAACAACCTTGCGGTGCTGCCGCCGGACATCAACCAGTCGCACTACCGTTTCGAGCCGGTCGCGGAGGCCGGCGGCAAGCGCTCGCACACGATTCGCTACGGCCTGGGCGCGATCAAGGGCAGCGGCCAGAACGCGATCGAGGAAATCCTGCGCGCGCGCGAGGAAAAGCCGTTTGCCGATCTGTTCGACTTCTGCGAGCGGATCGACCGGCGCGTCGTGAACCGCCGGACGATCGAGGCGCTGATTCGCGCGGGCGCGTTCGATTCGCTGCACGCGAGCCGCGCGCAATTGCTCGCGTCGGTGCCGCTCGCGATGGAGGCCGCCGAGCAGGCGGCCGCGAATGCGCTGCAGGCGGGGCTCTTCGACATCGGCGGCGAGCCCGCGCACCAGCACGCGCTGGTCGACGAGCCCGCATGGGACGACAAGCGCCGCCTGCAGGAAGAGAAGAGCGCGCTCGGCTTCTATCTGTCCGGCCACCTGTTCGACGCATACCGCGACGAAGTGCGCCGTTTCGTGCGCCAGAAGCTCGGCGAGCTGAAGGAAGGGCGCGACAAGGTGGTGGCGGGCGTGATCGCGTCGCTGCGCACGCAGATGACGCAGCGCGGCAAGATGGTGATCGCGCTGCTCGACGACGGCACCGGCCAGTGCGAAGTCACCGTGTTCAACGAGCAGTTCGACGTCAACCGCGCGCTTTTCAAGGAAGACGAGCTGCTGATCGTCCAGGGGCAGGCGCGCAACGATGCGTTCACGGGCGGAATCCGCTTCACGGCTGATTCGGTGATGGATATCGAGCGCGCGCGCAGCCGTTACGCGCAGGCGGTGCGCATGACGATGAACGGCAACGCGGACGCGGCGGCGCTGCGCCGCGTGCTCGAAGCGCACGTCGCGAAGCCCGACGAGACGCCGGCAGCCGAAGCGCCGGCGCCGCGCGGCGGCCGCGACGGCGGGCGGCGCGCGCAGCCCGTGATACCGAACGGCCTCGCCGTGCGGATCGCCTACAGCAACGCGCGCGCGCAAGGCGAGATGCGCTTGGGCGACGCGTGGCGCGTGAAGCCGAGCGACGCGTTGCTCGCCGATCTGCGCGCGGCGTTCGGCGGCAGCGTCGTCGAGATCGTCTACTGACCTCCAGCACGTTTTCCGGATTCATTTGAGGGCATTTTGAGCGTCAAGCCTACCCTAAGCAAACCGATCGGCGGCCAGGACGCGTCGTCGCCCGCCGTCGTGATGCGCCGCCTCTGGCCGTATGTGAAACCGCTCGTCTGGGTGCTCGTTGCCGGCGTGCTCGCGATGGCCGCGGTCGCCGCGACGGAAGCCGGGATTCCGGCGCTGCTGAAGCCGCTTCTCGACCACGGCTTCGGCTCGAAGGGCGACATGACGACGAAGCTGTACGTGCCCGCCGCAGTCGTCGGCCTCGCGCTTGCGCGAGCGCTTGCGCAATACGCGTCCGGCTATCTGCTGCAGTACGTGTCGAATCGCATCCTGCTCGATCTGCGCATCCAGATGTTCGAGCGGATGATCCATACCGGCGTGTCGTTCTTCCAGCGCGAGACGGCGAGCACGGTGATCAACGCGATCGTGTTCGAAGTGAACCAGGTGCTGAGCGTGCTGATGAGCGTCACGATCACGCTCGTGCGCGATTCGCTGACGGTCGTCTTCCTGCTCGGCTACCTGTTCTATCTGAACTGGCGGCTGACGCTCATCGTCGCGATCCTGCTGCCCTGCATCGGCTGGCTCGTCGGCAAGATCAACCGGCGGCTGCGCCGTTTGAATCGCGAGCACCAGATGCTCACGAACCAGCTCGCGTACATCGTCGAGGAGACGGTCGGCGGCTACAAGGTCGTCAAGGTCCACAACGGCGAGCCATACGAGATCGGGCGCTTTAACGAACTGAGCCGCAAGCTGCGCGGCTATTCGATGCGGATGACGGTGTCGGGCGGGCTGGCGCAGCCGCTCACGCAGTTTCTCGCGTCAATCGCGCTCGCAATCGTGCTGACGATCGCGGTGGTCCAGTCGGCGAACGATCAGACGACGGTCGGCGGTTTCGTCGCGTTCGTGACCGCGATGTTGCTCATCATTTCGCCGCTCAAGCACCTGATGGACGTGAACCAGCCGCTGCAGCGCGGGATGACCGCGGCCGAGCTGATCTTCGGGCTGATCGACGAGCCGCGCGAGCCGGAAGGCGGCGGCAAGCCGCTCGCGCGCGCGTCGGGCGCGATCGAGTTCAGCCACGTGTCGTTCTCGTACGGCATGCCGCGCGACGGCCGGCAGACGCTCGACGACGTGTCGTTTACCGTCGCGCCGGGCGAGATGGTCGCGCTTGCCGGGCCGTCGGGCAGCGGCAAGACGACGCTCGTCAATCTGCTGCCGCGCTTTTTCGACCCGTCGTCGGGCTCGGTGCGCGTCGACGGCGTCGCGCTTCCCGAGTACAGCCTGCACGACCTGCGCAACCAGATCGCGATGGTGAGCCAGGACGTCGTGCTGTTCAACGATTCGATCGCGGCGAACGTCGCATACGGCCAGACGCCGGAGCGCGATCGCGTCGAGGCGGCGCTGCGCGCCGCGAATCTGTGGGACACCGTCACCGCGATGCCGGAAGGCATCGACACGCTCGTCGGCGACAACGGGATGCGGCTGTCGGGCGGCCAGCGCCAGCGGCTCGCGATCGCGCGCGCGATCTACAAGGATGCGCCGATCCTGATTCTCGACGAGGCGACATCCGCGCTCGATTCCGAATCCGAGCGGCACGTGCAGGCCGCGCTCGAGACGCTGATGAAGGGGCGTACGACGCTCGTGATCGCGCACCGTCTGTCGACGATCGAACGCTCGGACCGGATTCTCGTGCTCGAAGGGGGCAAGATCGTCGAAAGCGGCAGCCATCGCGAACTGCTCGAGCAGCGCGGGTTGTACGCGCATTTGCATCGCATTCAGTTCCAGCAGGACGCAGGGTGAGCGGCGAACTTCCGGGCGGACGGGTCCCTGGCGAGCCCGATCGCCGCGCGATGAAGATCGGCCTGTCCTGCAATGCGTTCAGGTACGGCGGCGGGCTCGAGCGCTACGCGATCGACCTCGCGCGCGGTCTGGCCGATGTCGGGTTTCGGCCTGCGGTTTTTGCGCGTTCGTTCGATCCGTCGGTGCCGGAGTACGGGCGCGTCGAGCCGCACCGCATCAACGTGTCGTTCCTGCCCGGCAAGTGCCGCGACGCCTGGTTTTCGTGGCGGCTGCGCGTCGCTCGCCGCGCGTCACCCGTCGACGTGCTGATCGGCTGCAACCGGGTCGATTCGTCGGAGATCGCGATCTGCGGCGGCACCCATCTCGGATTTCTCGACGCGCTCGGTCGTACGCCGACCTTCTTCGATCGCCGCCAGATCGCGCTCGAGCGCCGTCAATATGAACGTGCGCGCTTCGTCGTTGCGCACTCGGTGCTGATGCGCGACGAACTGCGTCGTTTCTACGGGCTCGGCGACGACAAGATCCGCGTGTTGTTCCCGCCCGTCGACGCCGCGCGCTTCGCGCCGGTCGGCGCCGCGCGCCGCGCCGAGCTACGCAGGCGCTTCGGCTTCGCCGACGACGAGATCGTGCTCCTGTTCCCGTCGAGCAGCCACGAGCGCAAAGGGCTGCCGCTCATCGAAGCGGTGCTGCGCGACGGTGGGCCGCCCGTCGTCGTCGCGGTCGCGGGCAGGCCGCCGGAGCGGACGTCGCAGCGGCTGCGCTACGTCGGCTACGTGAAGGACATCGAGGACGGCTACCGCGCCGCCGATTTCACGATCCTCGCATCGAAATACGAGCCGTTCGGGCTCGTCGGCATCGAATCGGTGATGTGCGGCACGCCTGTCATTCTGTCGTCGAACATCGGCTGCTGCGACGCGATCGCGCCGTCGGCGAAGCTCGTGTTCACCCCCGGCGATGCGGCCGGGTTGCGCGCGACGTTGGGCGACGCAGTGCAGCGGGCGAGGGCGGGCGCGGCGCACGTCGAATCGAGCGCGGCGGCGCACGCGGCCATCCGGTACGATTCGAGCGTCGCGCGCCACGTCGAGCAATTACTCGACCTGGCCGCCGAGACCGGAGGCCGCGGGCGCGACGAACCGCGATGACGCGCGCTCGCGCGTGGCTTACGGCGTGTCTTTCATCAGGGTATTGGTGCCGGGAGCGCATGGGCCGGATGGTATACTCCGCCAGTTCGGCCCAGCCCGCGATCGCGCTTGCAGCGCATCGCGGGCTGGGCCGCGTGTCCTGGCCCGGCACTGAGAAATGCACGTCGGTTTCGCGGATGTCCTGCGGGGTGACGGGGCCTCTGGTTTGTTCTTCGCAATATGAACCGTGGAAATCCTGCATGACGAAACGGCTTTCGGCCGGCCTCCGGCGCATCGCATCTCAAGTGGCGGAATCGATCAGCCGTTGAATTAATCGAATGAGCAGACTTCACGGCCGGTTCCACATCTTCGCGCGAGCGCTGCCGAGGCTTGCCCTCAAGCCGTTGCACCGCAAGCCCGCGCAACTGCGGCGCATCCTGATCGCGCATCATCTGCTGCTCGGCGATACGCTGCTGCTGACGCCGCTCGTCGCGAAGCTGCGCGAGCAGCACCCGGATGCGCAGATCGTGCTGGCGTGCCCGAAGGCGATTGTGCCGCTTTATGCAAAGCGGCCGTTCGGGGTGGACGCGTTCGCGTTCGATCCGCGCGACGGCACATCGGTCAAGCGCCTGCTTGCGTCGGGGCCGTACGACCTCGGGATCGTCGCGGGCGATAACCGCCACAGCTGGCTTGCGCTCGGCGCGGGCTGTCGCTGGATCGTCGCACATGCGGGCGACGCGCCCGCGTGGAAGAACTGGCCGGTCGACGAGCTGATTCCGTATCCGGACGCGCCCGCCGCGTGGGCCGATTTCGCCGCCGAGCTCGTCGACGGGCCCGCGCCGCGGCCGTACCGTCCGGCCGACTGGCCCGCGCCGCAGGCGAGCGCGCAGTTGCCCGCCGAGTTGTGCGGGCGGCCCTACGTCGTGCTTCATCCGGGCGCGAGCACCACGGTCAAGTGCTGGCCGTCCGAGCGCTGGCTCGAGCTCGCCGCGCGCGTGGAGGCGGCGGGCTATCTGCCCGTCTGGAGCGGCGGGCCGAGCGAGGTCGAGCTCGTGGCCGAGATCGGCCCCGATCCGGGGCAGCCGAATCTTGCCGGCCGGCTCGGCCTCGCCGATCTGTGGCATTTGCTGGATGGTGCGCGGGCGGTCGTATGTCCCGACACCGGCGTCGCGCATCTCGCGCGTCTCGTCGGCGTGCCGACCGTCGCGCTGTTCGGTCCCGGCAACGCCGGCATTCACGGCGCGGGGCGCTATTGGCAGGACGCGCCGTTCGTCGCGCTGACGATCGCGGACATGCCGTGCCGCGACCAGCCGTCGATTTTTCGGCGTCATGTCGAGTGGGTGCGGCGCTGCGATCGAAATGCGTCGACCTGCGTCGCATGGCACGGCGATCATGCGGACTGCATGGGACGTCTTTCAGTGGATGCGGCGCATCGTGCGCTGCAAAACGTTCTGGCGCTTGCGCCGTCAAGTTCAAGTCGATGACGATAATGACATCGCGCGTCGAGCGCGTGCTTTGGATTGCCTGTCCCACGTTGATGTTCGCCGTGATGTTCGGCCACATGAACGGAGTCGTCAACACGACGCTCGCGTTGATCGGCGCGGGCACGCTCGCCGGCATCCTGTCCGCGAACCGGCCGCCGTTCCGGCAATGGCCGCTCGTTCTGCCGATCGTTGCGTGGGCCGCGTGGAGCCTCGCGTCGGTCGGATGGTCGCTGTATCCGCACGTGAGCATGCGCGCATGGTTCGACGAGGTGCTGTATCCGCTCGTCACGTTTTGGGGTTTCTGGCTGTTCGGCTCGCGGGTGGAGCGCCCCGAGCGGCCGGTGCTCGTCGTGTGGGGCGCGTGCGTGCTGCTCGCGTTGCTGAGCGCGTTCTATTGGGGGCGCCTGCAGCCGCCGACGCCGGACGTTTTCCCGATTCGCTTCTACAACCGCGTCGGTCATACGAGCACGCTCGTCGTGTTCGCGATGCCGCTGTTCGCCGCGTTGCTGCTGCGCGCGCGCTGGCGCGCGATCGGCGTGATCGGGCTTGTCGCGTGCGGGTTCGTCGGGCTCGCGAGCCTGAATCGCTTCTTTTGGCCGGCAGCGGGCGCGACGCTCGTCGTCGCGTTCTATCCGCTCTATAGGCGGCGGCTCGGCGCGAGCGTCGTCGCGATCGCGCTCCTCGGCGCCGCGGCGCTCGGCATGCTCGAATACAGCGCGCGCGAGCGCGATCCGACCGCGTCGGCGGCGAGCGCTTCGGCGTCGTCGGCCGCGCGCGACATCACGGTCGCGGGGCAGCGGGTCTACGTGCCGGGCGAGCTGAACGCGCTCGGCGACACGCTGTCGTCCGACACGCGCCCGAAGCTCTGGGCGTTCTACGCGGAGCAGGGCAGGCACCATGCTTGGCTCGGCGTGGGCTTCGGCAAGCCGCTTCCCGGGCACGCGTACGCGGCCGCCGCGCCGCCGTTGCTGCTGCGCATCGAGCCGCAGGCGCTCACGCATGCGCACAACCTGTTTCTCAATACGTGGCTGCAGACGGGCTATATCGGCGTTGCGTTCGAGGCGATGCTGTTCGTGAGTCTCGCGGGCGCGTTCTGGCGCCTGCGGCGCGACGTGCCGGCCGTGTCCGCCGGGGGCCTCGCGCTCGTCGTCGGGATGATTGCGAAGAACACCGTCGACGACTTCATGTGGCAGACGACGATGCTCGCGTTCTGGTCATTCGCGGGTTTCCTGCTCGGCTGCGGCGAACGCGACGCACGCATGCCGCGCGCGTTGCGGAGCGCGGACGCGCGATGACGATGCCCGCCGCTCCCGCTACGCAGGCCGCCGCGCCGGCGCAAAACGTCGCCGGCCCGAGCGCGCGGCGCGTGCGCATCCTGTTTCACATCGACGATTTCGGCCGAGGCGGCACCGAGACCGCGCTGCTCGGCTGGCTCAACGCGCTCGACCGCAGCGTGTTCGAGGTCGGGCTGTCGGTCACGTATCCGACGCAGGATCTGACGACGTGGTGCGCGAAGGCGATTCCGCCCGACGTTGCGCTGCAGGTGCTCGCTCCCGAGCGATGGATGCATGCGCTCCACCAGCGCGAGCGCGGGCGCAAGCTGCGCGGCGGCGAGAAGCTGCTGCACAAGGCGTCGACGCATGGGTTGATTCGCCCGATCGTCGCCCGCCGCTTCCTGAGGCTCGCGCGCAGCTACGACGTGATCTGCGATTTCGACTTCTCGCTGCGCCGCATCGCCGGGCAGGGCGGTGCGCCGTGGATCGGCGTCAGCCATTACAGCTTCGCCGCGCGGTTCGGCGACAAGAGCGCGTCGTACATGGCGCGGCGCGTACGCCAGTACGAGCGATATGCGGCACTCGCCGTGCTCACGCCCGACATGCGGCGCGAGGCGGAACCGCTCTTCGCGAATACTCGCGTCGTCGTCACCGCGCTGCCGAACGTGATCGATCCGGCGGCGCTGCGCGCGCGGGCGGACGAGCCGGCCGAGCTGCCGGACGGGCGCTTCATCGTGTCGGTCGCGCGGCTCGACGAAGGGCAGAAGGATCATCGGACCTTATTGCGCGCGTATGCGAAAGTGCGGGCGCGCCGCGCCGACGCGCCGCGCCTCGTGCTCGTCGGCGACGGTCCGGACCGCCGCGTGCTCGAGCGGCTCGCGGGCGAGCTCGGGTTGCACGACGCGGTGCGGTTCACGGGTTTTTGCGCGAATCCGTTTCCGTACGTGCGCGCGGCCGACATGCTGATCCTGAGCAGCCGTTACGAAGGCTTCGGGATGGTGCTCGGCGAGGCGATGGCGCTCGGCACGCCGGTGATCTCGTCCGATTGTCCGACGGGGCCGCGCGACCTGCTCGACGGCGGTCGCGGCGGGCTGCTCGTCTCGCCCGGTGACGCCGATGGGCTCGCGGACGCGATCGAGCGGATGCTCGCCGACGACGCGCTGCGCGCGTCGCTCGTCGCGCATGCGGCGCACAAGGTCGAATCGTTCGGCCCGCGCGCGGCGAACGCGCGCATGCAGGCGCTCGCCGCGCAACTGCTCAAGCGGGCGTGAGTTCGCTCGCGTCGCATGGGCGTGCGACGCGAATTCGCTAAAATGTCCAGTCGCCCGTTCTTCCTGCCTTCACCGTGACCGCTTCGTTGACGCTCCCCCGGCCGCCGCGCACCATTCTCGTGTCCTGTACGCGCCGCCTCGGCGACGTGTTGCTGACGACGCCGCTCGTCCGCTCGCTGAAGGCGCGCTGGCCCGACGCGCAGATCGACATGATCGTGTTTCGCGGCACCGAAGGCGTGCTCGAGCACAATCCCGACATCCGGCGCGTGATCACGGTCGCGCAGCGCGCGCGGCCGAAGGAGCGCATCGCCGACGCGCTGCGCATCTGGCGCAAGTACGACCTCGCTTGCGCGGCGATCAACTCCGATCGCGCGCGTTTTTACGCGTTCTTCGCGGGCCGCAAGCGGATCGGGCTCGTCGATCCCGACCGGCTCACGTGGCTCACGCGCTTCATCCTGAACGGCATCGTGCTCGACGCGCATCGCGACGTGCATACCGTCACAAGCAATCTTTCGCTTGCCGGCGCGCTGGGCGCGACGCCGTGCGCCGACGTCGTCGCGCCCGGCATCGGCGACGATCCCGCCGCGCGCGCGCGCTTCGACGCGAAGCTGTACGCGACGCCCGCGCTCACGCGCGGCGAGCCGTACGTCGTGCTGCATCCGTATCCGATGTTCCGCTACAAGCAGTGGCGCGAGGACGGCTGGGTCGATCTCGTACGCTGGGCGCGCAGCCGGGGCTTCGCGGTCGCGCTGAGCGGCGGCCCCGCGCAGGCCGAGCGCGACTACGCGGCGCGGATCGCGCGGGCGTCGGGCGAGCCGGTGCTGAACATGGCGGGCGAGCTGTCGTTCGGCGAGAGCGCCGAAATGTTCCGGCGCGCGCGGCTCTTCATCGGCCCGGACACCGGCGCGACGCATGTCGCCGCCGCCTGCGGCGTTCCGACGATCGCGTTGTTCGGGCCGTCGAATCCGACGCGCTGGGGCCCATGGCCCGCGCACTGGCCGGCCGGCAACGAGCCGTGGCCGCTGCGCGGCTCGGGGCGGCGCGGCAACGTCTATCTGTTGCAGGGCGAAGGCGACTGCGTGCCGTGCAAGCTCGAAGGCTGCGACCGTCATCTGGAAAGCTGGAGCCGATGCCTGACGGAATTGTCGTCGGCGCGCGCGATCGGCGTCGCGACCGACATGCTCGGTCTCGGCGCGGCGCACGCGCAGGCCGACGGCGCGGTGCCGGTCGACGTCAGCCGGCTCGGCGCGCGGAAGTAGGGGCACGTCTGCCGCGCCTCGCATAACCGGGACGACGCGGCGAAGCATCGGCGAATCTTGCCGACGCGGTTCGTTCGGCGGGCGCAGCCGATCAGGCGCGCGGCGGCACGCAACGCGCGGCCGCGCCGGCGCGACGTTCGCGATTGGCGCCATGCATATGCGGCATGGTCGGCGAAGCGTTGTAATGTGCAGACCGCGGACCGCGGACCGCGGACCGACGCAATGGCTTGTCGCGCTTGGCCCGGCGACAATGTGCCGGCGCCGATTCTTCGCGCCGCGCCTGAGGCGGCTTCACGCGATGCGGCGTCGTTTCCTGCCGACGCCATTTCCCCGGCGCGCTTGCTCCAGTGACGTCGCGGGCGTCGCTCGTGCGCGCCTCAGTTGCCCGCCTTCTCCGGCCGCGGATGTCCAAGCTTCAGGAAGCGGTAGTAGACCGTCTCGGCATTGAACACGGCGATCATGAAGCCGGCCCGTCCGTCCAGGAAGCCGCGCCGCAGCAGATACGTCCGCGCGAACGCCCATGCGGCGCGGCCGAGCGCCTTCGCGAATCCGCCGCGCTTGCCCGCCTCGCGCCGCTGTGCCGCGCCTGCGCTCGAATATGCGTCGAGCTTGCGCAGCACGGTTTCGAAGTCCTCGTACGAATAGTGGAGCAGTTGGCCGTCGAGCCTCGCGGACGGCCCGTCGAACACGAGCCGCTCGTGGACGAGATCGTCGGAAAAGCGCGCCGATTCGCGCTGGAAGAGGCGCGGCACCCAATCCGGATACCAGCCGCTATGGCGCACCCAGCTGCCGCAGAAGCTCGATAGCCGATCGAGCGCGTAGACCTGCGCGCGCGGCGCGCGGATCGCCGCCTGGATCGACGCGGCGAGTTCGGGCGTGACGATCTCGTCGGTGTCGATCGACAGAACCCAGTCGGTGTCGAGCGCGGCGACCGCGCGATTCTTCTGTGGCCCGAACCCCGGCCAGTCGGCGGCGACGATCACGCGCGCGCCGTGCGCCTTCGCGATTTCGACGGTCGAGTCGGTGCTGCCGCCGTCGACGACGACGACGTCATCGGCGAACGACAGCGCGTCGAGACATTCGGCTAGCCGGGCCGCGGCGTTGAGGGCGATGAGGGCGACGCCGAGAGTGGGTTCTGCCATGAAAGCGATGGGTTGGTGCGAGGCGGGTGTTGAGAGTGAGCGCGAGTATACCCGCGCGGCGCGTGGCGGCCCGCGATGTCGCGCAAGCGGGGGCGCGGCTCGCCGCGTGGGGCGGCTCACGAGGCCGCGGCGCATCGAGCTGGATGGGCGGATCGAATGGACGAGCGGATAGAGCGGATAGAGCGGATCGAGCGGATCGAGCGGATCGAGCGGGGCAAGCGAGGCGGTGGCCCCGAGGAATCGGAGGGCCTGATTGTCCGGATGCGCGGAAGGCGGGGGCGAAAGAACGATCGGGCGGCCCGCAACGGCAGCCGCATGGCCGAATCGTACGCGGTTTGCGGCGCCTCACGTTATTTTTCATCACGACCCGCAATTCCGGGCGGATCAGCCGCGATGTGCTACCTTTTTCTATGCGCCCCGGCGCCAACGGCCGGTTGCGCCTTTTCACGGAGAGATTCGATGAAAGCACATCGCATGTTGTGGATTTCGATGGTCGCCGCCGGCGCGCTCGTGTCGTCGCTCGCCGTCGCTCAACCGCACGGCCCGGGCGGGCCGGGCGATGAGCGTCATGGGCCGCCTCCCGGCAAGCATTACGGCCGCGATCATGGCAATCACGGCGAGCGCGGCGATCAAGGCGGCCCGCGTCCCGGCGAGCATCGCGGCGACGAAAACGCCGCATGGCGTCGCGGCGATCGTCTGCCTGACGAATACCGGGACCGCCAGTACGTGATCGACGACTGGCGCGGCTACCGCCTGTCGCCGCCGCCGCGCGGCTATCACTGGGTCGGGATCGGCGGCGATTATCTGCTCGTGCGCATTTCGACGGGCGTCATCCTGCAGATCGGGCCGTAAGCCGGCCGGCGCGCGGCGCGCCGCACGCGGGCCTTCGCGCGATCCGCACGGGGCGGGCGGGGCGAGCGCCGCGCACGTTCCGGTTCCGGGCGGCTCGGGATCGGACTGGCAGCTCCATTGCGGCTTCATTGCGGCACCAGCGCGGCATCGGGGCGGGCATCCGTCAGGTTGCCGCGCGATGCGAGCCGATGCGGCCTCGTGCCGCGCCGTCATTTCCGCGCGCGCGGCGGCCCATTTTGGGTTTCCGGTCGCGGCTTCAGCTTTTGGCGAACCAGCGCCGCTCGATTTGCGACATCGTCCAGCCGACCGCCATCGCGCACGCGGTGCCGAGCGTCACCTCGCCGAGCCGCACGAGCGGGATGTCCCACAGCGGGCCTTCGCCGGGGAACAGCAGCACGATCGTCGCGGTGATCGCGCCGAGCCGCGCCGCGCTGCCGACGTTCAGACACCAGCAGCAGACGATCGCGGCCACGATCGTCACCGCGTACGCGACGAAGTGGCCGGCGCCCGTCGCCGCGCCCGCGAAGCCGATCAGGCCGCCCACCATCGCGCCGATGAACTGGTCGCGCGACAGGCTGATCGTGTCCGTGTAGTTGTGCTGCGTGACCGCGATCGCGGTGATCGCCGCCCACACGGCCTGCTCGGTGTGCAGCGCGCGGCCGATTCCGTAGGCGAGGCACGCGCCGCTCGCGGCCTGCACCGCCATCAGCAGGCCTTGCAGCAGGCGTTCCTTGAGCGAAAGGCCCTTGAACAGGTCGAGCACCGATTCCTGGATCTGCCGGCGCGCGTCGTTGAATGCTTTGATCGTTTCCATCGGGTTCATGCAGGGATTGGGGAATCAGCAGTGACTGCCGCACGGTCGGCGCGCGCGGGCGGCGGCGCGCATCGATCGCCGCCCCGCCGTCACGTGCGCGCCGAAACGGCGACGCGTCGCCGTTTCGGCGGCTGCGGCGGGCGCACCGTGCGCGTCGCGGCCACATCGAGCATCGTGCGGCCCCATGTCTGTCGTCGCGTTCGTTCGCGCTCGTCGTCGTGTCTGTCGTCGGTCGGCCGGCCGTCGCGCGCGACATCGCCCGCCGCGTTACTGCGCCGGCTCGGCGCTCGGGCGCTCGGCGTCGTCGACGAACGCCGCGTCGCGCGTCTCGGGCATCGCGAACCAGACGAGCAGCGTCGCGAGCGCGCCCGCGGCGGCGAGTCCGAAGAAGCTCGTCGCGTTGCCGAAGTGGTCGGCCGCGAAGCCGGCGAGCGCGGTACTGAGCGTTGCGCCGACGCCGGCCGCCAGTCCGAAGAGCCCGATGCATAGGTTGTAGCGCCCCTTGCCGCCCGCGACGTCGGCGGCGACGAGCGGCAGCATCACGCCGAACACGGCGGCGCTGATGCCGTCGAGCATCTGCACCGGCACGAGCAGGTATGGGCTCGAGACGCCCGCGAACAACAGCGCGCGCAGCGGCAGCGCGGCGAAGCCGAGCAGCAGGATCGGCCGGCGCCCCCAGCGCTGCGCCGAGCGGCCGACCCAGGGCGAGAGCATCGCGACGATCGCCTGCGGCACGATGATGCACGCGGCGATCACGAGCTGCACGTTCTCGCCCATGCCCGCCGTCACTTCGCCCGCCGCGAGGTTCAGCATCGCCGCGTTCGACAGGTGGAACAGCACGACGCACGCGGCGAAGATCAGCATCCGCTTGTCGCGCAGCAACTCGCGCAGCGTTTCGCGCTCTTCCTCGTCGTCGGTGCCGTCGCGCGGCGCGGCCGCGCGCGGGGCCGCGTGGTGGTGATGGTGCGTCGGCTCGATCATCGCGAGCGCGACGAGCGCTGGCAGCGCGAGCGCCGCCGTCAGCCAGAACACCGCGCGCGCGGAGAAGTACTCGCCCGTGAGCCCCATCAGGCCCGCCGCGACCGCGCTGCCGAGCGACGCCCAGCGGGCGTTGCGGCCGAGCCGGTCGCCGAGGTTCTCGCGGCCGACGAGCGCGAACGAGATTGCCGCCATTGCCGGCACGAGCATGCAGCTCGCGAAGCCGTGGAACACCTCGGCCGCGATCACGGGCACGATGGTCGGGCTCGTGGCGAGCAGCACCGCGGACAGGATGATCGCGGCGATCGCCCAGGCCGCCGCGCCTTTCTTGTTCTTCAGCGCGTCGACGGCCGCGCCGCCCGGCACCTGGCTCACCATCGCGCTGATCGTGCCGATCGACAGCACCATGCCGATCTCGCCCTGCGTCCACTTGTGCGAAGCCAGATACGACGCGATGAACGGACCGAAGCCCGTTTGCACGTTTGCGACGAAGAAGTTGAGCCAGTCGAGGGCGCGCAGGCTACGCGCGCTGACCGCATGCCGGAGCGTCATCGTTTCGCCCCTGCTTGAGCGGCGGCCGGCGCGGCCGCAGGGGCCACGGCCGGCGAGACGGCGAGGATCGGCTTGTCGCCGGCATAGGGCGGCGACGCCTTGAGCTGCGCGTCGCTCAGATCGAGCAGCGCGCGCAGCGATTTGTTCTTCGGCGCGAAGCGCAGCGCCGACCAGTTCGCGGCGATCGTGTGCCGGTCCGGATCGACGAGGCCGCCGACGTCGAGCACGACCGCCTGCGGCTGCGCGTCGCGGCCGATCAGCACGTCGACGACGCGGCCGATCTTCGCGCCGTTCGGGCGTTCGACGTCCGCGTCGATGATGCGCATCTGGCCGGGCTCGGCGCCCGCCTGCGTCGAGCCCGTGAGCGGCACCGTTCTCGGGCGGTCGGCGGGCGGCAGTTGCGCGGCCGCCGGCATGTCGAGGACGATCGGCTCTTGCCTGCCGCCCGGCGTGAAGCGGAACAGCTTCCACGGGAAGCTCACCTTGCGATCGCCGACGCCCATGAAGCCCTGCAGGTTCACGAGCATTTCGCGCGGCGCGCCGTTCGCGTCGGCCGTCATGTCGACCGCGCGGCCGATCACCTTGCCGCTGCGCCGCACTTCGCTGTCGAGCAGCGCGTGCACCTGGCCGCGCTCGATCGCGCGCGTCGTCACGAGCGGCGCGGGCGCAGACGCGGGCACGGGAGGCGGCGGCGCGGCGCGCGCCGGCTTCTTCGGCGGCGCGGCTTCGTGGTGCGGCTTCTTCGGCGGCGCGGCCTCGGCCGGCTCGGGCGCGCTCGCGGGCTCCGGGGCCGCGACGGGCTCGCTCGCCGGCTCGACGGGCACGGCGACCGCCTCGACGACGGGCGCGGGCGCCTGCGGCGCGCGGAACAGCGCGCAACCGGACAGCGCAAGCGTGGCGAGGACGACGGGAGCCGCAGTGGCGACGGGACTGGGGAGACGGAAGGCAGGACGCGGGAATCCGCCGCTCATCAAGAAATACTCCATGAACTGGGGCAGGCCGCGCGGGCGGTCGCTGTCGATGATGGCTGACGCCCCGAGGGCATCGCGGGAGGACAGAGTTTAACCTGTGAGGAATACGTGCCGGGGAAACGGCGCGCGGCGTTCGAATCGAATGGTACGCCCGTGCGGGCAGTGGTGGGGCGGGGGACGGATGGGCGGCGGCGATCGGCGGATGGCGAACGGCGGGTGATTCGCATTCGGCTTTTTGTTTTTCGATGTCTTTTGCCTCGCCCCGCCGAGGGATTTTTCGCGGGCGGGGCGCGAGGCGGCGGCCGCTCTCGATACGGCGGTCGCGAGGCTCGGCATTCGGCGGGGCCGAGGCGTCGCGGCGATTACTGGCCGATACGACGGAACCCGGAACCAGGCGGCGGGCACCAACTGCCGAACGTCGAACGTCGAACGTCGAACGTCGAACGTCGAACGTCGAACGTCGAACGTCGAACGTCGAACGTCGAACGTCGAACGTCGAACGTCGAACGTC
>NZ_JPWT01000126.1:0-17887 GCF_000773065.1 Burkholderia sp. ABCPW 111 | reverse complement strand
CATGGATCTGCTGAGCCGGCAGACGACGGCGAAGCTGGACGACATGCAGAAGAAGTCGAACATCTCGCGCGACGCGCAGGACATGGCGAACAAGGTGGAAGCGGCGCTCGCGAAGCTCGTCAAGCCGGAGGACAAGACCGAGCTGCCCGCCGACGTGCTCAAGTACATGAAGGACAACAACATCCTCGTGAACGGCAAGACGATCGACGATTTCATGAAGGACAAGGGCGGCAAGCTCGACAAGGCGGACCTGATGTCGGTGAAGTCGTCGCTCGAATCGGTGTCGGGGCGCGCGTCGGATTTCATCCAGCAGAGCCAGCTGAAGATGCAGCAGCTGATGCAGAACTACAACACGGCGGTGCAGATGATCAACAGCCTGCAAAGCATGCTCGCCGAATCGACGAAGGGCATCGCGTCGGCGATCCGCTGACGCGCCGCGCGGCCGGCGCGGCTTCGCGCGCGCCGGCCGCCGCACGGGAGACCATCCGATGGCCGCACTCAATCAAACGACGCCGCACGACGATCACGCGGTGCTGCAGCGCTTTTTCGCGTCGGGCGGATCGATTCGCATGCTCGCCGACGTCGAGCGGCGCGATCTCGACACGCTGTACGCGTATGCCACGCAGCTCCTCGACGCGGGCGAGCTGCACGCGGCGCGCAACTTCCTGCTGATGCTCGCGCGCGTCGATCACTGGAACTTCGATTACTGGTTCGCGCTCGGCCTTTGCCAGCAGCGGCTCGCCTCGCATGACGAAGCGATCTTCTGCTTCAGCCGCGCCGGGATGATACGCGTGGACGATCCGCGCGCGTCGTATCACGCGGGCGTGAGCTACCGGCTCGCCGGCAATTCCGATTACGCGGCGAAGGCGTTTCGCGCGGCGCTCGGCTGGTGCGGCGAGCGCGGCGAGCACAGCGAGCTGAAGGCGCGCGCGGCGCGGCAGCTCGCGCAATGCGCGCAATGTGAACGGGAGGAATGAAATGACGGTTGCGATCAACGCACATGGAACGCAAGGCGGCGCGCTCGCGCCGATCGATCCCGAACGGCAGGCGGACGGCGCGGCGCGTGCGCGCGCCGCGGCGGGCCTGCTGCGCGTCGCGGCGGCCGTCGTCGACGATGCGCGCGCGGGGCTCGCCGCCGACGGCCGCGCGCCGCTCGCCGCGCAGGCGCTCGTGTCGATGAAGGAGGCGGCGGGCGCGCTTGGGCGCGTGCTCGGCCAGTTCGATCGCGCATCCGGCGAAAAAGGCTCGGCGTCGTCGATCGGCCTGCGCGATTTCGAAAAAATGTCGATGGAGACGATGCTGCTCGCGACGACGCTGCTGTCGACGAAGGCGCTCGGCAACACCGCGGAGCTGAAGAGCAAGGCGCTCGACATCATGTCCGCGAAGCAGGAGGAAGTCCGCCGGCAGGAGATCAAGGATTATCGCGAGCAGATCGACAACGCGGTCGAGCAGCAGCAGAAGGCGAAGAAGGCCGGCATCTTCGGCGTGATCTTCGACTGGATCGTCGCGGCCGTCGAGGTCGTGTCCGGCGTCGCGAAGATGATCGGCGGCGCGCTGTCCGGCAACGCGATGATGGTCGCGGGCGGCGCGATGGACCTGATGGCGGGCTTCGCCGGCGTCGTGAAGGCGACGATGAACACGCTCGCGCTGATCGACGAGAAGAACGCGGACAAGTACCGGCAGGTCGCGGACGTCGCCGCGAAGGTGCAGTTGACGTTCGAGATCGCGGGCGCGGTCGTCGACGTGACGAGCGCCGCGCGCAACATGCTGCTCACGAAGGCGATTCCGAAGGCGACGACCGCCGTGCTCGAGAAGGGCGCGGGCGAGGCGCTCGAGCAGGCGGTCAAGGCGGGCAGCAAGCAGGCGGTCGAGACGGCCGCGCAGGCGGTCGGCAAGGAAGTCGCGTCGCAGGTGTCCGAGCAGATCCTGCAGGGGCTCGGCAAGGCCGCGCTCGAGGCGTCGAAGAAGGCGGGCAAGGAAGCGCTGCAGAAGACGGTCCAGCAGCTCGGCGTGAACCGGATGCTCGAGAGCTTCTCGCGCGAGGCGATCGAGAAGATGGTGACGAAGGCGGTGCAGAAGGTCGCGAACGAGGCGATCGACCGCGGCGCCGAGATGACCGCGCAGGCGCTGACGCAGGCGATCGCCAAGCAAGTGAAGCGCGACGTGATGGCGGCCGCGCTGAAGGCGTCGCTGTCGCCGCTTCTGAACACGACGCGCGCGACGGTCGCGGCCGCGAGCCAGACGACGTCGGGCGTGCTCGGCGTCGAGCGCGCGAAGCTGCAGAAGGAAATCGACCAACTGATTCTCGACCAGCAATGGCTGCAGATGTGCTTCGAGTTCTACAAGCAGCAGAAGGAAGCGCAGACGAAGGACGCGCAGGCGCTCGTCGAGAAGGCGGGGCAGGCGATCGAGGACGGCGGCCAGGCGCTCAGGCAGAGCGGCGCGGTGCAGTCGCGGGTCGCCGCGTCGATGGTTTGAACGCACGGCGCAACGACGCCGTTTGAAATTCGAGGAGAACGAGTGATGAGTACTGTGACGCAAGCCGGCGGCGCGCCGGTCCGCACCGATACGCCGGGGCTCGGCGCGGCCGGCCTGTTCGACGGGGGCGACGCCGCGATGGGGCCGATGGCGACGATCGACCAGTTGAAGGCGAGGCTGCAGAAGATCTTCAGCGACATGCGCGACCTGGAGCGCACGTTCAACGAGACGATGCAGCGGATCGCGTTCGACCGGCAGGTCGGCGTGCTCGAGACGAGGAAGCAGGCGATCATGCAGAACTTCGACGCGGCGATGGCGTCGGCGGTCGCGCAGATCGTCGGCGGCGCGATGAGCGCGCTCGGCGCGGCGTCGGGCAGCCAGCTCGGCGCGACCGCGACCGACGGGCTGTCGAAGGCCGGGCAGGGGATCGCGGGCGTCGCGAACGCGTCGCTCGTGCGCGACGCGCAGCAGACGCAGTTGCAGGGCGATTTCGATAGCCAGTCCGTCGAGCGTCTGCAAAAGGCGCTCGCGTCGACCCTCGAGCGCGCGCTCGACGCGTCGCGGCAGATGCGCGACGCGCTGCGCGAGCTCGTGACGCTGCAAGGGCAGATGGCCGCCGCGGTGCGGTACTGACGGGAGGCGCGATGCAGGCCGAAGCCCTCGATGCGGCAACCCGCTATCTGCAAGCGCAGGGCATGCATCCGGAGCCCGCGTATTTCGGCGAAAGCCATTTCCGGATCGGCTGGCGCGTGCGGGTCAACGATCTCGATCTCGTCTACCGGCTCGTCGACGACAGCCTCGTCGTCTGCGATCTCGCCACGCGCGGCGGCGGGGGCGGCCCGAGCGACGCGGTCGCGACGTTCATCCATCTCGTGCACCGGATGGAGCGCGCCGGCATTGCGCTGCGCGAGGTGCGCGGAACCTTCTTCGAGACGGCGTCGAACGCGCAACTGAACCGGCTGCGGCAGCGGCTCGCGACGGTGCTCGAGGCGCAGGGCGCGTACTGGCGCGACATCGACGGCGATCCGTGGCTGATCTATCCGGTCGGCGCGCGCGGCGCGGAGGCGGCGCGGCAGTAGCGGCGCGATCGCGGGGCGGCGCGCCGCGCGCGTGTCGGCGCGACGCGCGGCCAGGCGGCGGCCGCATGCGCACGACGGCCGCGCGGCGATCAGGGCCGCCGGCGCGGCCGAGGCCCGCGGGCCGGCGCGCCCGGCCGCTTTGCCGGCCAGCCGCGCGGCGGCCCGGCCGTGATAAGCACATAAAAAAGAAGTCGTTGGCGAGGGCGGGAAACGGTGCTTTCATGTGCTGCCCCGATTCTTCCCGCGCGATGCGCGTCGACATCATGAGCGAGATCAGCGAAGCGATCGAGATACGCCGTCCGCCCGCGCATGCGCCGCGCCCGTCGTCCGGGCACGCCGCGCTGCCGTTCCAGCCGCAACGCGCCGGCCGCGCGCTCGACGCGCGCACGCGCCGCGCGATCCACGCGGCGTTCACCGCGAATCCGTGCCTGCGCAACTGGCCCGCCGAATCGATCGATGGGCTCTGCGACGCCGGCTATCTGAAGACCTGGCTGAACGGCGAGCTGATCTTCGCGCGCCATGGCCCGTGCGACGACATCCAGGTGGTGCTGTCCGGCGCGATCGAGATGAGCTGGACGAACGCGGCGGGCGCGCGCGCGGTCGCCGTCTACATGTGGCCGAACGAGGTGATCAACTTCATTCCGGTGATCGACGGCGGCGGCTCGATGCACGACCAGCGCGCGCACGGGCTCACCACGCTGTTCCACATCTCGCGCGACGCGCTCTTCGCGCAGTTCGAGCGCGAGCCGGCGCTGCTGCGCGGCGTGCTCGAGCTCATCTGCGTGCGCAGCCGCGCGCTGCACCGGCGGATCGGCCGGACCGCGCTGTCGGGCTTTCGCGCGCGGCTCGCCGACCAGTTGCTGACGCTCGCCGAATGGCACGGCCAGCCGACGCCGCGCGGGATCGAGCTGACGATCCGGCTGTCGCAGGAGGATCTCGCGTCGCTGCTCGTCGCGTCGCGGCAGAGCGTGAACAAGGAACTGCGCCGGCTCGTGCGCGAGCGGATCATCGATTCGCAGTACAGCCGGCTGACGATTCTCGATCTCGACGGGCTGCGCGCGATCAGTGACGGCGAAGAATGACGGTGTGACGCGCCGCGCCGGGGGCGGGGCTGTGCGTGCACGGCTCCGATCGCGGCGGCGCGGGCGCAGCCGCCGGATCTGCGCGGCCGCGCGCGATACGCGCGGCGCGCGCAATTCCGGTTTCGGTTCCGTCGGCGGCGACGCGAGCGCTCGATCGATCCGCCATGACAATCGGCACGGCCGCGTGACTTCCGTGCGGGCGTGCCACGGCTGCCAACCGTTCCCGGCCGCCGCGATCGCGCGGGCCGGATAGATCCGGCGTTCGATCGCGGCGAGGTTCGACCCGGCCGAGATTCGGCCGTTTCCCTTCGGCCGTTTCCCGACGGCATGCGCCTGCATGCGCATGATCGAAGGCGCGGCGGCGTGCTCCGCAACCCCTGACGCGCAGCGCAGGCGGCTCGCGTCGATCGGCGTCGGATCGCCGAACCGGAGCGCGGGCGCGCGCCCGATCGGGACGTCGACCAAGGGCCGGCCGCAGCAGCTCGACTGAACCGGTGCGGACGCGCGCCGCGGGCGCACGCCGTCCTCCAGGTTTCATCCGAATGCCTGCTGAGCTTTTCAGGCCGCCGCGCATAACGGCATGCGAACTTCTTCTGTCAAATGTCCAACGCGCGATAGATTCGCCGCCGCCGCTCTGCCGATAATGATCTCCATCAAATGCAACCGGCAGAGCCCTTGACGTGCTGAATACGTTCGCGCTATCCGCCCATCGCCCGACTCGACGCCGCGTGCATCCCGCGCCGCGCCGCGCACGCATCTGCCGCTGTCGCCGCCGCTGATCCGGCCGCGCGGTTCGCGGCGGCCGCCGCACCCGGTTTTTCCGGTTTTTTCCGATTCGCCGCTTTCGTCGTTTCCGTCGCCGCGCGCCGCGCAGGCGCGCCGTTTCGTCTCGTCCATCGTTTTCTCCATCGGAGTCCGTCATGACCAATCTGAGTCTCGCCGTATCGAACACGCTCGACGTGCGCCCCGTCACCGGCCGCATCGGGGCCGAAATCCATGGCGTGAAACTGTCCGCGCAGCTCGACGCGGCGTCCGTCGACGCGATCCGCGCCGCGCTCCTCAAGCACAAGGTGATCTTCCTGCGCGACCAGGCGCATCTGAGCGACGCCGAGCAGGAAGGCTTCGCGAAGCGGCTCGGCGAGCCGGTCGCGCATCCGACGGTGCCCGTCGTCGAAGGCACCGACTATCTGCTCGAGCTCGATTCGCACCGCGGCGGCCGCGCGAATTCGTGGCACACCGACGTCACGTTCGTCGACGCGTACCCGCAGGCGTCGATCCTGCGCGGCGTGACGATTCCGGAAGTCGGCGGCGACACCGTGTGGGCGAACACCGCGGCCGCGTACGACGATCTGCCGGCGCCGCTGAAGACGCTCGCCGACGCGCTGTGGGCCGTGCACAGCAACGAGTACGACTACGCGAGCCACCGGATCGGCACGGGCGACACGCCGCACGACGTCGCGGCGCTCAAGCGCTATCGCGAGGTGTTCGTGTCGACGCGCTACGAAACCGAGCACCCGGTCGTGCGCGTGCATCCGGAGACGGGCGAGAAGACGCTGATCCTCGGCCACTTCCTCAAGCACTTCATCGGCGTGACGCCGGGCGGCTCCGCGCATCTGTTCGAACTGCTGCAGAGCTACGTGACGCGGCTCGAGAACATCGTCCGCTGGCACTGGCGCGAAGGAGACGTCGCGATCTGGGACAACCGCGCGACGCAGCACTACGCGGTCAACGACTACGGCGACGCGCGCCGCGTCGTGCGCCGCGTGACGCTCGCGGGCGACGTGCCCGTCGGCGTCGACGGCCGGCGCAGCGTCACGCGGCTGCGCGAGCCGAATCCGCGCGCGAGCGCGGACACGAAGGCCGCTTGATGTCGGCATGTCGACGCAGGCGCGCGCCGAGCGACCTCGCCCCCAGCGCGGCGACGTCGCGCGCCGCCGCTGCCGCTGCCGCACATCGCGCACCGCGCGTCGCTCGCTTCGTTCAACCCCAGAACGCCAGGACTTCCATGAAGCATCTGATTCGATGGCTGAAGCCGCTTCGGCTCGTCATGCTCGCGTGGGCGCTCGCCGCGCCGGCCCACGCATTCGCGCAAACCGTCATCCGCATCGCGGTGCCCGACACGAGCGCCGGGCCGAAGCCCGCGGGCGGCGGCGTGGTCGACGTGATCCATGCGAACCGGCTGCTCGAAAAGGCGTTCGCGAAACAGGGCGTGGACGTGCGGTGGACCTTCTTCAAGGGCGCCGGCCCGGCGATCAACGAGGCGTTCGCGAACGGGCAGGTCGATCTCGCGTTTCTCGGTGATCTCGCGGCGGTGATCGGCCGCGCGAACGGCCTCGACACGCGCCTCGTCGCCGCGCTCGCGCGCAACGTGAACGGTTTTCTCGCGGTGACGCCGGGCTCGGGCGTCACTGACCTGCGCGCGCTGAAGGGCAAGCAGGTCGCGGTGTTCCGCGGGACCGCGCTGCAACTGTCGTTCGACAGCGTGCTGCGCGCGGAAGGCCTCGCCGAGCGCGATTTCCGCATCGTCAATCTCGATCCGAACGCGGCGGCCGCGGCGCTCGCCGCGCGCCGGATCGATGCGGCGTGGGGCTCGGCCGGCGTGTTCGTGCTGCGCGACAAGGGGCTCGCGGACGTGCCCGTCAGCACGAAGGGCCGGCAGGGCGTCGGCACGCTGAAGGCGGGGCTCGTCGCGTCGTCCGCGTTCCTGCGCGCGCATCCGGAGCTCGCGCGCACGGTCGTGAAGACCGTCGTCGAGGCGTCGCAGTGGCTGTCCGACAAGCGCAATCTCGATGCGTACATCGCGCTCGAACAGCAGCAGGCGAGCATTCCGCCGACCGTCTGGCGCAACGAGCTCGCCGAAAGCGATCCGGCCGTCGTGTTCTCGCCGCTCATCGATCGCCATTACGTCGACGCGTTCAAGCAGGACGTGCGCGTCGCGAAGGAAGCGGGGCTGATCCGCCGCACGTTCGACGTCGACCAATGGATCGACCGCAGCTATCTCGACGCCGCGCTGCGCGAGCTGAATCTCGGCGCGCGCTGGCAGGCGTACGAATCGTTCGGCCGGCCGGGCAGCGCGCTTTGACGGGCGGGGCGATGAAGCGCAATACGATTCGATTCGGCTCGACGCTCGTCGCGGCCGCGCTGGCGCCGGCGGCGGGGGCATGGGCGCAGGCGGAGGCCGGCGCGCAAGGGCAGGCCGGCGCGGCGGCGGACGTGGCGCGTGCGCCGCAGGCGGCGAATGCGGTGAATGCGGTGAATGCGGGGACGAAGCCCGGCGCGACGAATGCGCTCGATGGGCGCGATGCGACGAGCGCGGCGGGCTTGCTGGCCGCATCGACGCTCGCGCTCGCCGAAACCGCGACGCGCGCGCCCGATCCGGCCCGGGCGGCCGGCGTGCGAGACGGCGTCGAAGCCGCCGGTGCGCCGCCGCCCGCCGCGCGGACGGCGAATGCGTTGCCGGTTGCGGGCGGGGCCGATTCGGCGAATGCGCCCGATGCCGCAAGCGCCGCCGACGCGACTCGCGCCGAGCGTGCGAGCGGACCGGTTCGCGCGACGGAATCGTTCGGGGCCGCAGGCGGCGGCGCGACATCAGACGCGACATCAGACGCGACATCAGACGCGACATCAGACGCGACATCAGACGCGACATCAGACGCGGGCGCTTCCGGCGGCGGGCCGTCGAAGGCGGCCCGATCGGCTGGGCCGACTGGGCCGACTGAACCGAACGGACCGGTCGGACCGGCCGGGCAGGCTGACCGACGCGACGCCGCGTCGCCGGCCGCAACCGCCCCAGCCGCCCCAGCCGCCCCAGCCGCAACCCCACCGGCCGGGCGCAGCGCCGCCGCCTCGTCGAGCGCCGCGCTGAAGGACGTCGTCGTCACCGCGCGCCGCCGCAAGGAGAACGCGCAGCAGGTGCCCGCGCCGATCTCGACCGTCAGCGGCGACGATCTCGAACTGCAGCGCAACTACCGCGTGCAGGACCTGCAGACCGTGCTGCCGAGCACGAACGTCGCGTTCATCCACGCGCGCCAGTCGAGCATCTCCGTGCGCGGCCTCGGCAACAATCCGGCGAACGACGGCCTAGAAGGCAGCGCGGGCGTCTATCTCGACAACGTCTATCTCGGCCGCCCCGGAATGGCCGTGTTCGACGCGTTCGACATCGACCAGATCGAACTGCTGCGCGGCCCGCAGGGCACGCTGTTCGGCAAGAACAGCACGGCCGGCGTGATCAACATCACGACGCGCCGGCCGACGTTCAGGACGGAGGCGTCGATCGAGCAGTCGGTCGGCCAGCGAGGCTATGCGCAGACGAAGGCGGTGCTGTCGGGGCCGCTCGCGGACACGGTCGCGGGCCGGCTCGTGCTGTACCGCACGCACGACGACGGCGACGTGAAGAACCTCTACACCGGCGGCCGGCTCAACGGCGGCACGCGCGAAGGCGTGCGCGGCGAGCTGCTGTTCAAGCCGTCGGCGAGCCTGAACGCGCGCGTGATCGCCGACTATCACCGCGAGGATTCGAGCTACGGCACGACGGTGCTGTACGGCTTCGGGCCGACGATCAACGGCTACAACCCGTTCCTGAGCCGCGCGGCGTCGATCGGCGCCGCGCCCGTTACGAACCCCGCGCTGCACGAGGTGAACCTCGATTCGCGGCAGCACGTGAGCGTGCATCAGGGCGGGCTGTCGGCCGAAGTCGACTACACGCTGCCGAGCGGCCACACGCTGACGTCGATCAGCGCCGCGCGCTTCTGGAATTTCGAGCCCGCGAACGACGACAACCTCGACAAGCCCGCGATCTACAACACGGGCGTCGCGGTCAACGATCACCAGCTGTCGCAGGAGCTCCGGCTCGCGTCGCCCACCGGCGGCCGCTTCGATTACGTCGCGGGCGCGTACTACTTCCATCAGCGCCTGAGCAACCGGACGTTCGCGTACTACGGCCCGTTCGCCGACGCGATCGTGCTCGGCAACCGCAGCGGCGCGCTCGCGAACACGACGTCGATCGCGCCCGCGACGATGACGACCGACAGCTTCGCGCTGTTCGCGCAAGGCACGTGGCACGCGAGCCCGCGCGCCGATATCACGGCGGGCATTCGCGGCACGTACGAGACGAAATCGGCGAGCGTCACGCGCGACGCGCCGGCGGGCGGCGCGGCCGTGCCGCCCGCCGTGCAGGCGGTGCGCGACGCGGTGATCGGCCGGTACGCGTCGGGCGACCTGAACCTGTACAGCCTGAGCCCGTCGGCGCTGCTCAATTTCGGCTACAAGCTCGCGCCGAACGTGCTCGGCTACGTGACGCTGTCGCACGGCGAGAAATCGGGCGGCGCGAACCTGTCGGTGTCGTCGGCGCCGACGCAGGGCGCGCAATCGCTCCTCGTCGGGCCCGAGCGCGCGAACAACGCGGAGATCGGCGTGAAGAGCGAGTTCTTCGAGCGCCGGCTGACGGTCAACGCGAACCTGTTCTGGACGCAGGTGAGCGGCTATCAGGCGACGAGCTTCCTCGCGACGCCGACGGGCGTCGTCTCGGTGCTGTCGAACGCGGCCGACGTGAGGAGCCGCGGCGCGGAGCTCGACGTGCGCGCGATGCCGATCCGCAATCTCGTGCTCGGGCTCAACGCGTCGTACGTCGATGCGGCCTACACGTCGTACGAGAACGCGCCGTGCCCGTCGGAAGTGTCGATCCCGAATCCGAAGGCGGTCTGCAGCCTGACCGGGCGGCCCGTCGCGGGCGCGCCGCGCTGGATCGTCAACCTGAACGCGCAATACCAGTTCCGGCTGCGTCACGACATCGACCAGTATGTCGCCGCGCAGTATTCGCTGCGCTCGAGCCAGTACGGCACGCTCGACGATTCGACGTACGGCCGGCTGCCCGGCTACGGCGTGCTGAACCTGACGACCGGCTGGCGGCTCGCGACGGGCCGCCATCAATGGGACCTGTCGCTGTGGGCGCGCAACGTGTTCGACCGCCGCTACTACCTCGCGTCGTTCGCGACGATCAACGGCGCGTACACGGCGTCCGTCGGCGACGAGCGGATGTTCGGCGCGACGCTGCGCTACGACTACTGACGCGCGACGACGAAGGAGCCAGACGATGACGAGATCGCCCCGCCCCGCATCGGCCGCCGCGCCGTTCCTCGGGCCGGCCCGCGCGCCGCGCGCGGCGTCGTACACGCCGCAGACGCTGCGTCGCGCGTTCGCCCGCCGCGCGGGCGCAGCCGGCTGGCACCGGCTCGCCGGCGCGGTGCTGCCCGCGCTGCTGTTCGCGCTGTGGTGGCACGCGTCGCATCGGCAATGGATGTCGCCGCAGATCCTGCCGACGCCCGAGCTCGTCTGGCAAACGGCCGTCGAGCTCGCCGGCGACAACCTGTTCTCGCAGCTCGCGGTGAGCCTCGCGCGGCTCGCGACGGGGTTCGCGGCGGGCGTGGCCGCGGGCGTCGCGCTCGGCGCGCTGACGGGCCGCTCGCGCACCGCCGACGACATCGTGTCGCCCGTGTTCTATGCGTTCGCGCAGATCCCGACGCTCGCGTGGCTGCCGCTGCTGATGGTCGTGCTCGGCATCGGCGAGGCGCTGAAGATCGCGCTGATCGTCAAGGCGGTGCTCGTGCCGGTGGCGATCCACACGCAGCTCGGCGTGCGCGGCGTGCCGCCGCGGCTGCGCGAGATCGCCGCCGTCGCGCGGCTGCCGCGCACGGCGACGCTGCGCCTGCTCGTCGCGCCCGCCGCGCTGCCGCCGGTGATGACCGGGTTGCGGATCGCGCTCGCGCAGGGCTGGCTCACGCTGATCGCGGTCGAGCTGCTCGCGTCGTCCGAGGGGATCGGCTATCTGATGGTGTGGGGCCGGCAGATGTTCCAGCTCGACATCGTGTTCGTCTGCATCGCGGTGATCGGCGCGACCGGCTTCGCGATGGACGACGCGCTGCGCCGGCTCGACGCGGGGCTCGTGCGCTGGCCGCGCGCGGCGCTCGCCGAGCATGCGAGCGCGCCGCGCCGCAGCGCGCTCGCATGGCTGCACGGCGCGCTGCTGCCCGCCGCGCTCGCGGCGCTTTGGGCGGCCGCCGCGCACTGGCATTGGGTGGACGCGCGCGTGCTGCCCGCGCCGTCCGCCGTGCTCGCGAGCGCGTTTCGCGACATCGCGAGCGGCGCGCTGCCCGTGCCGCTCGCGCGCACGCTGCTGCGCGCGCTCGAAGGGCTCGCGCTCGGCGCGACGGCGGGCGCGGTCGCGGGCGTGGCGTTCGGTCTCGTGCGCGGGCTCGGCCGCGCGGCCGGGCCGACGTTCGCCGCGCTGCGCCAGGTCGCGATCTTCGCGTGGATTCCGCTCCTCACCGCGTGGGCCGGCATCGACGAGCTGTCGAAAGTGATCTTCGTCGCGCTCGCCGCATTCTTCCCGATGCTCGTCGCCGCGCAGCGCTCGGTCGAGAGCCTGTCGCCGCAGCTCGCCGAAGCCGCGCGCACGCTGCGGCTGCCGGCGCGGCAGCGGCTGGGGCAGCTCGTGCTGCCCGCGATCGCGCCCGGCCTTTTCGCGGGCCTGCGGCTCGGCCTCGTCTATGCGTGGCTCGGCGCGATCGGCGCCGAGTACTTCATGCCGTCGGGCGTCGGCATCGGCGGCTTCATGCTCGACGCGCAGCAACTGTTCCGGATGGACCGGCTGATGAGCGCGGCCGTGATCGTCGGCGCGCTCGGCGCGGCGCTCGGCTGGCTGGGCGGCCGGCTCGAAGCCGCGGCGACGCGCTGGCGCGGCCCGCGCTGAGCGCTTCGCTTTTCTTCCTTTCCTTCGATCGAAACCAGAAACCAGGAACCAGAGCCACCATGTCGACCCAAGCAAGCTCCCGGCGCAAGCCGGCCGATCGGCCGAACTTTCTCGTGATCGTCGCCGACGATCTCGGCTTCTCCGACATCGGCGCGTTCGGCGGCGAAATCTCGACGCCGAACCTCGACGCGCTCGCTTACGCGGGCGTGCGCTTCACCGATTTCCACACCGCGTCCGCGTGCTCGCCGACGCGCTCGATGCTGCTGACGGGCACCGATCATCACGTCGCCGGGATCGGCACGATGGCCGAGGCGCTGACGCCGGAGCTGCAGGGCAAGCCGGGCTACGAGGGCTATCTGAACGAGCGCGTGGTCGCGCTGCCCGAGCTGCTGCGCGACGCCGGCTACTTCACGGCGATGGCGGGCAAGTGGCACCTCGGGCTCACGCTCGAGCGCGCGCCCGCCGCGCGCGGCTTCGAGCGCTCGTTCGCGCTTCTGCCGGGCGCGGCGAACCATTACGGATTCGAGCCGGTGCCGGCGGACGCCGAGCAGCCGCGGCTGATGCGCTCGACGCGCTCGCTGTACGTCGAGGACGATCGCTTCGTCGACGCGCTGCCGGACGATTTCTACTCGTCCGACACCTTCGCGGACAAGCTGCTGCAATACCTCGGCGAGCGCCCCGACGACGGCCGGCCGTTCTTCGCGTATCTGCCGTTTTCCGCGCCGCACTGGCCGCTGCAGGCGCCTGCCGACATCGTCGCGAAATATCGCGGCCGCTATGCGGACGGCCCGGCCGCGCTGCGCGACGCGCGCCTCGCGCGGCAGCGCGAACTCGGCTTGCTCAGCGCGCACGTCGACGCGCATCCGGTCGTCGCGCGCAACGCCGAGTGGGCGCAGCTCACGCCGGACGAGCGCGCGTTCTCCGCGCGGACGATGGAGGTGTATGCGGCGATGGTCGAGCGGCTCGACTGGAACGTCGGCCGCGTGGTCGACTATCTGAAGGCGACGGGCGAGCTTGACGACACGTTCGTGCTGTTCCTCTCCGACAACGGCGCGGAGGGCGCGCTGCTCGAGGCGCTGCCGGTGTTCGGGCCGAATCTCCAGCAATTCATCCGCGACTACTACGACAACCGCCTCGAGAACGTCGGCAACGGCAATTCATACGTGTGGTACGGCCCGCGCTGGGCGCAGGCGGCGACCGCGCCGTCGCGGCTGTACAAGGCGTTCACGACGGAAGGCGGGATTCGCGTGGTCGCGTTCGCGCACTATCCGGCGCTCGCGCGGCGGCGCGAGATCAGCGACGCGTTCGCGACGGTGATGGACGTGACGCCGACCGTGCTCGAGCTCGCGGGCGTCGCGCACCCGGGCGCGCGCTATCGCGGGCGGGACGTCGCGGCGGTCAAGGGCGCGTCGCTCGCGCCCTACCTGCGGCGCGACGCGGCGCGCGTGCATGACGACGCGCACGTGACGGGCTGGGAGTTGTTCGGGATGCGCGCGGTGCGGCAGGGCGACTGGAAGGCGGTGTTCATTCCGCAGCCGGTCGGGCCGGGCGCGTGGCAGCTTTACGACCTCGCCGCCGATCCGGGCGAGACGCGTGATCTCGCGGATGCGCAGCCCGATCGCCTCGCCGCGCTGCTCGAGCACTGGGCCCGCTATGTCGCCGACAACGGCGTGCAGGACGGCGCGGTGCGCGTGTTCGCGACGCAGCCGCAGGACGCATGAACGCGCGTGTCGATCGCGGCCGTTGCCTGCGCCGTCGCTGTTGCCCTCGCGGCGCGGGCGGGGGCGCGAGCGGGCGCGTGAGCGGAGGCGAACGCGCGCCGGCCCATGCGCACGCGTTCGCGCGGGCGTGCGCCGCTTCGTCGTCCCGGCGCGCGGGGGCGTTCGTCGTCGTCGCGGACGACGGCCCGCCCAGCGCGGCGCATTTCCAACGGAGCCCATCGTGACGATTTCCGTGCAGACCGCTTTTTTTCCCGACATCGCGCGGCCGCAGGACGAAGCGGCGTTGTTCGCGCCGATTCCCGCGCGCCGCGGCGCGCATGCGGGCACGGCCGTGTCGGTCGCGCTGCACGGCGCGGCGCTCGCCGCGCTGTGGGCGCTTCACGCGCATGCGCCGCAGCCGCCCGCGCGCGAGCGCGCGATCGAGCTGACGATCGCGCAGCCCGCGCCGGCGAGCACGCTCGTCGCGCCGCAGCCGGCGCCGGCGCCCGTGCATGCGTCGCGCGAACCGGCGAACGCGCCCGTGAAGCGCGCCGCGCCGCCGCCCGTGCGCCGCAGCGAGCCGGCGCGGCCTGCGGCTCCCCGTTCCGCCGAGCCGGCCGCGCGCCCCGCGCCGCCGGCGAACGCGCCCGCCGCGACGCCCGCCGCGACGCCCGCCGCGACGACTGCCGCTGCAGCCGCGCAGCCCGCACCGGCTGCACAAGCCACGTCCGCGCTGCCTCCGCCCGCGCCGAGCGCCGCATCGACGCCCGCCGCATCGCGGCCGTCGCCGGCCGTCGTCGGGATGTCGGGCATCCCGAGCGATTACGCGGCGAAGGTGCTCGAGCGGATCGACCGCTACGCGGCCGACAGCTATCCGCGCGCCGCGCGGCTGCGCCGCGACGAAGGGCGCGTCGGCTACCGGCTCACGCTCGATCCGGACGGCCGCGTGCAGCACGTCGAAATCGTCTCGTCCGGCAACGGCGAGCTCGACGCGGCCGCGCGCGAAGCGATCCGCGCGGCCGCGCCGTTTCCGAAGCCGCCGGATCTCGGCGCGAGCGCGTACCGGCTCGCGGGCGCGATCGTCTACCAATTGACCGACTGACGCCGTCTTTTTTCTCAGGAGAACCGCATGAATTCCGCCCACGTCGCCGCCCATTTGTCGCCGCTGCAGCTATTCGAGCAGGCGGACTGGCTCGTCAAGAGCATCATGGCGCTGCTCGCGCTCGCGTCGGTGGCGAGCTGGGCCGTCATCGCCGACAAGCTGCTGCGCTTTCGCACGCTTGAACGCCGCGCCGCGCGCTGGCTCGCGCTGCTGCGCGAGCCGCGGCCGCTGCCCGCGCTCGCGCAGGCGCTCGGCGCGCACGCCGGCGATCCGTTCGCGCGCGTGTATCGCGCGATCGCGGCCGAGTGGCGCGAAAGCTGGCGGCAAGGGCTCGAGCAGCGCGAAGCCGGGCGCGACAGCCTGAAGGAGCGGCTCGCGCGCGTCGGCGCGATCGCGCGCGGCGTCGAGATCGAGCAGTTGCAGCGCGGCTTGCCGGTGCTCGCGACGGTCGGCTCGGTCGCGCCGTTCGTCGGGCTGTTCGGCACCGTCTGGGGGATCATCAATGCGTTCCAGGGGATCGCCGCGACCAACGACACGAGCCTTGCCGTCGTCGCGCCGGGGATTGCCGAGGCGCTGTTCGCAACCGCGCTCGGGCTGGTCGCCGCGATTCCGGCCGTCGTCGCGTACAACCGCGCGTCGGGCGATTTGAACGCGTACGCGAACCGGCTCGACACGCTCGCGGGGCTCGTCGAAGTGCAGTTGTCGCGGCAGCTCGATGCGGGCGATCCGGTCGTCGACGCGGACGGCGGCGCCGGCCGTGACGCGCAGCGCGTCAGCGGCCGCGACGGGAGCGCGGCGCACGGCGATGGCGCGCGGCCGGCGGTCGCTGGGGTAGCGGTGGCGGCGGTCGCGGCGAATACGGCGAATACGGCGAATACGGCGAATACGGCGAATACGGCGAATACGGCAAATACGGCAAATACGCCGGCCCCAATTGCGTCGGCGGCGGCAATCGGCCGTACCGTGGCGGCCGCACCGGCCGCCGCGAGCATCGCTGTCGTGTCGACGCGAGCGGGGGAGCGCGACGCGTCGTCGGCGCTTGCGCGTTCGACCACGCGCACGTCGTCGGCGGCGGCGACGACCGCGACGGCGACGGCGGTCGAGCCGCGCGACGCGGCCGGCCTCGTGCCCGTTGCCGCAGGCATCGCGGGCGTCGCGACGGGAGGGGCGTGAGATGGGCGCGAAGATCGGAACGACATCGGCCGCGCGCGCGGCGGCCGCGCCCGTCAGCGACATCAACGTGACGCCGCTCGTCGACGTGATGCTCGTGCTGCTGATCGTCTTCATGGTCGCCGCGCCGCTGATGGCGCAGGGCGTGAAGGTGGACTTGCCGCAGGCGAAGGCGGGCGCGCTCACCGAGGACAAGCCGCCGATCGCGGTGAGCTTCGCGCGCGACGGCAAGGTGTTCGTCGGCACGACCGAGGTCGCCGCCGCGCAGCTCGTGCCAGCGCTCGCGCGCGAGGCGGCGGGCGACGCCGCGCGGCGGATCGAGATCCGCGGCGACAAGGCGCTGCCGTACGGCCGCATGATCGAGGCGATGGGCGAGATCAGCGCGGCCGGCTACACGAAGATCGCGCTCGTGTCCGAGCCCGCGCCCGCGCGATGACGGCGTCGCGGCGCGGTCCGGCCGGCGTTCGTTTTTTTTGACCGGAGAACGGAGATGAATCGATTGACGCCCGCCGTCGCGTTTCGCGGCGTCGGCAAGACGTTCGACATGGGCGGACGCGCCTACGAAGCGATCCGCGGCTTCTCGCTCGACATCGCGGCGGGCGAGCTCGTCGCGATCGTCGGCGCGAGCGGCTGCGGGAAGTCGACGCTGCTGCGCCTGCTCGTCGGCCTCGACACCGAGTTCGACGGCGAAATCCGCGTCGACGGCGAGCCGATCGCGGGCATCGGCGCCGAGCGCGGAATCGTGTTTCAGGAGCACCGGCTGTTTCCGTGGTTGACGGTGGCGCGCAACGTCGCGCTCGGCGTCGCCGCGCAGGCGCTGCCGGGCGACGAGGCGGCGCGGCGTGTCGCCGACGCGATCCGGCTCGTCGGCCTCGACGGCTTCGACGACGCGTTGCCGCATCAACTGTCGGGCGGCATGGCGCAGCGGGTCGCGATCGCGCGCGGGCTCGTCGCCCGCCCGCGAATCCTGATGCTCGACGAGCCGTTCGGCGCGCTCGACGCGCTCACGCGCCATCAGCTTCAGGACGAGCTGCTGCGGATACGCGAACGCGAGCGGATCACGACGCTGTTCGTCACGCACGACGTCGACGAGGCGGTGGTTCTCGCGGATCGCGTCGTCGTGATGCGGCCGCGGCCCGGGCGGATCGGACAGGTCGTCGAGATCGCGCTGCCGCGGCCGCGCGATCGCGGCAGCTACGACTTCCACCGCTATCGCGAGCGGCTCACCGAATCGCTGCTGCGCGACGGCGTCGAGGTCGGCGACTTGCGCGCGGCGGCGCATGCGTTCGAGCTCGATCGGATCGCGTGGTAGCGGGGCGGCCGCGGCGCGCATGCGTTCCGTGAGGATGCGTTCCGTGAGGATGCGTCGAGGTTCGCGGCGCGACGGCGCGCCGTGACGTGCCGGGACGCGCGGCCGCGAATCCCTCGTATATCCCGAGAATCCCGAGAATCCCGAGAATCCCGAGAATCCCGAGAATCCCGAGAATCCCGAGAATCCCGAGAATCCCGAGAATCCCGAGAATCCCGAG
>NZ_JPWT01000125.1:0-18125 GCF_000773065.1 Burkholderia sp. ABCPW 111 | reverse complement strand
CGACAGAACCGTCGCGATCGCCGCCGTCAGCGTCGTCTTGCCGTGGTCAACGTGACCAATCGTACCAACGTTCACGTGCGGCTTGGTCCGCTCAAACTTCTCTTTTGCCATGATTCTCTTCTTTCAAAAAATAATCAGTTGGTAGATGCAGCTTATTTCGACTTCGCGCTGATGATCGCGTCGGCGACGTTCTTCGGAGCTTCGGCGTAGTGCTTGAACTCCATCGTGTACGTCGCGCGGCCTTGCGTCAGCGAGCGCAGCGACGTCGAGTAGCCGAACATTTCCGACAGCGGCACTTCGGCGCGAACGATCTTGCCGCCGCCGATCATGTCTTCCATGCCCTGGACGATACCGCGACGGCCCGACAGGTCGCCCATCACGTTGCCCATGTAGTCTTCCGGCGTCTCGACTTCGACGGCCATCATCGGCTCGAGCACGACCGGGTTCGCGCGGCGCATTGCTTCCTTGAACGCCATCGAACCGGCCATGCGGAACGCGTTTTCGTTCGAGTCGACGTCGTGGTACGAACCGAACGTCAGGCGAACCTTCACGTCGACGACCGGGAAGCCCGCCAGCACGCCCGACTTCAGCGTGTCCTGGATACCCTTGTCGACCGCCGGGATGTACTCGCGCGGAATCACGCCGCCCTTGATCTCGTCGAAGAACTCGTAGCCCTTGCCCTGCTCGTTCGGCTCGAGCGTGATGACCGCGTGACCGTATTGGCCGCGACCGCCCGACTGCTTGACGAACTTGCCGTCGACGTCCTTCGCCGTCGAGCGGATCGTTTCGCGGTACGCAACCTGCGGCTTGCCGACGGTCGCTTCCACGCCGAATTCACGCTTCATCCGGTCGACCAGAATTTCGAGGTGGAGCTCGCCCATGCCCGAAATGATGGTCTGGCCCGATTCTTCGTCGGTCTGCACGCGGAACGACGGATCTTCCTGCGCCAGACGGTTCAGCGCGAGACCCATCTTTTCCTGGTCAGCCTTCGTCTTCGGCTCGACGGCCTGCGAGATCACCGGCTCCGGGAACACCATGCGCTCGAGCACGATCGGGTGCTGCGGATCGCACAGCGTGTCGCCCGTGGTCGCTTCCTTCAGGCCGACCGCAGCGGCGATGTCGCCTGCGCGGACTTCCTTGATTTCTTCGCGCTGGTTCGCGTGCATCTGCAGAATACGGCCGAGGCGTTCCTTCTTGCCCTTGGTCGAGTTCAGCAGCGTGTCGCCCGAATTGACGACGCCCGAGTACACGCGGAAGAAGATCAGCTGGCCGACGAACGGGTCGGTCATGATCTTGAACGCGAGCGACGAGAACTTCTCTTCGTCGGACGCCTTGCGCTCGGCTGCTTCGCCGCTCTCCAGCTCGCCCTTGACCGGCGGGATGTCGACCGGCGACGGCAGGAAGTCGATCACGGCGTCGAGCATGCGCTGCACGCCCTTGTTCTTGAACGCGGTACCGCACAGCATCGGCTGGATTTCGCACGCGATCGTACGGTCGCGCAGCGCCTTGACGATGTCGGCTTCCGGCAGATCGCCTTCTTCCAGGTACTTGTTCATCAGGTCTTCGCTGGCTTCAGCAGCCACTTCGACCATCTTTTCGCGCCATTCCTTGCAGGTCTCTGCGAGCTCGGCCGGGATGTCGACGTAGTCGAACTTCGTGCCTTGCGACGCTTCGTCCCAAATGATCGCCTTCATCTTCAGCAGGTCGACCACGCCCTTGAAGTTCTCTTCCGAGCCGATCGGCACCACGACCGGAACCGGGTTCGCCTTCAGGCGCAGCTTGAGCTGGTCGTAGACCTTGAAGAAGTTCGCGCCGGTACGGTCCATCTTGTTGACGAACGCGAGACGCGGCACCTTGTACTTGTTCGCCTGGCGCCACACCGTTTCCGACTGCGGCTGCACGCCGCCCACCGCGCAGTACACCATGCACGCGCCGTCGAGCACGCGCATCGAGCGCTCCACTTCAATCGTGAAGTCGACGTGCCCCGGGGTGTCGATGATGTTGATGCGGTGTTCCGGATAGTTGCCGCCCATGCCCTTCCAGAACGCCGTGGTAGCAGCGGACGTGATCGTGATGCCACGCTCCTGTTCCTGCTCCATCCAGTCCATCGTGGCTGCGCCGTCGTGAACTTCACCGATCTTGTGGTTCACGCCGGTGTAAAACAGAATGCGCTCGGTCGTCGTCGTCTTGCCGGCGTCGATGTGAGCGCTAATACCGATGTTGCGGTAGCGCTCGATAGGAGTCTTACGAGCCACTTTGATCCTCTATTGGGTTGGCGCGATGCGACCCTTGTCGCAGCGCGCCTCAACACAAACGGGCGAGGCGCTCGAAAAAGCGCACCCGCCCGGAATTTTTCCGCTAAAAGCCCAGTCCGGCGCTTAGAAACGGAAGTGCGAGAACGCACGGTTGGCTTCCGCCATCCGGTGAACTTCGTCGCGCTTCTTCATCGCGCCGCCGCGGCCTTCAGCCGCTTCGGAGAGTTCACCTGCAAGGCGCAGAGCCATCGACTTCTCGCTACGCTTCTTCGCAGCCTCGCGCAACCAGCGCATCGCCAATGCCATACGACGCGACGGGCGCACTTCGACCGGAACCTGATAGTTCGCACCACCAACGCGACGGCTCTTCACTTCGACCACCGGCTTCACGTTGTTGAGCGCAACCGTGAACACTTCCAGCGGGTCCTTGCCACCCTTGGTCTGGATTTGTTCGAAAGCGCCATAAACGATGCGCTCAGCCACCGACTTCTTGCCGGACAGCATCAGCATGTTCATGAACTTGGCTACATCTACGTTGCCGTACTTCGGATCCGGCAACACTTCCCGCTTGGGGACTTCGCGACGACGCGGCATGTTTCTTCCTTTACCTGTTCAGTTGGAGCTCGAAAGCCCCGCGGCCACCAACTAACCCGATCACATCTGCTCGACTAACCAGCTTGGCCGGGTGACCACTTACTCGACAGCACCGGCAATCCGGCACCACCGCCTTAACCGCCCGGAGGCGATCTCCATTCAGACGCAGCTTACTTCGCAGCCTTCGCACGCTTCGCGCCGTACTTCGAGCGAGCCTGCTTACGGTCCTTGACGCCCTGCGTATCCAGCGAGCCGCGAACCATGTGGTAACGCACACCCGGCAAGTCCTTCACACGGCCGCCGCGGATCAGCACAACCGAGTGCTCCTGCAGGTTGTGGCCTTCACCGCCGATGTACGAAATCACTTCGAAGCCGTTCGTCAGACGAACCTTGGCGACCTTACGGAGTGCCGAGTTCGGCTTCTTCGGCGTCGTCGTGTACACACGGGTGCACACGCCGCGACGCTGGGGGCAGTCCTGCAGGGCCGGGCTCTTGCTCTTCGTCGTTTCCGACGCGCGGCCTTTGCGAACCAGTTGATTGATGGTTGGCATTGTTTATTCCTGAAATTGACCAAAATCGGCACGTCGGCCTCGGGCAAAGCGAAATCCGACGCGCGTGACGCTCCGGAACGCGTGCGCGGCCCCCAGGCTTGCGCCCAGGAATCAACCCACCAAGAACCGGAACCCGGCATGATATTCCGAAAATCCCAAGCAAGTCAACAGCTTGCGTGATTTTTGGTGCCAGAATGCGAAGGCGAGCGCCCCGCGTCATCAGGCCGCTTCGACGACCTCGAGGAGCTCGTCGCCGAAGCGGTCGAGCTTGCGCGCGCCGATGCCCGGAATATGGCGCAGATCGTCGATCGATTCCGGCGCGTTGCGCGCGATCTCCGCGAGCGTCGCGTCGTGAAAGATCACGTACGCCGGCACGCCGTCGCTCTTTGCGGTTTCGGCGCGCCACGTGCGCAGCCGCTCCCAGCACGCGCGCTCGCGCGCGTTCATGCCCGCCGTCGGATCGACGCGCGCGCCGCTGCGGCCCGACGACTGTCGGGTGCGCGCGGGCTTCACGTAGCGGCGCAGCGTGACCGTCTCCTCGCCCCTGAGCACCGGCTTGCTCGCCTCGGTCAGCACGAGCGCGCCGAAGCCGCCGTGATCGACGGCCAAATAGCCGAACGCGACCAGCTGCCGGAAGATCGCGCGCCATTCGGCCTCGGACAGCTCGGCGCCGATGCCGAACGTGCTGAGACTCTCGTGGCCGCGCTGCAACACCTTTTCGGTGCGCGCGCCGCGCAGCACTTCGATCAGGTGGCTCGCGCCGAAATTGAAGCCGCTCGCGCGCTGCGCGCGAAACACGCACGACAGCGCCATCTGCGCCTCGCGCGTCGCGTCCCATGTCGCCGGCGGCTCGAGGCAGGTGTCGCAATTGCCGCACGGCCCGCTCGTCTCGCCGAAATACGCGAGGAGCCGCACGCGGCGGCACGACGCCGTCTCGCACAGCCCGAGCAGCGCGTCGAGCTTCGACGTCTGGACGCGCTTGTGCGTATCGTCCGCGTCCGATTCGTCGATCATCTTGCGCTGCTGGACGACATCGCCGAGCCCGTACGCCATCCATGCGTTCGCCGGCATGCCGTCGCGGCCGGCGCGCCCCGTCTCCTGGTAGTAGCCCTCGACGCTCTTCGGCAAATCCAGGTGCGCGACGAAGCGCACGTCCGGCTTGTCGATGCCCATCCCGAACGCGATCGTCGCGCACATCACGACCCCTTCCTCGCGCTGGAACATCTCCTGGTGCTTCTGCCGGATTCCGAACTCCATTCCCGCGTGATACGGCAGCGCGCGTACCCCCTGCGCCTTCAGCCACTCGGCCGTCTCCTCGACCTTGCGACGCGACAGGCAGTAGACAACCCCCGCGTCGGTCGTGCCGTCCGCGTTCGTGTGCTCCGCGCGGATGAAGTCGAGCAGTTGCGAGCGCGCGTTGTCCTTTTCGACGATCCGGTAACGGATGTTCGGCCGATCGAAGCTCGACACGAAGATCCGGGCGTCGTCGAGGGCGAGGCGCTGGACGATCTCGTCGCGCGTGATCGCGTCGGCGGTCGCCGTGAGCGCGATCCGCGGCACGTCCGGGAAGCGTTCGTGCAGCACCGACAACTGGATGTATTCGGGCCGGAAATCGTGCCCCCACTGTGATACGCAATGCGCCTCGTCGATCGCGAAAAGGCCGATGCGCGCGCGCTCGAGCAGATCGAGGAAGCGCGGCGTCATCAGACGCTCGGGCGCGACGTAGAGCAGATCGATGTCGCCGTCGCGCAGCGCGCGCTCGGTCGCGGCCGCTTCGGCGCCGGAGAGCGTCGAATTCAGATACGCGGCGCGCACGCCGACTTCGGACAGCGCGGCGACCTGATCCTGCATCAGCGCGATCAGCGGCGACACGACGATGCCCGCGCCGCGGCCCGACTCGCTGCGCACGAGCGCCGGAATCTGATAGCAGAGCGACTTGCCGCCGCCCGTCGGCATCAGCACGAGACAGTCGCCGCCCGCCGCAACGTGCTCGACGATCTCGCCCTGTTGACCGCGGAAGGCGGGGTAGCCAAAGACTTCGTTGAGAATTTCGAGCGCGCGGGACATGGATCGGATGATGGACAGCGAAAAGAGCCGGTGGGTGGGATTTTACCAACGTCCCCGCGGCGAAAGGAGGACGGCGGTCACACGTTGTCCGTTCGGCCGACTCGCCGCCGCACGGTTCGCGCATAAAAAAAGCCGCCCGGTCGAAACCGGGCGGCTTCATCAGCAGGCTGGCAAAGCGGCTCGCGCCGCCTCGCTCACTCCGCCGGGTGTTGCGGCTCTTCGGCGGGCGCCGCCGGCGTGCCGAACTCGAACGCTTCTTCCGCTGCGATCTGGTCGAAACGCTCGCGATCCGACAGCTCCTTCGCCTTGCGCGCCTTGTGGAACGCGAGGCCGGTACCGGCCGGAATCAGACGGCCGACGATCACGTTTTCCTTCAGACCGCGCAGATCGTCGCGCTTGCCCATGATCGCCGCTTCCGTCAGCACGCGGGTCGTTTCCTGGAACGATGCCGCGGAGATGAACGAGTCGGTCGACAGCGACGCCTTCGTGATACCCAACAGGATGTTGTCGTACGTTGCCGGGCGCTTGTCCTCGGCGATCATGCGATCGTTCTCGTCCAGCATGTCCGAACGCTCGACCTGCTCGCCGGGGATGAAGCGCGTGTCGCCGTTGTCCACGATCTGCACACGGCGCAGCATCTGACGCACGATCACTTCGATGTGCTTGTCGTTGATCTTCACACCCTGCAGACGGTACACGTCCTGCACTTCGTCGACGATGTAGCGCGACAGCGCCTCGATACCCTGCAGGCGCAGGATGTCGTGCGGATCGGCCGGGCCGTCCACGATCATTTCGCCCTTGTTGACGACCTGACCGTCGTGGACGAGCACCTGCTTTTCCTTCGCGATCAGGAACTCGTGCTGGCTGCCCTCGAGGTCCGTGATGACGAGACGCTGCTTGCCCTTCGTGTCCTTGCCGAACGACACCGTGCCGGTGACTTCCGCGAGGATGCCCGCATCCTTCGGCGAACGCGCTTCGAACAGCTCGGCGACTCGCGGCAGACCACCGGTAATGTCACGGGTCTTCTGCGATTCGGTCGGGATACGTGCGAGCACTTCACCGACCTGCACCTGCTGACCGTCCTTCACGGTGATCAGCGCGCCGACCTGGAAGCCGATCTGCACCGAGTGCTCCGTGCCCGGGATCTTCACTTCGTCGCCGTTCGCGTCGAGCAGCTTCACCTGCGGACGCACGCTCTTCGCAGCCTGCGAGCCGCGGCGCTTCACGTCGATCACGACGAGGGTCGACAGGCCGGTCACGTCGTCGATCTGCTTCGCGACCGTCACGCCTTCCTCGACGTTTTCGAACTTCACCGTACCGCCGTACTCGGTGATGATCGGGCGCGTCAACGGGTCCCACGTCGCGAGTTGCGTGCCCGCCTTGATCGCCGCGCCGTCGAGCTGCAACAGCGTCGCGCCGTACGGGATCTTGTGACGCTCGCGCTCGCGGCCGATGTCGTCGGTGATCAGCGCCTCGCCCGAACGCGAGATGACGATCTGCTCGCCCTTCGCGTTCGTCACGTAGCGCATCGACGCCGTGAAGCGCACCGTGCCGTTGCTCTTCGCTTCCACCGACGAGGCCACTGCCGCACGCGATGCCGCACCACCGATGTGGAACGTACGCATCGTCAGCTGCGTGCCCGGTTCGCCGATCGACTGCGCGGCGATCACGCCGACCGCTTCGCCGACGTTCACGAGCGAGCCGCGGCCGAGATCGCGGCCGTAGCACGACGCGCACAGGCCGTAGCGCGTTTCGCAGGTCAGCGCCGTGCGCACGCGCACTTCGTCGATGCCGAGACGCTCGATGTCTTCCACCGCCGTTTCGTCGAGCAGCGTGCCCGCTTCGTACAGCGTTTCCTGCGTTTCCGGATTGACGACGTCCGACGCGGCGACGCGGCCGAGGATACGGTCGCGCAGCGCTTCGACGACTTCACCGCCTTCGACGAGCGCCTTCATCGCGACGCCGTTGCTCGTGCCGCAATCGTCCTCGACCACGACGAGATCCTGCGTCACGTCGACGAGACGACGCGTCAGATAACCCGAGTTCGCGGTCTTCAGTGCCGTATCAGCCAGACCCTTACGTGCACCGTGGGTCGAGATGAAGTACTGCAACACGTTCAGGCCTTCGCGGAAGTTCGCGGTAATCGGCGTCTCGATAATCGAGCCGTCCGGCTTCGCCATCAGGCCGCGCATACCGGCCAGCTGACGAATCTGCACCGCCGAACCCCGGGCGCCCGAGTCGGCCATCATGTAGATCGAGTTGAACGACTCCTGGCGCGTCGCGTTGCCGTCGCGGTCCGTCACCGGCTCCGTCGACAGCTGCTCCATCATCGCCTTGCCGACCGCTTCCGACGTCGCCGACCAGATGTCGACCACGTTGTTGTAGCGTTCCTGCGCGGTGACGAGACCCGACATGTACTGGCGGTCGTACTCCTTCACCTTCTTCGCGGCGTCGCCGACGATCGTTTCCTTCTGCGGCGGCACGAGCATGTCGTCCACGCAGATCGAAATGCCGGCGCGCGTCGCGAGACGGAAACCCGACTGCATCAGCTGATCGGCGAACACCACCGTCGCGCGCAGGCCGCACTTGCGGAACGCCGTGTTGATCAGGCGCGAGATTTCCTTTTTCTTCAGCGGCTTGTTCAGCACCGAGAACGGCAGGCCGGCCGGCAGAATTTCCGACAGGATCGCGCGGCCGACGGTCGTCGCGTACAGCGAGATCTTCGGCACGAACTGCGGCGCGCCTTCGGAGGTGTCCTCGTTGCGGACCATTTCGGTGATCCGCACGTTGACGCGCGACGCGAGCTCGACTTCCTTGTTCTCGTACGCGCGGATCACTTCCGACACGCCGGTGAACGACAGGCCTTCACCCTTCGCGTTGATCGCCTCGCGGGTCGCGTAGTACAGACCCAGCACGATATCCTGCGACGGCACGATCGACGGATCGCCGTTGGCCGGGAACAGCACGTTGTTCGACGCGAGCATCAGCGTGCGCGCTTCCATCTGCGCTTCGAGCGACAGCGGCACGTGAACGGCCATCTGGTCACCGTCGAAGTCGGCGTTGAACGCCGCGCAGACGAGCGGGTGCAGCTGGATCGCCTTGCCTTCGATCAGCACCGGCTCGAACGCCTGGATACCGAGACGGTGCAGCGTCGGCGCCCGGTTCAGCATCACCGGGTGCTCGCGGATTACCTCTTCGAGGATGTCCCACACCACCGGCGTCTGGTTCTCGACTTCCTTCTTCGCAGCCTTGATGGTCGTAGCTACCCCCATCACTTCCAGCTTGTTGAAGATGAACGGCTTGAACAGCTCGAGCGCCATCAGCTTCGGCAGGCCGCACTGGTGCAGCTTCAGCGTCGGGCCGACCACGATGACCGAACGGCCCGAGTAATCGACGCGCTTGCCCAGCAGGTTCTGACGGAAACGACCGCCCTTGCCCTTGATCATGTCGGCGAGCGACTTCAGCGGACGCTTGTTCGCGCCCGTCATCGCCTTGCCGCGGCGGCCGTTGTCGAGCAGCGAGTCGACGGCTTCCTGCAGCATCCGCTTTTCGTTGCGAACGATGATTTCAGGCGCCTTCAGCTCGAGCAGACGCTTCAACCGGTTGTTACGGTTGATCACGCGGCGGTACAGGTCGTTCAGGTCCGACGTCGCGAAACGGCCGCCGTCCAGCGGCACGAGCGGACGCAGTTCCGGCGGCAGCACCGGCAGCACTTCGAGGATCATCCACTCGGGCTTGATGCCCGAGCGCTGGAATGCCTCGAGGACCTTCAGGCGCTTCGCGTACTTCTTGATCTTCGCTTCCGAGCCGGTGTTCTTCAGCTCGGTGCGCAGCGTCTCGACCTGCTCGTCGATGTTGATCGCGCGCAGCAGCTCGCGCACGCCTTCCGCGCCCATCTCGGCACGGAATTCGTCGCCGTATTCCTCGACCTTGTTGTAGTAATCCTCTTCGGTCATGATCTGCCGCGCCTTCAGCGGCGTCATGCCCGGTTCGATCACCACGTACGCTTCGAAGTACAGCACGCGCTCGATGTCGCGCAGCGTCATGTCGAGCACCATGCCCAGACGCGACGGCAGCGACTTCAGGAACCAGATGTGCGCGACCGGCGAGGCCAGCTCGATGTGGCCCATCCGCTCGCGGCGCACCTTCGCCAGCGTCACTTCGACGCCGCACTTCTCGCAGATCACGCCGCGGTGCTTCAGGCGCTTGTACTTGCCGCACAGGCACTCGTAGTCCTTGATCGGCCCGAAGATCTTCGCGCAGAAGAGACCATCGCGTTCCGGCTTGAACGTACGGTAGTTGATGGTCTCCGGCTTCTTCACTTCGCCGAACGACCACGAACGGATCTTGTCCGGCGAGGCCAGACCGATCTTGATCGCGTCAAAAACTTCTTCTTGTTGGACTTGCTTGAATAGATCGAGCAGAGCTTTCATTGCTTTCTCTCCGTAGTCCGATTAATTGCGGTCGAGATCGATATCGATACCGAGCGAGCGGATTTCCTTCACCAGCACATTGAAGGATTCCGGCATGCCGGCGTCGATCACGTGGTCGCCCTTGACCAGGTTTTCATAAACCTTGGTCCGGCCGGTCACGTCGTCCGACTTCACCGTCAGCATTTCCTGCAGCACGTAGGACGCGCCATACGCTTCGAGCGCCCACACTTCCATTTCACCGAAACGCTGGCCACCGAACTGCGCCTTACCGCCGAGCGGCTGCTGCGTAACGAGCGAGTATGGGCCCGTCGAACGCGCGTGCATCTTGTCGTCGACCAAGTGGTGCAGCTTCAGGTAGTGCATGTAGCCCACCGTCACGCGGCGCTCGAACGGCTCGCCCGTGCGGCCGTCGTACAGGCGCACCTGGTTCTTCGACGGGTTCATGTCGAGCTGCTCGGCGATGTTGTCCGGGAACGCGAGATCGAGCATCTTCGACATCTCTTCCTCGGTCGCACCGTCGAACACCGGCGTCGCGAACGGCACGCCTTCGCGCAGGTTCTTCGCGAGCTCGAGGATTTCGTCGTCGCTGAAGCTGTCCAGCTCTTCCGCGCGGCCCGACTCGTTGTAGATCTTCGTCAGGAACACGCGCAGTTCCTCGATCTTCGTCTGGCGCGCGAGCATTTCGCCGATACGCCAGCCGAGGCCCTTCGCGGCCCAGCCGAGATGCACTTCCAGAACCTGACCCACGTTCATCCGCGACGGCACGCCGAGCGGGTTCAGCACGACGTCCGCCGGACGGCCGTCGGCCATGTACGGCATGTCTTCGACCGGAACGATCTTCGACACGACACCCTTGTTACCGTGACGGCCTGCCATCTTGTCGCCAGGCTGCAGACGGCGCTTGACCGCGAGGTACACCTTGACCATCTTCAGCACGCCCGGCGGCAGTTCGTCGCCTTGCGTGAGCTTCTTGCGCTTCTCTTCGAACGCGAGGTCGAACTGGTGACGCTTCTCTTCGATCGAGTTCTTGATCGCTTCGAGCTGGGCCGCCGCTTCGTCGTCCGCGAGGCGGATGTCGAACCAGTGATAGTGGTCGAGGTCTTCCAGGTAAGCCTGGTCGATCTTCGTGCCCTTCGCGAGCTTCTTCGGACCGCCGTTCGCGACCTTGCCCACGAGCATGCGCGCGAGACGCTGGAACGCATCGCCTTCCACGATGCGCAGCTGGTCGTTCAGGTCGAGACGGTAGCGCTTCAGTTCGTCGTCGATGATCTGTTGCGCACGCTTGTCGCGCTGGATGCCTTCACGCGTGAACACCTGGACGTCGATCACGGTGCCGCTCATGCCCGACGGCACGCGCAGCGACGTGTCCTTCACGTCCGACGCCTTCTCGCCGAAGATCGCGCGCAGCAGCTTCTCTTCCGGCGTCAGCTGGGTCTCGCCCTTCGGCGTGACCTTGCCGACCAGCACGTCGCCCGCTTCGACTTCCGCACCGATGTACACGATGCCCGATTCGTCGAGACGGCCGAGCTGGACTTCCGCCAGGTTCGAGATGTCGCGCGTGATTTCTTCCGGCCCGAGCTTCGTGTCGCGTGCAACGACGCTCAGCTCTTCGATGTGGATCGACGTGTAGCGATCGTCGGCCACGACCCGCTCCGAGATCAGGATCGAATCCTCGAAGTTGTAGCCGTTCCACGGCATGAACGCGATCAGCATGTTCTGGCCGAGCGCGAGCTCGCCCAGGTCGGTCGACGCGCCGTCGGCCAGCACGTCGCCGCGCGCAACCTTGTCGCCCATCTTCACGATCGGACGCTGATTGATGTTCGTGTTCTGGTTCGAACGCGTGTACTTCATCAGGTTGTAGATGTCGACGCCGACTTCACCCGCGACCGCTTCGTCGTCGTTCACGCGAATCACGATACGGCCCGCGTCGACATAGTCGACGACGCCGCCGCGCAACGCCTGCACCGTCGTGCCCGAGTCGACCGCCACGGTGCGCTCGATGCCGGTACCGACGACGGGCTTCTCCGGACGCAGACACGGCACGGCCTGGCGCTGCATGTTCGAGCCCATCAGCGCGCGGTTCGCATCGTCGTGCTCGAGGAACGGAATCAGCGACGCTGCAACCGACACGATCTGCGACGGCGCCACGTCCATGTATTGGATGCGGTCCGGCGTGACCATCATCGTTTCGCCGGCTTCACGCGACGACACCAGTTCGTCGACGAGCGAGCCGTCGTCGCTGATCGCCGCGTTCGCCTGCGCGATCATGTAACGGCCTTCCTCGATCGCCGACAGATAATCGATCTGGTCGGTCACCTTGCTGTCGACGACCTTGCGGTACGGCGTCTCGAGGAAGCCGTACTCGTTCAGGTGCGCGTACAGCGCGAGCGAGTTGATAAGACCGATGTTCGGACCTTCCGGCGTTTCGATCGGGCACACGCGGCCGTAGTGGGTCGGGTGCACGTCGCGCACTTCGAAGCCCGCGCGCTCGCGCGTCAGGCCGCCCGGGCCCAGTGCGGAAACACGGCGCTTGTGCGTGATTTCCGACAGCGGGTTGGTCTGGTCCATGAACTGCGACAGCTGCGACGAACCGAAGAACTCGCGGATCGCCGACGAAATCGGCTTCGAGTTGATCAGGTCGTGCGGCATCAGGTTTTCGCTCTCGGCCTGGCCGAGGCGTTCCTTCACCGCGCGCTCGACGCGCACGAGGCCCGCGCGGAACTGGTTTTCCGCCAGTTCGCCGACGCAGCGCACGCGCCGGTTGCCGAGGTGGTCGATATCGTCCACTTCGCCCTTGCCGTTGCGCAGTTCGACGAGGATCTTGATCGTCGCGAGGATGTCGTCGTCCTGCAGCGTCATCGGGCCGATGATCTCGTCACGGCCGACGCGGCGGTTGAACTTCATGCGGCCGACCTTCGACAGGTCGTACGCGTCTTCGCTGTAGAACAGGCGGTTGAACAGCGCCTCGACGGCTTCTTCCGTGGGCGGCTCGCCCGGGCGCATCATCCGGTAAATCGCGATGCGCGCGGCCGTCTTGTCGACGGTTTCGTCGACACGCAGCGTCGACGAGATGTACGGGCCCTGGTCCAGATCGTTCGTGTAGAGCGTCTGGATTTCCTTGATCTTCGCTTCGCGCAGCTTCTCGAGCACACCTTCCGTGATCTCGTCGTTCGCGTTCGCGATCACTTCGCCCGTGTCGCCGTCGACAACGTTCTTCGCCAGCACGCGGCCGAGCAGATAGTCTTCGGGCACCGAGATGTACTTGGTCTTCGCGGCTTCGAGATCGCGAATGTGCTTCGCGTTGATCCGCTTGTCCTTCTGGACGATGACCTTGCCTTCGCGATCAGTGATGTCGAAGCGCGCGACTTCGCCGCGCAGGCGCTCGGGCACGAACTCCATCTGCGCGCCTTCGTCCATCAGCGTGAAGTTGTCGAAGACGAAGAAGTTCGCGAGGATCTGTTCCGGCGTGAGGCCGATCGCCTTCAACAGAATCGTGACCGGCATCTTGCGACGACGGTCGACGCGGAAGAACAGCACGTCCTTCGGATCGAATTCGAAGTCGAGCCAAGAGCCGCGGTACGGAATGATCCGCGCGGAGAACAGCAGCTTGCCCGAGCTATGCGTCTTGCCCTTATCGTGTTCGAAGAACACGCCGGGCGACCGGTGCAGCTGCGACACGATCACGCGCTCGGTGCCGTTGATGACGAACGAACCGGTCGGCGTCATGAGCGGAATTTCGCCCATGTACACTTCCTGTTCCTTCACTTCCTTGACGACGGGCTTGCTCGGCGACTCCTTGTCGAGGAGCACGAGGCGCACCTTCGCGCGCAGCGCCGAGCAATAGGTCAGGCCGCGCTGCTGGCATTCCTTGATGTTGAACGCCGGCGACGACAACGCATAGCTCACGAACTCGAGACGAGCAAAGCCGTTATGCGAGACGATGGGAAACACCGACGTGAAGGCGGCCTGCAACCCTTCGGACTTGCGTTGCGCGGTGAGCACATCGGCTTGCAGAAATGTGCTGAATGATTCAAGCTGGGTGGCCAGCAGAAAAGGCACTTGGTGAACGATGGAACGCTTCGCGAAACTCTTGCGAATGCGCTTCTTCTCGGTGAAGGAATATTGCATACGATCTCCGAATCACGACGGGCGCTATCGAGGCGGGATACCTTGACGTGTCAAACCCGAGTGTTCACCGACTGAGACCCGATGGCCGTCCGACGGCACGAGCCGAGAAGCTTGGTGGTTGGCCGCTACCAACCGCTGGCTGACGGCAGCGGATGCCTGTGTTGCCCGCTGCCCGACCAAACTTGCCTTCTGCAGTCGCTTCAGAAGACAAAGAGAATCGCCGATCGATCGTGGATAGGCGTTTTTCTTTGGCTTCTAAGGGGGCTCGTCCAACCTCTTCAAAGAGTGTCAAAACACTGCCCCCACAAAGCACAAAAAGGCCGGCGGTGAAAAACCGCCAGCCTTCGCACAGCGCGTCGAAACTTACTTGATTTCGACCTTCGCGCCAGCTTCTTCCAACTTCTTCTTCGCATCGTCGGCAGCGGCCTTGTCCACGCCTTCCTTGACGGGCTTCGGCGCGCCGTCGACGAGGTCCTTCGCTTCCTTCAGGCCCAGGCCCGTGAGTTCGCGAACGGCCTTGATGACGGAAACCTTGTTGGCGCCGGTTTCAGCCAGAACGACCGTGAATTCGGTCTTTTCTTCAGCAGCAGCAGCCGCGCCGCCGGCAGCCGGGCCAGCAACGGCGACAGCAGCAGCCGACACGCCAAACTTCTCTTCGAACGCCTTGACCAGCTCGTTCAGTTCCAGAACGGTCATCCCTTCGACTGCGGCCAGGATGTCTTCTTTTGCGATTGCCATTTGAAATACTCCTAAATTGAATTCGGATACAGCCAGCGATCAGTGACGCTGATGTGCGTTCGCGCGTAGCAATTACGCAGCTTCGGCTTGCTTCTTCTCGGCGAGCGCGGCCAGAGCGCGCGCAAAGCCGGAAACAGGCGCTTGCATGACGAACAGCAGCTTCGAGAGCAGTTCTTCGCGGCTCGGGATGCTGGCGAGCGCTTGCACGCCTGCCTTGTCCATCACCTTGCCATCGAACGAACCGGCCTTGATGACCAACTTGTCATTGCTCTTGCTGAAGTCGTTGACGACCTTAGCAGCGGCAATTGCATCTTCCGAGATGCCGTAGATCAGGGGACCAGTCATCTGCTCTGCCAGCGGAGCAAACGGCGTACCTTCGACGGCGCGGCGCGCCAGCGTGTTCTTCAGAACGCGCAGGTAAACCTTTTGCTCGCGCGCTTTCGCGCGCAGCGTGGTCAGATCGCCAACCGCAATTCCACGATACTCAGCGAGCACAACGGTCTGGGCCTTCGCAACTTGCGCGGCAACCTCAGCGACGACGGCTTGCTTGTCTTCTCTATTAAGCGGCACGGTTAGCCTCCAGAAACGATACGCTTCGCATGACGCGTCGCGCACCTCGTTCAACAACGGCGTCCGACTCGTTAGGAGTATTTCCGCTGAAGATCGCCGATCTCTCGTCGATCTCTCGCTTCACCACTGCAAAACTCTTTCGGGTTCGCCATCTGCGTTGGCTTGAATTAAGGGAGCGCCCGACTGCTGCATTCCCACCAACGGTCTTTGATAACCGGTCGCTCGATGGTGCTCCTTCGAACGACCGCCCAAAGCCCTTTTGAGCCGCCTCTCCCGGACGCGGCTCGAATACTTCGCTTACTGCGCGGCCAGCGAGCCTTGGTCGACGCGAACGCCGACACCCATCGTGCTCGACAGCGCGATCTTGCGCAGGTACACGCCCTTGCTCGTCGCCGGCTTCGCCTTCTGCAGCGCTTCGATCAGCGCCGACAGGTTCGTGCGCAGCGCGGTCGACTCGAACGATGCACGGCCGATCGTCGCATGGATGATACCGGCCTTGTCGACGCGGAACTGCACCTGACCCGCCTTCGCGTTCTTCACTGCGGTCGCGACATCCGGCGTGACCGTGCCGACCTTCGGGTTCGGCATCAGGCCGCGCGGGCCGAGGATCTGGCCCAGCGTACCGACGATACGCATCGTGTCCGGCGAAGCGATCACGATGTCGAAGTCCATTTGACCGGCCTTGATCTGCTCAGCCAGATCTTCCATGCCGACCACTTCGGCGCCGGCGGCGCGCGCTTGCTCTGCCTTCTCGCCTTGCGCGAACACGGCAACGCGAACCGACTTGCCGGTACCGGCCGGCAGCACGACCGAACCGCGAACGACCTGGTCCGACTTCTTCGCGTCGATGCCGAGTTGAACCGCGACGTCGATCGATTCGTTGAACTTCGCGCTCGCGCATTCCTTCACGAGAGCGAGGGCCTCGTCGATCGCGTACAGCTTCTGACGATCGACCTTAGCGGCAAATGCCTGACGGCGCTTCGAGATCTTGGCCATTTACACGCCCTCCACAGTGATGCCCATCGAGCGTGCGCTACCAGCGATGGTGCGAACGGCCGCGTCGAGATCAGCTGCCGTAAGATCCGGCATCTTGGTCTTCGCGATTTCTTCCGCTTGTGCGCGGGTGATCTTGCCGACCTTGTCGGTGTGGGGCTTGCTCGAGCCCTTGTCGACCTTCGCCGCCTTCTTGATCAGAACCGTCGCGGGCGGGGTCTTCATCACGAACGTGAAGCTCTTGTCCGCGTATGCCGTGATGACGACCGGCACCGGCAGGCCCGGCTCCATGCCTTGAGTCTGCGCGTTGAACGCCTTGCAGAACTCCATGATGTTCAGGCCGCGCTGGCCCAGCGCCGGACCGACCGGCGGCGACGGGTTGGCTTTACCTGCAGGGATCTGCAGCTTGATAAAGCCGACAATCTTCTTTGCCATTTGAAAACCTCGTTGGAACGCATGCAAGCGTTCGGTGAGTGATAACGCGGGTTCGTCGTGCGACTACTTGCGCTCCTCAACGGCCATTAACGCGGGCCGTAAGCGCGAAGGTGGGCAGCTCCCGGAGCTGCCCACCTGAACTTGCTCAAACCTTTTCGACCTGCCCGAATTCCAGCTCGACCGGCGTTGCTCGGCCAAAGATGGTGACGGACACCCGAACTCGCGATTTTTCGTAGTTCACTTCTTCGACCGTGCCGTTGAAGTCCGTGAACGGGCCTTCCTTCACGCGCACCATCTCGCCGACTTCGAACAGGGTCTTCGGGCGCGGCTTTTCCACGCCTTCCTGCATTTGCGACATGATTTTTTCGACTTCCCGCGGGGAAATCGGGCTCGGGCGATTGCGCGCCCCGCCGACGAAACCGGTGACCTTCGCGGTGTTTTTCACGAGGTGCCACGTTTCGTCCGTCATTTCCATTTCGACCAGCACGTAGCCGGGGAAGAAACGACGCTCGGTCACCGCCTTGTGACCACCCTTGACTTCAACCACTTCCTCGGTCGGAACCAGGATCTGGCCGAACTTGTCCTGCATGCCGGCACGCTCGATGCGCTCCTGAAGCGCGCGTTGCACGCTCTTCTCCATGCCGGAGTAGGCGTGCACGACGTACCAACGTTTTCCGCTCGGGGATGCCGGAGTATCGCTCATATCATTTCCAACCCAGAATCGCCGAGAAAATCACCCATTCGATGGACTTATCGCTTAGCCAAAGAAAGAGCGCCATGACCAGCACAAAACCGAAGACGACGAGCGTGGTTTGCGTGGCTTCTTTGCGCGTGGGCCAAACGACTTTACGCACTTCGCGATACGAATCCTTCGCAAAAGCGATGAAGCTCTTACCAGGAAGCGATATCAGCGCGACGCCCACACCGGCGACCACCCCCACTGCCAAAGCAGCGCCGCGGACATACCACTCCTTGCCGCCAAGCAAGAAGAAGCCCGCAAATCCGGCCAAGACCAACAATACACCCAGGGCCAGCATCAGCTTATCGCCGGAGGTATTAACAGTTTCGACGGAAGGATTCGCCATAACACTCTAAAACAAACGCCACGCAAAGAAACGTGGCTTATGTGGCAGGGGCAGAGGGAATCGAACCCCCAACCTTCGGTTTTGGAGACCGACGCTCTGCCAGTTGAGCTATACCCCTAGACCATGTTGGGACCGGCTGGCGCCGGCCCCCAAACTGTCGATCAGCGAGTAACTGGCTTACTCGATGATCTTGGCGACGACGCCGGCGCCGACGGTGCGGCCGCCTTCGCGGATCGCGAAGCGCAGACCTTCTTCCATCGCGATCGGCGCGATCAG
>NZ_JPWT01000124.1:0-18127 GCF_000773065.1 Burkholderia sp. ABCPW 111 | reverse complement strand
GTCGGCGGTCGGCGGTCGGCGGTCGGCGGTCGGCGGTCGGCGGTCGGCGGTCGGCGGTCGGCGGTCGGCGGTCGGCGGTCGGCGGTCAGCGGTCAGCGGTCAGCGGTCAGCGCTCAGCGGTCAGCACTCCGCATTCGACGTCAGCGCACCGCACACCGCTCGCCACGACCGCTCGCGACAAATCGCGACACGCCCGCGTGCGCGGCTGCGCTAGACTTCATCCATCGATAGAACGACGGCGACGGACGAACGCACCGCGCATCACGCAGCATGACCTTATCCCCTACCCACCGCAACGCCAAGCACGCGCCGGCGATCGCGACGACCTCGCGATCGCGCCGCGCCGCAAGCCATCTGCTCGCCGCGCTCGTCCTCGCGCTGGCCGGCACTCAATACGCGTACGCCGAAATCCGCTGCGGCTGGCTCCAGAACCCGACGCCCGCGAACTGGTGGCTCGACGACCGCACCGGCTCATGGACGCTCGGCACGATGGGCGGCCCCGAAGCCGAAGGAATGGATTTGATTCCCGACATGGCGGGCAAGCAGTACGTCGAGACCAACGGCCCACACGGCTATGCATGCGCGTGCCTCACCGTGATCACCGACAAGCAGGAACGCCGGATCGTGAAGGTGCTGAAAGCAAAGCAACTGCCGCTCTCGAGGTGCCGGCGCGACAAGCGGCTCAAGGAGCCGGAATAAGCGCGGGAGCAGGAACGCGCGCGGCATCGCCCAGCGGCGCGCGAATATCGAAACGCACGCGGAAACGGCGCGAATCGCATCGAGGACGAAGGCCCCTCGCGCCGCCGCCCCGCGACATCGGCAACATCGGCGGCATTCGTGCGATCCGCAATCTACGATGGCGGCGCGGCGATACGCCACGCGCGACGCGCACGCGGCGGCCGCGCGACCGCCCGCTCAAAGCGGTTCGATCGACTTGACGAACGTCGTCGTCGCGGCGGCGAAGCCGAGCTCGCTGTACAGCGCGAGCGCGGCCGTGTTGTGATTGAACACCGACAAGCCGATCTCGCTCACGCGCAATTGCCGCGCATCGTCCTCGAGCGCCTGCAGCACGCGCGTCGCCCAGCCCTGGCGGCGAAAGGCGGGCTCGATTTCGAGATCGTAGATGAAGAGCGTCCGGTGCGGCCCTTCCGCGACGACGCCATACCACAGGTGGCCGAGCACGACGCCGTCGCCGGATTCGCGCAGCGTGAGCAACACCTGGTCGTCGGTGAGGAGCCCATCGGGCAGCAGCGTGTCGATGCAGGCAAGCGCGCGCTCGTCGGCTTCGTCGGGCTCGCTCTGGCCGGATTCGATCAGATCCCGCGCATAGCCGCGCGCGGCGCGTTCCCGGTATTCGCGGAATTCCGTCTGGGTCATCGGGCGCATCTGGAGCATGCCGCACCTCTTCGAAGATGCCGGTGTATCACCCAGTGTAGCGGGCGGCGGGAGATTGCGCGAATCGGAATTCGCTCGCGAGCCGCCGGATGCGTGCGTTCGCGCTGTCGGCTCGATCGTGTTCGAGCGCGTCGATTTGCGCGCTCGGTACGCGGCCGTCCGTTTCCCATTTTTGCCGAACGCGCCGGCGGCGTCTCCGCCCATCGCTTCGCGCGATCCGCGTGCCCGCCGTGCCCACGGCCACGTCCGCCCTCTTGTTTGCCGCCTCGTTCACTGCCTCGCCCGCTGTCTCGTTCGCTGCTTCGCTCGCTGCTTCGTTCGCCGTCTAGCCCCGTTCCCACGCGATCTCGCTTTTCCTCGCCCGTCCGCCCGTCCGCCGACGAAACGGCCTCGACGTCGCGAATTCAACCGTCACACCGGCAGCGTTCCACCGCGCGAATCAATCGTCGGAACAAAATCGCCGCAGCGGATACAATCCGTCGGAAACCGGGCTCCGCGCGTCGGCACGACAACGACGACATTGCACAACGCGTCCGTTTATGGAAGGCGATCGCTCACGGCGAGCGTTTTCTCGACGCTTTTTTTCCGACAGGAACATCGATGAGCGAATGTATGGAGGTGCAGCCGGCCCGCCTGAGCCGCTTCGTTCCGATAGCAGTGGTCGTCTTTCTCGGCCTGATGGCGATGGGTATGCCGCTCGGATCTGTCCCCGCATTCGTCAACGCGAAGCTCGGATACGGAATGACGGTCGTCGGGCTCGTGATGGGCGTCGAATCCGTCGCGACGCTGCTTACGCGGCACTTCGCCGGCGTCACCGCCGACCGCAAGGGCCCCAAGATCGCCGTGACGATCGGCCTGATCGGCAGCTTCGCGTCGGGCGCGTTCTACTTCGTCGGCAGCGAATTCGCGGCGACGCCGGCGCTCGGCCTCGCGCTCGTCGTCGTCGGCCGGATCGCGATGGGCTTCGCGCAGGGCCTGCTGTTCACGGGCGGCAGCACCTGGCCGATCGGCATATTCGGCGCGAGCAACGCGGGCAAGGCGCTGTCGTGGATCGGCATCGCGATGTTCGCCGGCATTTCGGCCGGGGCGGCGCTCGCCGCCGCGCTCAACGAGATGTTCGGCTTCAGGATCGTCGCGCTCGCGACCGCGGTCATTCCGTTGATCGGCCTGCTCATCGCGGTGCGGCTGCCGAACGCGCATCTTGCCGCGCCCGCCGGTCACAAGGGCAGCGCGTTGCGGACGATCCGGAAAATCTGGCGGCCCGGCCTCGTGTTCGGGCTCGCGACCGTCGGCTACGTGACCGTCACGTCGTTCGTGGCGGTCGCATACATGGAGAAGGGCTGGTCGGGCGCGGAATATGCGCTGTCCGCGTTCGGGATCGGCTACGTGAGCGCACGGCTGCTGCTCGGCTCGAGCACGGACAGGAACAGCTCGCCCGTGATGGCGGTGGGGATGTTGTCGATCGAGGCAGTCGGGCAACTGCTGATCTGGCAGTCGACGAGCCCGTCGATGTCGATGCTCGGCGCCGCGCTGAGCGGCTTCGGCGTGTCGATGATTTATCCGCTGCTCGCGCTCGTCGCGATTCGCGGTATCGCGCGGCACGACTTCGGGATGGCGATCGGCTTCTACGACGCATGCTTCGACATCGCGATCGGCCTGTCAGCGCCGCTTGCCGGCGTGGTCGCGAAATTCGCCGACACGTCGGCGGTGTTCGTCGTGGGCGTCGTGTGCAGCCTCGCCGCGATCGCGATGGCGATCAGCGTCTATCGCGGCGAGGCTGCGCTCCACCAAGGCGGCGAGTGAGCTGCAAGCGAGAAGCGGCGCGCGGCGGTTCGAACCAAGGCTGGCGCGGCCGCTGCCGCACCGTCGTCGATCGATCGTCGGCCGCATCACGGCGCGATCGGCGATGCACGCGACGAAAGACGCCGGTCGATCGCGGCTGGCGCAAAGGCGCGCTGCGCCGCCGGCTTTCGGCGCAGCGGCGGTTCGTTGAATTCGCCGTGACCGGGCGCGTCGTGCCTGCCGGCGCGGGCCGCTATTTCACCGGATGCGGTTTCCCATCCGCCGGCTGGCGAACGCGCGAACGGGCCGCGACCTCGCCGACGGCGTCAATCAGCGACGGATCAGGCCGATCTGAGCGACGTGCGACTTGCGCACCCGCTCCGATTCGGCGTGGCGGGCTTTGTACGAATAGTCGGCGTCGAGCGGCAGATGCGGCGACGCGAAAAGGTCTTCGATCTTTTGAAGCAGTGCGAAGATGAGGCTCATTTGCGACTCCTGTCAGCTAGCATCTAGGGTTTTCCCGTAGATAAAATTCTACGGGTTTTCCCTAGATTGCGCTAGTGCGTCGCAACAAAATCTCTGCGGAATGTTCGTTTCCCGCACAAATGGAACCGGCGCGTCGCGTTCTCGCAACATGCGCGCGGCATCGCGCCGCATCGGCCAGCCGTCCCTTTCCAATCAGTGGCCGCGGCCTCGGTGTGGCCGCCTGGCCGGCGTCGCGACGCCGTAAGGATGGGTCGTCAAGCGTTCCAGCTGCGCGCCGAGCTCGTCCTGGCGCTGGGTCAGCGTCGCGATCGTTGCCTCCTGGGTCGCCTGAGCGGCGACGAGTCGGTCGATGCGTTGCTGCAATGCAGCATATTCATCACGCTGCCGCGATGACTGGATCGCCTGCACGATCAGCGCGGCGATCGCCGCGAGCACGACCACCGCGAGCGCGAGCAGCAGACGGTTGACCCGGCGCATCTCCGTATCGGCCGCCCGTCGCAGATCGATAGTTTCCGATTGGAGCGCGCGGACGCGGTCGGCGAGCGGACGCAACTGGGCGTCGAGGTCGAGCGGCGCGGCGGGCGCATTCGACGGCGCGGGAGCCGCGTGCGGCTCGGCCGTCTGGCGATCGGGTGCGGGAGACGCCGACGCTCCGCCAGACGCGGGCGATCCGGAATGCGCGACAGTCGCGGGGGGATGGGGCGGATTGCCGGGATTGTCGGAATTGTCGTTGCTGACGCTATTACCGACGCCGCCGGCGCCGTTCGTCGCCCCGAATGCGTACGCGGCAGGCGTCGCATTGCCGTTTGCGTGCCGCGCGTTCGACAATTGCGACGGCGCCTGTGCGTCATCCGACGCGGCGGCGTCGCTGCGCGCCGCGGCGCTTGCCGTTCGAATCGCAACCGGCGATGCCGGCTGCAAATTCGCCGGGATCGAATCGGCTCGCTTTGGGTTCGTTGGCGCGCGATCCGCCGCGCGCTTCTTCGCGGCCGCTTCGGCGGCCCGGCCGTGTTCGGCCGATTCCTGCCGCACCGATTCCTGCCGCACCGATTCCGCCGACGCTTGGCTTCGAGCCGCTTCGCCTGTGACGGTTCGACCTCCGCTCGCCTGGCCGCGAGCTGCATCGCCTTCAGGCGTGCGGCGCGCAGGCGTGCCGCTTTCGGCCGCCTGCTTCTTGCCGTTCGCGCGACGCGAAGACGAACGGCGCGAACGGGGCGGCCGGGCGGCCGCCGCGTCGTCAGCGCCGACGTTCGGCGCCACCGGGGCCGATATGTCGACGGTGGATGCATCGCGCCGCCCAGGGGCCGCATCGGCCGATGCGGCCTCGATGGAACTCGCTGCGGTGCTTGTCGCTTCATGCGCCGAAGTCTTGTCTTGCGGGCGGTCGCCCGTCGTCTCGGCGGCGGAGCGCTCGTGCGCGCCGTCTTGCGTATGTGCGGTCGTGCTGTCAGCGAATCCGCCCAGCAGATCCGCCCGTTCGCCGACGCTTTCGGCGTCGCGCACCGTCTCACGCGCGCGACGCGCGCTTTCCGCCTTGGCGTTCGACGTCGCCGCGCCCGCCGCACGCGGCATGACGACGGCATCCGCCGTTTCTGCGATCGGCGGCGCGGCAGACGCGCTCCGCGTTGCGTCGTCCGATGTCTCGTCGGCAGGCTCGGCCATCGACACGCCCGTTTTCGTCTGGTCCGCCGATTCGTCGGCTGGAGCGCTGGCTGTCCCGTCGTTGGCCTGAGTGTTGGCCTGAGCGTTGGCCTGATCATTGGCCCAAGCGTTGGCCTGATCATCGGTACGAGCGTCAGCGTGAGCATCGGTACGAGCATCGGCCTGAGCATCGGCGCGAGCCCCTGCCCGATCATCAGCCGCCACGGCATCGGCCGCCGCCTCCACGACCGTCACGCCAGCAGCCGAGCCGCCCGCCATCCCGCCACGAGCCGCTCCCTCCGCGTCCCGCGCATGCCCCGCACGCAAGTCGGCCTCGCCGCGCGGCGAATCGAAGCCCTCAAAACTGCTTTGCTGCGCACGCCCCTGCGCATCGCGCTTCCCGTCGCCCCCCGAACCGGCAGCCGCATCGTCCGTCTGCGCGCGCGCTCCCGCGGCGGCGGCGCCGAACAGATCGAGCGTGTGCTCGTCGCGAAACGCTTCGCTCGAGGCCGCGTCACGACCGGAGCGCACCGCCGCGCGCGATTGCACGCGGCCGTTCGCCGCCGCGGCGCGCGGCCGCCGCCTGGTCGTGGACGAACGGGAGGAACGAGTACGTGAGAATGCTGCGGAATCGGTCATGGATCGTTCAGCGGCGCGCCGCACGCGCGCCGGGCATGTGCTGCGAACAATTTCGGGAAGGCCGCATTGTCTCACGCCCGCCGCGCGATCCCGTGCCTCAATCGTCCGGCAAGCCGCTCTTCTGCTCGGTGAAGCCCCTCACGCCCGGCAATTGCCGCAGCCGCGCGCACATGCTCTCGTATTCGCCGTCCGATACGCGGCTAAGCGCGATCGTCACTTCGTCGCTGTCCGCCGCATCCTCGCTCTGCTGGACGATGAAGCGCTTGACGCGCGCGCTGTCGACGCCGAGCGCCGCGTGCAGCGAATCGAACGTCAGCGTGCCGCGCTCGACCAGCAGCACGAGATGACGGCGCTGGCGCACGGTCAGGTAGCGCCGCTCGAGCGGCTTGATGCCGGCGAGGATCACGAGAATGATGATGGTCGCCGCGATCGCCGCCACGTACAGTCCACCGCCCACCGCGAGCCCGACGGCCGCGACCGACCACAGGCTCGCCGCCGTCGTCAGCCCGCGGACGATCTCGCCGCGCAGCAGGATCGACCCCGCGCCGAGAAAGCCGATCCCCGAGACGACCTGCGCGGCCATCCGGGACGGATCGAGATCGACGTGCGCCTCGCCCAGCACGTCGGCGAAACCGAACGCCGACACGATCATGATGAGCGCCGAGCCGACGCACACGAGCATGTGCGTGCGCAGCCCCGCCGCCCACGAAAGTCGCTCGCGCTCGATGCCGATGACGCTGCCGAGCGCCGCCGCGAGAATCAGCCGCATGATGAGTTCGACGTTGTTCAGCATCCGCACTCTCCTTTTTTCGACGGCGGCGGGCCGCATGCTTTATCCTTGCCGCTCGGCCCGCATGTCCGGGGCCGCGTTCTTCCACCGTCAACCGCGTCGTCATTCGCCATGTCCGCACCCGTCTCCGCTTCCGGCCAGGCCGCTCAGTTGCGCCGCCACTTCGCGCAAGTCGTCTTGCCGCTCTGGCGCGGACCCGGCTTCAACCAGGCGCTGCAACTGCCGTTCGAGGCCGTCGCGCCGGACACGCACGCGCCGCTGCCCGTCACCCGCTATCGCGCGATGGCGTGCGCGCGTCAATTGTTCGTGTTCTCGCACGCGGGCGACGCCGAGCACGCGCACGCGCTCTTCGCCGCATTGTGCCGCCACTTTCGCGATCCTCGCCACGACGGCTGGTTTTTCAGCGTCGACGCGCAGGGCGCGCCGCTCGATCGCACCAAGGATCTGTATACGCACGCGTTCGTCGTGTTCGCGTGCGCCGAGTACTTCGCGGCGTTCGGCAATCGCGACGCGCGCGAGGTCGCGCAGCGCACGGCGGCGCTGATCGGCGAGCGCTTCGCGCCGGCGCCCGGCAGCGCGCTGCTCGATTCGGCACGCGGCGAGGACTTCGCCGCGACGGCAGGCGGCCCGCTGCAGAATCCGCTGATGCATCTGACGGAAGGCTGGCTCGCCGCGAGCCGCGCGTTCGGCGACGCCGCGTTCGACGACGCGCTGCTGCGCACCGCGCAGGCGGTCGAGCGCACGTTCGTCGATCCGCGTACCGGCTGCGTCGCGGAGCTGCCGCTCGGCAGCGCCGACAATCGCTTCGAGCCCGGCCATCAGTTCGAATGGTTCTATCTCGTCAACGCGGCGGGCGCGCGGCTCGCGGCGACGGGCCTGCCCGACGCGCTCGCGCGTGCGTACGCGTTCGCGCAGCGGCACGGCGTCGATCCGGGCACGGGCGGCGTCCGCGCGGCGACCGACGAGCACGGCGCATGCATCGACGGCACGCAGCGCATCTGGGCGCAGACCGAATATCTGCGCGCGCTCGCGACGCACGGCGGCGAGCCGGACGCGCTCGCCCGTCAGATCGCCCGCTTCGCCGAGCGATTCCTGCATCCGCGCGGCTGGTACGAGTGCAAGACCGCGCAGGGCGACGTGTCGCGCGCGGACATGCCGTCGACGACGCCGTATCACCTCGCGACCGCGTACGCATCGCTGCCTGCGGATGCTTGATGCTTGATGCTTGATGCTTGATGCGCGGGGCGCGGGGCGCGGGGCGCGGCGAAGGCGCCTCGGCGCGAGAGGCCGATGTGCCGCGCCGCCGTGCGCGCCCGCGCATTTGCGTCGGCGCAGTCGCGATTTCATATCGCAAAGCCTGCAGGTGTGTTCATGCGCCTCTCGCATCGAGCATCGAGCATCGAGCATCGAGCATCGAGCATCGAGCATCGAGCATCGAGCATCGAGCATCGAGCATCGAGCATCGAGCTCCGGACCCGGCTCCGAGTCCCGAGTTCCCGGTTCGGAAACCTGAACCCCGAGTTTCGCGCTCCGTGCTCCACGCCTCGACCATCAAGCCGCAAGTTCCGAATTCCGCGCTCCCAACCGAGCTCCCAACCGAGCCCCCCAAGCTCGCGGCATCGAGCCCCGGAAAACGAATCCCCCCAACCGCCGAATCCCCCGCCGCGCACGACTCGGCTCTCCGCTAAAGCGTCGCCTGCCGCACGTACCGCACGAACGCGCGCACGGCAGGCGCCTTCTCGTGCTTCCGGTACGCGAGCGCGACTTCCGACGGAATCGGCTTGCCCTCGATCGGCCGATACGCGACGCCCGGCAGCGAGACGCAGCCGACGAGCGCCTGCGGCACGACCGCGACGAATCCGCTGACCGACACGTACGCCAACACCGCGACAAGCGCGCCCGGCCGCGCAGCGACGATCGGCTCGAAACGCCCGCGGCGCGCGACTTCGAGCGTGCCGAGCGCCTGCTCGGGCACGACGAAGCGCTCGCCCGCGAGCGCGGCCGGCCGGATCGATTCGCCCGCCGCGAGCGGCGAATGCGCGGGCACCGCCGCGACGAACACGTCGCGATGCACGGTGTGCGTCAGCACGCCGTCCGGCAACGGCAGCGGCGGACGCACGTACGCGACGTCGAGCGTGCCCGCGTCGAGTTGCGCGGCGACGGCGCCCATCGAGACCTCCCGCACGTCCACGCTGATGCCCGCATGCGCGTCGCGAAACGCGCCGATCGTGCGTTGCAGCACGCCCGAGTACGCCGCCGACGACACGTACCCGACCTCGATCCGCCCGATCTCGCCGCGCTCGGCGAGCGCCGCCAGCTCCCGGCCGCGCGCGAGATGCGCGAGCGCCGCCTCGGCCTGGCCGACGTACACGGCGCCCGCCGCGCTCAGCGCGACCGAGCGCCGCGTGCGATGAAACAGCCGCACGCCGAGCAGCCGCTCCGCGTCCTGGATGAGCCGCGTCAGCGCGGGCGGCGCGATGTCGAGCTCGTCCGCCGCGCGGGCGAAGTGCAAATGCCGGGCGACGCAGAGAAATGCGCGGACGTGACGCAGTTCGAGGCGATCCATTTATTGCTCCATGATGCAATAAAGATGAATTTCTATATCAATGACGTGCAATAGGCGACCAGCCTAACATGCCGTTCCCCCTTCGCGTCACGGTGTCCGGCATGCACGATTCGCCTTCTCGATCCGCTCCGATGGAGCCCATCCTTCATGTGCCGGGGTCGCCCGCCGCACCCACGCCCGCGATCACGCCCGCCCCCGCGCCCATTGCCGCGCCGGGCTCCGCCGCGCCCCCGCGCGCGCACCGCAGCACCGCCTGGCGCGCGCTCGCGACCGCCTCCGCGACCTGCTCGCTGATCGTGCTCGACACCAACGTCGTCGCGGTGTCGCTGCCGTCGATCGCCCGCACGTTCCACGCGAGCTTCGCGGACATCGAATGGGTGGTGAGCGCGTACATGACCGCGTTCGCCGCGTGCCTGCTGCCGGCGGGCGGCCTCGCCGACCGCGCGGGCCGCAAGCGCGTGCTGCTCGCCGGGCTCGCGGTGTTCTTCGTCGCGTCGCTCGGCTGCGGGCTCGCGCCGTCGGCCGTGTTCCTCAACGTCGCGCGCGCGGTCAAGGGCGTCGGCGCCGCGATGCTGCTCACGTCGGCGCTCGCCGTGATCGCCAACCGCTTCCCCGACGGCCGCGACCGCGCGCGCGCATGGGCGATCTGGGGGATGTGCATGGGGATCGCGACGACGATCGCGCCGCTCGTCGGCGGCGCGATCGCGCAATGGATCGGGTGGCGCTGGATCTTCCTGCTGAACCTGCCGGTGTGCATCGCGCTCGCCGTGGCGGTTCGCGCGACGATCGACGAATCGCGCGACCCGCACGCGAAGCGCATCGACGTGCCGGGCAGCGTGCTGTTCGGCTCGGCGCTCGCGATCGGCATCTGGGCGCTGATCGACGCGCCGTCGCTCGGCTGGTCGGCGCCCGGCACGCTCGCGCGCTTCGCGGCGAGCGCGGCGCTCGTGGTGGCGTTCGTCGGCGTCGAGCGCTGGCAGCGGCGCCCGATGATCGACCTCGCGCTGTTCGGCGAACCGCGCTTCGTCGGCGCGCTGCTCGCGATGTTCGGCTACGCGGCGTGCGCGCAGGTGATGATGACGTTCCTGCCGCTCTATCTGCAGATCGGCTTCGGGATGTCCGCGATCGACGCGGGGCTCGGCATGCTGCCGTTCGCGCTCGCGATGGTCGTCGGGCCGTCGCTCGGCGCGGCGCTGTCGGCGCGCGCGCCGGCCGCGACCGTGCTCGGCTGCGGGCTCGCGCTGATCGGCATCGGGAATTTCGCGACCGCGGCGTTCGCGGGCGCGTCGCATTACGGCCTCGTCGCGCTCGGCATGCTGATCACCGGATGCGGCGCGGGCATCCTGAACGGCGACACGCAAAAGGCGATCATGGCGTGCGTGCCGCCGGAGCGGACCGGGATGGCGTCGGGCATCAGCACCACGACGCGCTTTTCCGCGATCGTGACGTCGGTCGGCGTGCTCGGCGCCGTGCTCGCCGCGCGGACCCACGCGGCGCTCGCCGAACGCGTCGCGCACACGCCGGACCTGCTCGGCGCGCTCGACGCGCGCTTCATGTCGAGCCTGCTCGCGGGCGACCTCGCGCAGGCGTTACGCAGCCTCTCGCCGCATGCCGGCGCGGCGCTCGCGCGGATCGCGCCGTCCGGCTTCGCGAGCGGCTTTTCGGTCGCGCTGTGCGTGAGCGGCGCATTCGCGCTCGCGGCGGCCGTCGCGGTGCGGCTGCTCGTCGGCGCGACGCCGAAGCGGGCCGCGTGAACGCGCCGCTGTCGCGGCCCGAGCGGAGCGACGGATGAGGCAAGGCCCGTGCCGCTCACGTGCCTCGCACCTCGCACCACGCACCACGCACCTCGCGCCTCGCACCACGCACCTCGCACCTCGCACCTCGCACCTCGCGCCTCGCGCCTCGCGCCTCGCGCCTCGCGCCTCGCGCCTCGCACCACGCACCTCGCGCCTCGCGCCTCGCGCCTCGCACCACGCACCTCGCGCCTCGCGCCTCGCACCACGCACCTCGCGCCTCGCGCCTCGCACCACGCACCTCGCGCCTCGCACCACGCACCACGCACCTCGCGCCTCGCACCACGCACCTCGCACCTCGCGCCTCGCACCACGCACCACGCACCTCGCGCCTCGCACCACGCACCTCGCGCCTCGCACCACGCGCCTCGCACCTCGCGCCTCGCGCCCGGCTCGCTCGACGCTACGCGCCCGCGAGCCGCGGCTCGGCTGCATCGGCGCGCGTCGCGGCGCCGGCCGGCCGGCGTCCGCGCGCGTCGCCCAGCTCGAACACCGAAACCGACCGCTGCAACTGCTCGGTCTGCTCGTTCAGCGACCCGGCCGCCGCCGCGACTTCCTCGACGAGCGCCGCGTTCTGCTGCGTCAACTGCTCCATCTGCGTGACGGCCTGATTCACCTGCTCGATCCCCGCGCTCTGCTCGATCGATGCAGCCGTGATCTCGGTCATCGTCTGCGCGACCCGCCCGATCGACGCCGACACCGAGCGCATCGCCTCGCCCGCCCGCTCGACGAGTTCGGAGCCGCCGTCGATCTGCGCGACCGATTCCTCGATCAGCGCCTTGATCTCCTTCGCCGACTGCGCGCTGCGCTGCGCGAGCGAGCGCACCTCGCCCGCGACCACCGCGAAGCCGCGCCCTTCCTCACCCGCGCGCGCCGCCTCGACGGCCGCGTTCAACGCGAGAATGTTGGTCTGGAACGCGATGCCGTCGATCACCGCGATGATCTCGGCGATCCGGCCCGAGCTGTGCGCGATCGCGTGCATCTTGTCGATCACGTCGTCGACGATCGCGCCGCCGTTCTTCGTCGTCTGCAACGCATCGTCGGCGAGCGCGCTCGCCGCGCGCGCGCTGTCGCTGTTCTGCCGCACGGTTGCGGTCAGCTCCTCCATGCTCGCCGCCGTTTCCTCGAGCGACGCGGCCTGGCTCGACGTGCGCGCGGACAGATCCGCGTTGCCGCTCGCGATCTCGGCCGCGCCGAGGTGGATCGCGTTCGACGCGTTGCGCACGGTGCGCACGGTCCCCGCGACGCTCGCCTGCATGTCGGCGAGCCCGCGCAGCAGGCGCTCGATTTCATGGACGCCGTGCGGCGTCACCTTCTCGTCGAGACGGCCGCGCGCCATCTGGTCGAAGTGCACGCACGCCTGCGCGAGCGGCGCGACCACCGCGCGCCGCGCGACGACGTAGATCCCGGCGATGCACGCGAGCATCAGCACGAGCAGCACCACGCCGACGGTCTCGAACCAGCGCATCCCGGTGTCGATCATGCCGAGCGCGTGCTGGCTCGTCCGGCCGCTGAAGTCCGAGAACGTGCGCAGTTCGCCGAGATAGGTGTCCTGGATCTCCTGCGTCGGCTGGTCGAAGAACGCCTGCATGTTGTTGGTTTCGAGGAACCGCACGAGATCGACGAGCGCCGCGTGGTACTTGCGGTAGCGGTCGGTGAGCGCCGCCGCGCGCTCGGTGTTCTCGGCGCTGATCGTCGGCGCGGCGGTGAAGTCGGCGAACGCGCGATCGGCGAGCGTGAGCTGGTCGCGCACGTGCTGGAGCGTCTCGGTGGGCATCGGATCGCCCTTCACCATCCGCGTGCTGGCGCGGGACAGGTTGGTGCGGGCGTCGAGCATGTGCTGGGTCGCGACGGTCGCGGCATCGACCTGCTTGATCGCGACATTGGACAAATCGTCGACGTTGCTGCGCGACGCGGACAGCGACCAGAAGCCGAGCCCCTCGACCGCGATCAGAAACAGGCAGAACACGACGAGCACGCCGAGCAGCCCGGATGCGAGCTTGATTTTGCTGAACATGAATTTCCGTTAGAGCCAAGAAGAGATACTGCCTTGGCTTTAGCGGCATTTCGGCGGCGGACTTGAGCGATCACGCATGCGGCGTAGGGACTCTTCGATCGCTCGAGGCCCGCCGGACAAGCCGAGCGAGCCGAACGAGGCGCGGGCGAGCCCGCCCGCGCGGGCCGCCCTACGTCGACGCCGGCAGGCCCAGCAGGCGCTCCAGATCCTGCATCAGCGCGTGCCGGCGCTGCGTCTCCTGCTCGTAGGCTCGCGCGGCCGCTTCGATGTCGCTGCCGCAATGCGGGCAGGTGCGCTCGCTCGGGTACACGTAGCCGTCGCAGTTGCGGCACAGCTTCAGCCTCGGCGGCACGCGCCCGACGTCCGGCGAGCGCTTGCCCCTGTTCTTCCACGCGAGCTCGATCACCTGCCCCGAGCGGACGATGCTCGACACTGGCTCGCCGTCTTCGATGCGCTCGGTCACGAGATCGAAGCGGCCCACCGCGAACGACGCCGGGCCCGCGTCCTGCACCTTCGCGATCCGCTCGCGCAGGCCCTGTTTCCGCAGCTCGAGCACGCGATAGTGGCAGTACGGATTGTTGCCCGGCTTGCCGAGCAGCGAATGCGACGTCCACGTGCATCCGCCGCGGCACACGTCCGCGTAATAGCAACTGCGGCAAAAGCCCCACAGATCGTCGACCGAGCGCAACCGGCCGAAATGGATGCCTTCGCTCGTGCGCCAGATGTCCTCGAGCGACAGGTCGCGCACGTTGCCGCCCGAGAAGCCGACCGTCGCGAGCGACGGGCATCCCTTCACGGTGCCGTCCGCTTCGAGCGCGATCACGGTCTGGCCGGCCGCGCAGCCGCTCCAGTGCACGCGCTCGTCGCCGAAGCCGCGCCACAGATGCTCGTACGGGCCGTAATAGCCGATGTTGTTGCCGACGTTCATCAGCAGGCCCCGGCTCAGGCCGTCCGTATACAGCTTCGCGAGGAGCGGCATCAGTTCGGCCAGCCGGTACGGCTGCAGCAGCAGTTCGTCGTTGTCGACCGCGTTGCCCATCGCGACCGTCAACTGAATCTGCCAGTGCGTCGCGCCGAGCTCGATGATCGTGTCCATCAGCGCGGGCAGGTCCGCCATCGTCTGCGCGCCGATCTGCGTGTTGACGCTCACCGCGAGGCCCGCGTCGCGCGCGCGGCGCAGCGTGTCGACGGCGCGATCGAACGCGCCCGGCACGTTGCGCACCTTGTCGTGCAGCGGCGCGAGCCCGTCGAGCGACACGCCCACGCCGTTCAGGCCGGCCTCGACCGCTTGCGCGAGGCGCTTCGGCGTCAGGTTGCGGCCGCCCGTCTGGATCGCGCAATACATGCCGTGCGAGCGGATCGCGCGGATCAGCTGCGTCCAGTCCTTGCGCAGATACGCCTCGCCGCCGATCATCGACACCTCGCGCGTGCCGAGCCGCGCGAGCGCGTCGATCACCTCGAGGCATTCGGCGGTGCTCAGCTCGTTCGTCCGCCGGCGGCCGGCCCGCGAGCCGCAGTGCAGGCATTTGAGATCGCAGGCGAGCGTGATTTCCCAAACGGCATGAACCGGGACGAAGCGTTGATAGTCGCGGTCGACCAGGTAGCGGGCCGGGCGCGCGTCCAGTGTGCTCATGTCGATGTCTCCTCGTGGGGCAGTGGCCGCCGCACGCGCGGAACACCCCCGCGCGTGCGGCAAGTCGCGCGGCCGCGCTCAGCGGCGCGCTTCCAGGCGCGAGATTTCCGCTTCGAGCTTGTCGAGCTCGGCGGCAATCGCGTCGTGGTCGGCGAGTTGCTGCTCCGCCTGCTGCGCGAGCCCCTTCATCCGGCTCAGATCGCCGGACGCCCGCGCTTCCTGCAGGCTGACTCCGTACAGCACGCCCACGTGCTCGTGCGGCGGATCGAGCGGGATCAGCGAGTTGTCTTTCGACACGATCGCGTGCTCGATCGAATGCCAGCGCCCTTCGTGCAGGTAGCGATAATTCGCCGTACCCGACTGCCAGTCCTCGGTCAGCAAGCCGTTGAACTCCAGAATCACCACCTGCGGCGCGACCGGACCGCTCGGGCTGCCCGTGACGCTCAGCGCGATCATCGGCGGCGACAGCGGGTCGATCCTCATCAGATGGAACTGCCCGGTGACGCGCGCGCGGAAATGCAGCGGCGGATAGATCGGCTGGGTGATGCGTGCGAAGCCCGAGACGATCTTCTCGACTTCGTTGACGAGCAGATACAACCAGAGGACCGGCGCGCCGAGATTGGGCGTCGCGACGCGAAGTTGGACGGGAAACAGACCGGTAGTAGCCATGACGTTAGCTCCACGAAGATGTACGAACGATGTCGATGCAAGCCCGCGCCGCTCACTGCCGGCTTTCGAGCTTGGCGATTTCCGCCTTCAGCGCGCCGAGCGCGGACGCGATGTCGTCGCGGCTTTCCAGCTGCTGGCGCGCGTAGGCGGCGAGCGTCTTCATGTGCGCGAGATCGCCGGACGCGGCCGCATACTGGATCGTCACCCCGTACAGCGGCACCGGCCCGTAAGGGGTGCGCGACGATTCGCGAATGACCGGGCCGGGCTCGAGCGGCACGACTTCCGGATCGGCCTTGACCGGTACGTTCTCGACTTCGTGCCAGGTGCCGTTCGAGTAATAGCGATACGACGCGACGCCCGTCTTGCCGTCGCCCTTGAGCAGCAGCTCGCCGAAGAACGTGATCATCGAATTCGAGTGCGGCCCGCCCTGGTTGCCCTGCAGCGAGATCTGCACGATCGCGCCGCGGCCGTCGCGACGCGGCGGCGGGCCGAGCCGGAACACGTAGGTGCCCCAGACGTCCGCGCGGAAGTTGAGCGGCGGATTCACGGCCTGCGAGATCGTCGCGGTGCCGACGACGCTATGGTCGACCGTGTCGACCACCAGATTGAGCACGAGCTGCGGCGCGCCGGGCAGCCCGGTGCCGACGATGTAGCGAACCGGAAACAAACCGACACGAAGATCTTCGGACATGTGAGCCTCCTTGATGCGGGTGGTTGAACGACGACGAAACACTGAAACGCCGCCGCGGCGAAACGGCGCGCCGAAGCGGCGCTCTCGCGGCTACTTCCGTTGTTCGAGCTTGGCGATTTCGATCTCGAGCAGCTCGAGCGCCGTGGCCAGGTTGCCCTGTTCGCTCAGCAGCGTCTGTGCCTGCTTGCGCAGCGACTTCATCTGCGTGAGATCGCCGCCGGCGATCGCCTGATGGATCGCCACGCCATACGGCGTGATCGGATGACCGTGTGCTTGACTCATGATTTCCTCGTTGAAAATGACGATGGCCGACAGCCCCGTGCCCTCTCCTGCAACCGGCGATATGCGTCTGGCTGTCGTGGTTCTGCAGGATCGGGAGTTTCGTCGATGAATGACGCGTTTCTCGCCATGCGGCGACACGGCGTCCCGCGCCGTGCCGCTTGCCGCCCGTGATTTGCCATTACTTGTCCTTCTGAACAGGCGCGTCGTTGTTCTGCGGCGGTAACGCGGTTGTCTCCGTACGCCCGTCAGGCGGGACGCTTGCGCGTCGTCGGCGGGTCTGCGTACTAAGGTTAGGTCGCCTGCGCGCTTTCGCTATCTACCAAAACTGGTAGTGGTCTGCCGAATGCCGGGCCTGCGGAGCGAGCGGCCCGGCGCCAGGCATGCGCAACGCTCGGCTCGAGCGTTGCATCGCGCGGGCTCGGCGCGCGGTCGGCGCGGGCTCGGCGCGCGATCCGCCGGCGAACTGCCGGCGATCGATGCAGCGACCGACACCCCGCTCGGCATCGGTCCGACGATGCGCCGGCGCATCGCGCATCGCAAGCCGCGCACCGCCATTCGCCATTCGCCATTCGCCAACCGTCATTCGCCGGCCGCCGGCCGTCAGCCGCCAGCCGCCAGCCGCCAGCCGCGGCAGCATTGTCGGGAGCCGCCGCCTTCGAGCATGCCCCGGTTTCGCGCCGCCAAACGCGGCTTCGGCGCGATTCGGCACGGCTTCGGCGCGATTCGGCGAACGAACCCCGCCAATAGTGCGCCGGCACGACGAATTTCCTTGCGTATCGCCCGCCCCCTTCCTAGAGTGGAGCGCAAAGAGCCGGATTGCATCGGCGGCGCGCGCATCGCACCGCATTGTTCAACGTATCAATTCAATCGATAGCGAAGGAACGTCGATGACCGACATCGTGGACCACGCGCGCGGCGCCCTGCGCGCGCAACCCTTCAGCATGCTGCTCGGCACCGAGCTCGTGCACATCGGCGGCGACGAGGCATCGCTGCGCCTGCCGATCCGCGACGAGCTCAGGCAGCAGTACGGCTTCGTCCACGGCGGCGTCATCAGCTATCTCGCCGACAACGCGCTGACGTTCGCCGGCGCGCTCGCGCTCGGTCCGCGCGTCGTCACTAGCGAATACAAGATCAATTACCTGCGCCCGGCCGTCGTCGGCACGCTGATCGCGCGCGCGAAGCTGATTTACGCGGGACGGAATCAGGCGACCTGCCAGTGCCACGTGTTCGTGATCGACGGCGATCACGAACGGCTCGTCGCGGTCGCTCAGGGCACGATCAACCGTGTCGGGGACGGGCGCGAGCCGGGTGCGGTCGAAGAAAAGGCGTAGCGCGTCGGCAAGCTGCGCGTGCGGGGAGGCGAGCGGCCTCGTCGGCCGCGTGAAACGGCGGGGCGAGCGTGGAAGACGGCACGCGGCTTGGGTGACTTGGGTGGCGCACGGTGCGGCAGCGAATCCGCCGTTGCAAAGCGGTCGCGCCGGACATCGGAATAGCGGCATCCCGGATCACCGCCATGCGCGATCGTCGGGATGCCAAATCATGGAAGCTTCAGATCACCGCGGCATCGGGACGCGGAAGCGCCCGGATGGCGAACCGCCCGCACGTCGAAGCTTTGAAGCACTAAATTCAAGGAACTCCGGAACTTTCGAGCTTCGAGCTTCGAGCTTCGAGCTTCGAGCTTCGAGCTTCGAGCTTCGAGCTTCGAGCTTCGAGCTTCGAGCTTCGAGCTTCGAGCTTCGAGCT
>NZ_JPWT01000123.1:0-19301 GCF_000773065.1 Burkholderia sp. ABCPW 111 | reverse complement strand
TTTCGATCGAGCAATTGCTTCCTCCGACATCCTTAAAATCAGGTGTCAGATTATGCAATCGCTCGAAAACCCTCCACGGTTTCCTGCGATGAACCAAAATAAAGCGCCCCAATTCGAATCCGCAAGGAGAATCGCCTCCATGGAATTCCTGCTCGATAAAGGGAAGTGATCTCGGCAGCACGTATGACATTCGGTTTTCCGTCACCGAGAATCGCTTTCTGCCGCATCAAATCCATCTCCTCGATCGCGGCCGCGTGCTCGCCGCGTCATCGCGAACGATCCGCCGCCTCTGCGCTCAAGATCCGATAGCACTCCGGCCGCCGATCGCGAAACACGCCCCAGCAGCGGCGTCGATACGCGAGCGCGTCGAGATCGAATTCGGCCGTCGCGATCGCTTCGCCGTCGCGATCGCATTCGACGATCTTCTCGCCGTCCGCGCCCGCGATGAACGAACTGCCGTAGAACACGATCTCGCCCGATTCGCCGCGCTCGACGCCGATCCGGTTGCTCGCGACGAGCGGCATCAAGTTCGCGGCCGCATGCCCGCGCTGCGTGTTCTGCCAATGCGCGCGCGAATCGATCGACGCATCGTGCGGCTCGCTGCCGATCGCCGTCGGATAGAGCAGGATCTCCGCTCCCGCAAGCGCCATCGCCCGCGCGCATTCCGGAAACCATTGGTCCCAGCAGATCCCGACGCCGATCCTGCCGTACGCGGTGTCCCATACGCGAAACCCTGTGTCGCCCGGCGTGAAATAGTATTTCTCCGTGTAGCCCGGGCCGTCCGGAATGTGCGTCTTGCGATAAACGCCGAGCGCGCGGCCGTCGGCGTCGAAGACCGCGACCGAATTGAATTGCGTCTGGCCGGCGCGCTCGAAGAAGCTCACGGGCAGCACGACCCCGAGTTCGCGCGCGAGCGACGCGAAGCGCGCAAGCCACGGATGGCCTTCGTACGGCTTCGCGAGCGCGAGGTGCGCGGGATTCTGGTCGATGCAGAAATACGGCGTCTCGAACAATTCCTGCAGCAGCACGATCTGCGCGCCGCGCGCGGCCGCGTCGCGCACGACGCGTTCGGCGCGCGACAGGTTCGCTTCGATATTCCAATCGCACGCCATCTGCGTGGCGGCCACGATCGTCTTTCTCATCTCGTTCTCCTCATGATTGGCTCAGCGTCGGCCAATACGGCGCCAGCGCGTTGCGGGCGGCCTTCACCGCATTGCGCTCGCCGTCGCCGAGCGGATGCTGGACGAACAGGTGCGGATCGTCGAACGGGGCGTTCCAGCCGACGAGCCCCTCGAGCACGCCGAGCGTCGCGATCGGCAGATACGGCAGGCTGTAGCCGCCTTCCTGCAACATCGCGATGCGTCCGCCGCACACGCTGCCCGCCGCTTGCCGGAGCGCGCGCGCCATTTGCCGGAACCCGTCGCGCTGCACGCGCATTCTGCCGAGCGGATCGAATGCGTTCGCGTCCTGCCCCGCGGATACGAGAATCAGTTGCGGCGAAAACGCGTCGATGAGCGGCAGCACCAGCTCTTCGAACGCATGCAGATAGCCGGCATCGCCCGTGCCGGAAGGCAGCGGCACGTTCACGTTGTAGCCCGCGCCCGCGCCGCCGCCCGTTTCACGCGCCTCGCCGCCGTCGACGGGGAAATTCTCCGCCTCGTGCAGCGAGACGAACAGCACCGACGGATCGTCGTAGAACACTTGCTGCGTGCCGTTGCCGTGATGCACGTCCCAATCGACGATCGCGACGCGTTCGATGCCGTGCACGGCCTGCGCATGCCGTGCGGCGATCGCGACGTTGTTGTAGTAGCAGTAGCCCATCGCGAAATCCGCGCCCGCGTGATGGCCCGACGGCCGGATCAGCGCGTACGCCTGCCGCAGCGGCCCCGTCACGACCGCATCGACCGCCGCGCATGCGGCGCCCGCCGCAAGCCGCGCGACGCGCTCGGTCTGCGCGCTGCCCGCCGCGTCCTCGCCGAGCTGCACGACTTGCGCGCCCGCCACCGCGCACGCTTCGGCAAGCTGCCGCAGATACTCGGGCCGATGCACGCGCAGCAACTGCTCGTCGGTCGCGCCGTCGAACGCAATTCGCGTGAGGCGCTCGGTCATGCCCACCGCGTCGAGCAGCTGCTTCGTGTACGCGAGCCGCAGCGGGCTGTCGAAATGCTCGCCGAAATTCAGCGTGCCGCGCGGAACGACATACACGAGATCGCCTTGCCGATGCGTGAGGAATGCGGGGTCGAACAGCAGTCCGGTGGGAATCACTTCGGTCTCCTCGTCAAAATGAAGCCGCTCAGTAACCGGTCTTGAACCGGGTCCAGTAGCGCGTCTGCATGCGCATCGCCTGCGGCGGCATCGGGCGCTTCACCCAGAGCGTGCGCATCGTCGCGGCGTCCGGGTAGATCGCCGGATTCGACGTGAGCCGCCTGTCCACGAGCGGCGTCGCCGCGCGGTTCGGATTCGGATACATCACCTTGTTGCTGATCTTCGCGACGACGTCGGGCCGCAGGATGTAATCGATGAAGCGCAGCGCGTTGTCCGCGTGCGCGGCGCCCTTCGGAATCGCCATGCTGTCGAACCAGAACGGTGCGCCGCCCGCCGGCAGGCTGTAGACGATCCGCTGCCCGTTCTTCGCGTCGGCCGCGCGCAGCGCCGCGACGAGCACCGCCCCCGAGTAGCCGGTGACGACGCACACGTCGCCCGTCGCGAGATCGTTCATCACGGGCGTCGCGATGAACTGGCGGATCGTCGGCCGGATCTTCTTCATCATGTCGAGCGCCGCTTCGTAGTCGCGCGGATCGGTCGTGTTCGGATCGCGGCCGATGTAGCGCAGCGCAAGCGGAAACACTTCGCTGCCCGCATCGTTGAACGCGATTCCGCAGCCCTTGAGCTTCGCTGCGTACGCGGGATTGAAGATCAGCTCGAGCGTGTTCGCGGGCAGCGGACCGCCGAGCGCCTGCTTCACCTTCGCGACGTTGAGCCCGAGCCCGAACGTGCCCTGCATGTACGGCACGCTGTACTGGTTGCCGGGGTCGGCTTCGGCCGCGCGCGCGACGATCGCCGGATCGAGATTCTTCAGGTTCGGCAGCCTCGATCGGTCGAGCTTCTGGTAGAGGCCCGCCTGAATCTGCCGCGCGAGAAAGTCGTTCGACGGAAACACGAGATCGTAGCCGCTGTTGCCCGTCGTCAGCTTCGTCTGCAGCGCTTCGTTGCTGTCGTAGACGTCGAGCCGCACCTTGATGCCGGTCTCCTTCTCGAAGCCCGAGATCGTATCGGGCGCGAAATACTCGGCCCAGTTGTAGACGTTGAGCACGTTGCCGTCGGCCGCGCGCGCGGCGAAACACGCAAGCGATGCGAGCACGACGACGATCCACGCGATGCGCTTCATCGATCCCTCCTTTGACGACGCCGAACGAAATGGCGGCCGCTCGACGGCTGCGCCGCCGAACGCTTCGCTTGTGAAGCGTAAGTAGAGAAAAAAATCGATTCGTGATCTTATTACGCACATCGCTTGTGCCTTTGAGGAAAGAATGCGGCGAATCGATCTGCTGTCCGCGCTCGAAACCTTCGTCTGCGCGGTCGAAGAGGGCAGCCTCAGCCAAGCGGCGCGCCGGCTCGCGAAGACGCCGTCGGCGGTGACGAAAGCGATCGCCGGGCTCGAAGAGACGCTCGGCGTGCAACTGCTCGAACGCACGACGCGCAAGCTCGTGCTGACCGAAGGCGGGCGGCTCTATCTCGCGACCGCGACCGACGTGCTGCGCCGGCTCGCGGACGGCGCGCGACAACTCTCCGAGCACGACGACGAGCCGCGCGGCCTGCTGCGCGTCACCGCCGCGCACTCGTTCGGGCACGCGATCCTCGCGCCGCTCTGCCTGCCGTTCACGCGGGCGTTTCCGCGCGTGCGCATTGAGCTGTCGCTGTCCGATCATTACGTCGACATTGTCGGCGAAGGCTTCGATCTCGCGCTCAGGATGGGCAACTACGATCTGCCGAGCCAGATCGTCAAGCCGATCGGCTCGAACCGCAGCCTGCTGTGCGCGAGTCCCGGCTACCTCGCGCAACGCGGCCGGCCCGTCGCGCCCGCCGATCTCGCGCGGCACGACTGCGTGATCTACCGCCACCCGACGCTCGCCAACACGTGGGCCTTTGATCGCGACGGCACGCGCGAACGCATCGAGCCGAAAGGCCCGCTCGCGACCGACAATTACGGCCTCGCGCTCGCGGCGACGCTCGACGGCGCGGGCATCCTGCCGTGTCCGCAATGGAGCGTCGTCGACGCGCTCGAAGCGGGGCGGCTCGTGCCGCTTCTCGTCGAATGGCGCTTCGAGAGCGCGTCGTTCGGCGAGGAGCGGATCTGCGCCGCCTATCCGTCGAGCCGGCGCGGCTCGACAAAGATCCGCCGTCTCGTCGAACGCGTCGAGGCGAAGCTCGCCGACAGCGAAGCGCGCATCGCGCGGGCGCTGGGGGAGGCGATCGGCTCCGATCTCGTGCTTCGTTGACGAGAATCAACAGGCCGCTTTCCACGTTTCCTGCAGTCGCCGCGCAACGCGCGTACGCCGGCACGAAGTCAAGGAGAGCGCGATGAAGGTCGAACGACATTCGAAGGGGTGAGCAATCGCTGCGCTGCCGGCTGCACTGCGGCCGGTCGACGCACGCGTCCGACGAGTAGGCGCGATCGCCGTGCGGCAGCGGTCGCGGCTACGGCTACGGCTACGGCTACGGCTACAGCTACGAAATGGGCCCGTGCAACGCGTGGCCGGTCTCGTCAGGATGAGTGTGTCCCCTTATCGTTGTTGACGCCGCGTTATCGGTCCGCCGACGCGTGAGCACGATCGGATCGACGCGCCGCGGCGCCGCGCTCCCTCAGCTGGCAGGCAAGCCGCCGGACACGCCCGCTCCGTCGCATCAGCCGTCGCGCGGCGCCAGGCAAGCGCCGCATCCGCCGGCCGTCCCCAACTCACGCACGATTCGACACGTCCCAGGTCGCCCAGCCGCGCTCGTCCGTTGACGTGCGTCAATCCGCATCGGCGGCCCGCGTGCAGATTGGATACCCTTGTATGCATGCCGTGCCGCATCCGACGCGGCGAGCGCGTCGACGCAGCCGCGTTTCGATCTCGCACGCCGCGCAGCGCGATGCGCGCCCGCCGCCGCACGCTCGCCGAGCGCGCGGCATGCGGCACGGCCATCCGCCCGGAGGCACCGTCATGGAAGACGCTTACGCACGGCGCGCGCTGCTGCTGCACCTCGGCAGCGTGCTGCAAATCCTGAGCCGCCTCGAAGAGCAGAAGCGCGACGATCTGTCGATCGAAGCGCTCCTTGCGACGAACGGCATGCTCGCCGACGTGCCGCTCGTCGAGTACGTCGTGCAGGACATGACCATGCGCGAGTTCGAGGCTCGCGCGCTGCGCTCGTTCTGCCTGTGGCCGCAGTTGCTGCTCGAAGATCCGCTCGACTACGACGCGCTTGCGCTGCCCGTTCGCAAGCACCTGTTCGCAGGCAACGACACCGGGTGGAAAGCTTACGCGGCGGCGCTGCGCGAAGCCGCACCGGGCTTCGGTACGGCGGGCTCGTACACGGCCGAGCCGCACGAGGCAGAGCCCGACGACTCCGGCTACCCCGACGACGAGCGCGACGTGCGCGACGAAGCGGCCCGCGACATCTCCGTCGAACGCGACGAAGGCGAAGGCGAAGACGACGCGGACGACGCCCGTTTGCGCGAGCGCGCCGCCGCCGGCGTCGAAAGCGCGAGCCCCGACGCAACGCGCGTTCGCCGCGAATCGTATGAATAGCCACGCGTTTCATGACGCCGTGCCGACACGCAATCACGATCAATAAGGCTTCCGAACCTGTTTCGGCCGCGCGGCGGCGCGCGTCTCGCCGATCGGAAAGCGCAGCTCGCCATTGAAATTTCGCGATCCGCCACAAGATGCACGGCTGTAAGGCTCATCGGCGCGGACGGGCGTTCGCGACGAGCCGACGGGCCTGGCTCGACGGATTCGCTCCGTCACGACGTACCGCGGCCCGATCCGCGTTTGCCATGAAAGTCTCAGAGCGCGAAGTGCGCTACGAACAGGGCATCGACCGATTGCTCGAACTTGCCGGCGCCCACGACGACGCGGCTTTTGCCGAGTTGGGCGACGAGCCCGCCCGCGCGCCCTCCGGCGCGCTCGAGCACGACTTCGGCGAGCTCGATCCTCTCGACCACCACCCATCCGAAGAAAGCGGCGGCGACGCGCCGTCGCACGGCAAGCCGGCGCGGTCCGCGCACGCCGGCGCCGATTGGCGCGACGACACCAACGCTCCGTTGTCCGAACAAAGCGACGACGCGACGGGCGACGCCGCCGCCTCGACCGATCCGCTCACGCTCTTCGTGCGCCGGATGCACGCGGTGCCGCTTCTGAACCACGCGCAGGAAATCGCGCTCGCAACCGAAATCGAAGCCGGCCGCACGCAGGTGCTGCACGCGCTCGCCGATGCGCTCGATCTTCTCGCGCTCGCGTCGTTGCCGGACGATCCGGCGCTCGCCCACGCGCGCGCCGCGCTGCAACGCGCACGCGCCCGCGGCGACGAAGGTGCGCGCGCGTTCGCCCGCGCGCGCAAGCGGGCGTACGCCGCGCTCGACGCATACGGCTGGCCGTCGGCCGAAATCAACGCGGTGCGGCGCGCGATGCAGCGCCCGCCGGCGTCGCCGGCGAAGGGCGGCTCGAACGCGCTGCGCGCCGCCGCGAGCGCGTTTGCCGAAGGCGAAGCGCGCATCTCGACCGCGACCACCTGGATGGCCGAGGCGAACCTGCGGCTCGTGCTGTCGATCGCGCGCAGGTATGCGTCGCGCGGGCTGGATCTCGCCGATCTGCTTCAGGAAGGCAATCTCGGCCTGCTGCGTGCGATCGAGAAATTCGAATATCAACGCGGCTTCAAGTTCTCGACGTACGCGACATGGTGGATTCGTCAGGCGATTTCGCGCGCGATCGCGGACCGCGCCTGCACGATCCGCCTGCCGGTTCACGTCGGCGACCAAGCGCGCCGCGTGCGCAAGGCCGCCGATCGGATCAGGCAGCGCAGCGGCGCGCGCGCGTCGCTCGCCGAGCTCGCGGCGGCGACCGAGCTGTCGGCCGAGCGGCTGCGCGCGATGCTGACGCTGCCGCACGAGCCGCGCTCGCTGAACGCGCCGCTTGGCGACGACGAGCACGCCGAATTCGGCGATCTCGTCGAGGACGCGTCGACGCCGAGCCTGTTCGATGCGCTCGCCGACGCGCAGATGCGCGACGTCGTCGCGTCGCTGCTGAAGACGATGTCGGCGCAGGAAGCCGATATTCTCCGCCTGCGCTTCGGGATCGGCGGCGGCGAGCCGTGCAGCTACGAGCAGATCGCCGCGCAATCGGGCGTGTCGCGCGAACAGATCCGCCGCATCGAGAAGCGCGCGCTGCAGACGCTGCGCGTGAGCGCCGAAGCGTGCAACGCGCGCGACTTCCTCGACGTGCAGCCGTAACCGCCGCGCGCCGCCAGCGAAGCGCAACCACGCGCCGCGCCGGCTTCTGCGCGGCGCATCGCCGCATCGCTTGATCTGAGTCAACGGTGTGGCCGATGCGCGCCGCACACTGTCGGCAAACGCGGCTTCGCCCGCCACGCGTCGCCGCACCTCGCGCGCATGTCGCGCTGCACCGCATTGGGCGCAGCGCGCGAGTCTCGCACACGGCACCATGGCCTTCTTCAATCTCTACCGGCACGGCTTCGCGCGCATCCGCGTCGCGACGCCGCGCGTGCGCGTCGCCGATCCGGCGTTCAATGCGGCGCAGGTGATCGCCGCGCTGCGCGAGGCCGAAGACGACGGCACGCTTCTCACGCTCTTTCCGGAGCTATGCCTGTCCGCATACACGTGCGACGATCTTTTTCTCCAGCAGGCGCTCCTCGACGGATGCGTCGCGGCGCTCGAGGACGTGCTCGCCGCATCGCGCGCGCTGGGCTCGATCGCGGTCGTCGGCGTGCCGCTGCAATTCTGCTCGATGCTGTTCAACTGCGCGGCCGTGATCCATCGCGGCCGCCTGTGCGGCATCGTTCCGAAAACCTACCTGCCGAACTACCGCGAGTTCTACGAAGCGCGGCAGTTCGCGTCCGGCGACGCGCTGCCGCGCGCCGCCGTCGATCTGCCCGGCCATTCCGGCGTGCCGTTCGGCAGCGCGCTGCTGTTCGAGATCGGCGCGCAGCCGCGCTTCACGTTCCACGTCGAGATCTGCGAGGACCTGTGGGTGCCGATCCCGCCGTCGTCGTTCGCCGCGCTCGCGGGCGCGACGGTGCTGCTGAACCTGTCGGCGTCGAACGCGACGGTCGGCAAGGCCGAATATCGGCAGGCGCTCGCCGCGAACCAGTCGGCGCGCTGCCTCGCCGCGTATGCGTATGCGAGCGCCGGCGCCGGCGAATCGACGACCGATCTCGCCTGGGACGGGCACGCGATGATCCACGAGGACGGCGTGCAACTCGCCGAGAGCCGGCGCTTTCTCGACGCCGCGCAGGCGATCAGGGCCGACATCGACCTCGATCGCCTCTGTTGCGAGCGCGCGCGCCAGACAAGCTTCGCGCAATCGGCGCAGCGGCATCGCGACGTCTGCGCGACGTTCCGCACCGTGCGCATCGACGCGCCGATCGACCGCGATCGCCGCCTGCCGCTCGCGCGCACGTACGAGCGCTTTCCCTACGTGCCGTCGGACCCTGCGCTGCGCGACCGGCGCTGCGGCGAGATCTATGACATTCAGGTGCAGGGGCTCGTCACGCGAATGCGCGCGGCGCACGTCGACAAGCTCGTGATCGGCGTATCGGGCGGGCTCGATTCGACGCACGCGCTGCTCGTCTGCGCGCGCGCGATGGACGTGCTGCGCCTGCCGCGCGGAAACATCGTCGCGTGCACGCTGCCCGGCTTCGCGACGAGCAAGAAGACGAGCCGCCAGGCGCGGCAGTTGATCGCCGCGCTCGGCTGCGCCGCGCTCGACATCGACATCCGCACCGCCTGCCTGAAGATGTTCGCCGACATCGGCCATCCGTTCGCGCGCGGCGAGCGGATCTACGACGCGACCTTCGAGAACGTGCAGGCAGGCATGCGCACGAGCTATCTGTTCAGGCTTGCGAACCTGCATCGCGGGCTCGTCGTCGGCACGAGCGACCTGAGCGAGCTCGCGCTCGGCTGGTGCACATACGGCGTCGGCGATCACATGGCGCATTACGGCGTCAATGCGAGCGTGCCGAAGACGCTGATCCGCTACTTGATCCGTTGGGCGGCGCAATCGACGCTGTTCGATCCGGCGCTCGCGCCGGTGCTGCAAGCCGTGCTCGACACGGCGATCAGCCCGGAACTGATTCCGGGCAACGCCGGCAACGAGCCGGAACAGCGCTCGGAGGACGTCGTCGGGCCGTTCGAATTGCAGGACTTCGCGCTTTATTACGTGTCGCGGTTCGGCTACCGGCCGTCGAAGCTCGCGTTCATCGCGTGGCACGCGTGGCGCGACGCGACGCTCGGCGCATGGCCCGATCCGGGACAGGAACGGCACCAGTACACGCTGCGCGAAATCAAGCACTGGCTGCGCGTGTTCGTGCGGCGCTTCTTCGAGGAATCGCAATTCAAGCGCAGTTGCGTGCCGAATGCGCCGAAGGTGGGGTCGGGCGGATCGCTGTCGCCGCGCGGCGACTATCGCGCGCCGAGCGACGCGTCGGCGGCCGTCTGGCTCGCGGATCTCGAGACCGTGCCGGATGAAGAGAGCGCCGCCGGCGAGGCGCGGCCCGGCGGCCGCGATCCGCTCTGAGCAACCGTCTGCCGAGTCAAGCGGAACGCAGCAAAGCGTCTCGGAGGGCGTTGGCTCCAATCATGGCGTTGAGCGCGGCGAGGCGTGTGCGCATGCAGGTAGCGGTTTATCGGCGGCGCTCAGGCGTTGGCGGAGGGTCGCAATGGACGGGGACGTTGCGAAGCGGCGAAGCGGCGAAGCGGCGAAGCGGCGAAGCGGCGAAGCGGCGAAGCGGCGAAGCGGCGAAGCGGCGGCAAGCATAGCCGCAACACGCATACGCACCAACACGCCGCCCGTCGACATCATGCCCCCGCGCCGCACACGCACACGCACACGCTCACGCTCACGCGCGTGCCGGCCTGGCGCGCGCCCGCGCTCCCTCACACGCTGAACCGATTCAACGTATAAGCGCGATACGCGGCGACGAACGCGTCGAACGATCCGGCGTTCTTCCCTTCGAGTTCCGTCTGCTCGTCGAGCGAGCGCTCGGCGAGCGCCTGCGCATCGCGCATCGCGGCCTCGTCGAGCGGACGGCCGCGGAAATACGCGGCATGCGCTTCGCTTTGCGCGCGCGCAAACTCGAGGAACGACTGGCCGTTCTCGCGCATCGCGCGCAGCACGCGGGCGGAAGGCGTGCGCTCCGGATCGTCGAGCTTCGCGCGCTGCGCGGCGATCGCGCGCGCATGCGCATCGCCGCCCCGAATGTCGTCGAGCACGCGGCCCGCCGCTTCGATCTGCGCGAAGATTTCGTCGGCCCAAGCGCGCATCGGTACGGCCGCGCCGTCGCGCGTCAGTTCGAGCCCCGGCTTGCGCCCCTCCATCGTCACGCGGCCGAAGTTCGCATTCGATTCGCGATACGTGTCGCACGTGAGCGGCGCGCTCTCGGCGAGCGCGCAGACGAGCAGATACGCGTCGATGAAGCGCGCGGTGTCGAGCGAGATGCCCGTCGGCTCGAACGGATCGATGTCGAGGCAGCGCACTTCGATGTACTGGACGCCGCGCGACGCGAGCGCGTGCAGCGGCCGCTCGCCCGAGTACGTAACGCGCTTCGGCCGGATCGTCGAGTAGAACTCGTTCTCGATCTGCAGCACGTTCGTGTTGATCTGAATCCACTCGCCGTCGCGGTGCGTGCCGATCGCCTCGTACGGCGGGTACTGCTCGCTGACCGCCTTCGACAGTGCGTCGAGGTAGCCCTGCAGCGTGTTGTAGTCGGCTTCCAGCGCGGCCTGCGCGGTCGTGTTTGAGTAGCCGAGGTCGCTCATCCGCAGGCTCGTCGCATGCGGGCGATACAGCGTCGCGGCGTCGAACGTGTCGAGCTTGTGCGGGTGGCCGCGCAGGAAACCGAGATCGAGCGCGGGCGACGCGCCGAACAGGTACATCAGCAGCCAGCTCGTGCGGCGGAAATTGCGGATCTGCGCGAGGTAGCGCTCGGACTGATAGTCGACCATGTTCGCGGTCGAGCCGTCCTCCGCGTGCAGCCGCCGCCAGACTTCCTCGCTCAGCGAATAGTTGTAGTGAATTCCCGCGATGCACTGCATCGTGCGCCCGTAGCGATACGCGAGGCCGCGCCGGTAGACGGTCTTCAGGCGTCCGATGTTCGACGTGCCGTAGTAAGCGATCGGGATTTCGTCGTCGGCGGGCAAAAGGCCCGGCATCGAATCCGTCCACAGCATTTCGTCGCCGATCGACGCGTAGACGTAGCGATGCAGTTCGTCGAGCCGCTCGAGCGTCGTCGCAGCGTCGCGCTCCGCGGGCGTGATCAGCTCGACGAGCGCTTCCGAATAGTCGGTCGTGAGCGACGGATGCGTGAGCGCCGAGCCGAGCGCGCGCGGATGCGGCGTGAACGCGATCATCCCGTCGCGCGTCACGCGCAGGCTTTCCTTCTCGATGCCGCGCAGGCCGTCAGGTAGCTGCTCGCGCGTCGGGCTCGTGCTCAACACGGCGAGGCGTTGCTGCAACAAGTCTGTCTGTCGGGAAGTCATGTTGTTCGGCATCGATGCAAGTGCGGGCTCGGCAGCCGCGCGACGCGCGCGGACCACCTGGCGGGATTGATGGTAGCGGGCACTTTAACATCTCGCCGAAAGGCTCGCTTGACCTGCCCTCGGGCGTTGCCGGACGATTCACGCCCACCGCGTCCGGCGGGCGTCGGCGTCTGGTCGGCGGCTATCCGCCGCGCGCCGCGCCGGCACGCTCGGCGATCTCGTTCCACAGATGCATCGCCGCATACGCGCGCCACGGGCGCCACGCATCGGTGCGGCGGCGCTGGCTCGCCGGACGGTCGAGCGCCGGGTCGCGCGCGACGATCGCCTGCATCAGCACGAGATCGGTCGCGGGCCACGCGTCGGCGTCGCGCCACGCGCGCATCGCGACGTATTCGACGGTCCACGGGCCGACCCCCGGCAGCGCGAGCAGCGCGGCGCGCACACCGGCCGGATCGGCCGCGTACGCGTCGAGCGGCACGTCGCCCGCGGCGACCGCGCGCGCAACGCCCTGCAGCGCCGCGACGCGCTTGCCCGGCATCCCGATGCGCGACAGATCGCACGCGGCGAGCGCGGCGGGTTCGGGAAAACGCCAGCCGGTCGCGCGTTGCGGGTGATCGGCGAGCCGCTCGCCCGCGCGCTCGACGAGTCGCCCCACGATCGTCGTCGCGGCCTTCACGCTCACCTGCTGGCCGACGATCGCCCGCACGATCAGCTCGAAGCCCGACCACGCGCCCGGCACGCGCAAGCCGGGCGCCGCATCGACGAGCGGCGCGAGCCAGGCGTCGCGCGCGAGATGCGCGCCGATCGCGGCGGGATCGGCGTGCAGATCGAGCATCGTCGCGAGCCGCTCGGCGAACGCGGCGTCCGCGTGCCGCGCCGCGTCGCCTTCGACGAGCGCGACGAGACAGCGCTTACGCGGATGCTTGCGCACCGTCAGCGCGCCCGTCACGCCGCGATAGTCGATCGTACGCAGATACGCGTCGTCCTCCACCGCTTCGACGCCCGGAATCGCGCGCCCGGCGAAGAAACGCAGCACGCGGCGCCAATCGTAGGGCGATTTGAACGGCAGCTCGAGCGCGACGCTGCCGGGCCGCGGAGCGGCTGGTCGAACCGCGGCGCTCAAGCTGCGTCGTCCACGGCGAGCGCGGCGGCGGACTCGCCCGCCGCGCGTTGCGCCTCCGCATCGAGGAGCGCCGCCTTGCGCGGCAGGCCCCATCGATAGCCGGCGAGCGAGCCGCCCTTTTGCACGACGCGATGGCACGGAATCGCGAGCGCAACCGGGTTCGACGCACACGCGCTCGCGACCGCCCGCACGGCGCGCGGCGCGCCGAGCGCCTCGGCGATCTGCGTGTAGCTGCGCGTCTCGCCGTAAGGAATCCGACGCAACGCATCCCACACGCGCTGCTGGAACTCGGTCGCGGCGAGATCGAGCGGCAACTCGAAACGCCGGCGCGCGCCGTTCAAATACGCGTCGATCTGCTCGACGAAAGGCGCGATCCGCTCGGCCGACTCGACGATTCGCGCATTCGCGAACGCCGCTTTCAGCTCGTCGACGAGCGGCGTCGCAGCGTCGCCGAATGCAATCCTGCAGATGCCCTTGCTCGTCGCCGCGACGAGCACGACGCCGAGCCGCGTGTCGGCCGTCGCGTAGTCGATCTCGAGCCCGGCGCCCTTGCGGCGAAACGCAGACGGCGACATGCCGAGCTCGCGCGGCACCGATTCGTAGAGCCGAGACGGCGAATTGAAGCCCGCGTCGACGGCCGCTCGCGTGACGGCGACGCCGCTTTGCAACGCGTCGCGCAGCGCCGCGCCGCGCTGCGCGGCCTGATACTGGCGCGGCGACACGCCGACGACGCGCTTGAAGAGCCGCTGCAGATGAAACGGGCTCACGTGAACGGCATCGCTTAGTTGCGCAAGCGTGAACCGGTCCTGGCGATGGGTGTCGAGCACCGCGCACGCGCGATGGACGATCTCGAGCTCGCGCGGCAACCCCTCGGGCCGGCAACGCTTGCACGGGCGATAGCCGGCCGCGCGCGCGGCGCCCGTATCGGCAAAGAACGACACGTTTTCGCGCTTCGGCAGCCGCGACGCGCACGACGGCCGGCAGAACACGCCCGTCGTCCTGACCGCGTAGCAGAACGCGCCGTCGGCGTCGGCATCGCGCGCGACGAGCGCGGCCCAGCGCGCGTCGTCGGTCGAATAGGCTGGCTTCTTCATGATGACCTCGCAAAGACGGAACGGATGCCTGTCACTGTAGACGCCGCTCCCGCCGCCTACGCGCTGTTTCTTGCGCTCTCATTCGAATCATCGTCACACGAATGACACACAATCGTTCGCTTCGTTGCGCCAACTATCGCGCGAGCGTCGCCTCTGCCCCATTTTGTTGCGGTGCGGATGCGACAGATTGCCGTCCTGACGTTTTTTTACACTAGGAATATTGCGTCGCACCATCCGGATGTGTATAGTTGGAACTGTCTCCTCCATGTCTCCTCCTGATATGGATTAAGCCCGTTCAATTGCGAACGGGCTTTTTTTCGTCCATCGATTTTGCACCGCCCGCTCGTGCGCCGCACGGACCGTCTACACTCGGTAGGACTCCCCCCGAAGGAGACGTCCCCGATGAAATTCCACATCCACGAGATCGATCACGTGGTGCTGCGCGCCGCCGATCTGGCGGCGATGACCCGTTTCTATTGCGAAGTGCTCGGCTGTCATGTCGAGAAGGAGCAGCGGGAATTGGGGCTCGTCCAATTGCGTGCGGGGCGCTCGCTGATCGATCTGCTCGCGGCCGGCGCGCCGATCGACCGTGCGGACAGCGGGACGCCGGGAAAGGGGCGGAACATGGATCATCTGTGCCTGCGCATCGAGCCGTTCGACGCTGCCGCGCTGCACGCGCATCTCGCCGCGCACGGCGCGCGGCCGGGCGACGCCGCGCGGCGCTACGGCGCGGACGGCTACGGGCCGTCGATCTACCTGTTCGATCCGGAAGGCAATATGGTCGAGCTCAAAGGGCCGCCGGAAGCCGTCGCGTGCTGAGCGCCACGACACGGCGCCGGCGCAAGGCGGGCAATTCTCCTCCCGAACGCGGGAACCTGAAATCCGGAATCGGCGGACGGCGGACGGCGGACGGAAAGCGGAAAGCAGAAAGCAGAAAGCAGAAAGCAGAAAGCAGAAAGCAGAAAGCAGAGCAGGCTAACCGCCCCGGCTGGCAAGCTGCAACGCGCGGCCGCCTGCGCCGCCAACCACCCGCTCAAGCGTCTTCGCGAGCCTTCAGCGTCGTCCACTCGATCGCGACCGGATCGTGCGTCGCGCTCGACAGCCACGCGGCGCCGTCCTGAATCATGCACTGCAAACGCATCGTGCGCTCGGCGAAACCGCCCAACGCCGCCGCGACGCCCTCCGCGAGCGACGTCACCTGCACGTTGCGCAACCGCTCGACCTTGCCGCGCACGCCTTGCCACCAGATGTCGGACGTGCGCCCGCCGTACGCGATGACGTTCACCCGCTCGGCGCGGCCGCTCGCTTTCGCGATGCGGCGCTCATCCGGCTGGCCAACGTCGATCCAGGTCTCGATCGCCCCGGTCAGGTCCTTTTGCCAGAGATCGGGCTCGTCGATATCCGACAGCCCCTTGCAGAACTCGAGCCGCTCATGCGCGAACAGCGCGAACGCGGCGATGCGCACCATCATCCGCTCGTCCGTTTCGGACGGGTGACGGGCGACGGTGAGCGAATGATCGGCATAATAGTGCCGGTCCATGTCGGCGATTTGCAGCTCCGCCTTGTAGATCGTCGATTTGAGCGCCATTCGGCATCGGGGCCCGCACGGGCCGTTGATTCGGGTCGGGGCGTGATGATACCGAATGCGCGATGCTCGCGCGACCGCTCGCACGCGTCGCCGCCTACGGCGGCCGTAAACGCGCGACGGCCCGACATGCACCGGGCCGTACGAACTCGGCGCGCTCGGCCCGTGCCGAACGCGCCGCCGAAAGCGAACGCGTTACTGCTTGATGAAGCGCGCGTCGGTCCAGAGGCCTTGCTGGTCGCTGTTCTCGGCGCTCACGAACTGCACGTCGCCCTCGTCGACGCTCACGACCCGGAAGCGCTGCCCCTCCGGCACCGACAGGCAGCGATAGTCGTCGAAATACTGCTGCCTCGCCTGAGACTGGCCGTCGCGCTCGTGGCTCAGCACGGAATCCAGATTGTCTTTCGACAGGCATCCCCAAGCGTTCTTCGTCAGCTGGATTTCCTGCTGCGGCTTGAGCGGCGCATCGCCATTGGCCTGCGCCACCGAAAATGCAACGATGCCGCTCGTCAGTGCCAGTAAAAGACCGGTTCGCTTCATCATGTCGTGTCTCCCAATCGCTCGGGTCATGAGCTCGGGTTAGGTATGTATTTAAAGGCTTGCGTCGACCCGCGTCTTCTCATGCTAGGAAAAGCGAAGGCGATCGCAAGCACATTCGTTGTGCGACCGCAATAGCGACGGATTGCCGCACCCGCTCCGCAGCCCAGTTCGCGCAGCCTGCCGCTGCGCTCCGCCACGGCGCAAATCCGTATTCCCGATTTTTCGGATGCCCAAAAGTCTTGCGCTGCAAGCCTTCCGGTCGCACGGGTTTTCTCATGATGAACGAGTTGGATAATTCAAAAGGCGCCGCTTATCGATTTGATGCGCCGCACATAAATTCGTCAAGAAATTTCGCACCGCCACATGAGAATCTTCTGATCAGCGGAATTCAAAAAAAATGCCAGGTGCGTTCGCACCCGGCATCCGTTCCGTCGCCAGCCTTCAAGCGCCCCGGCTGGCGCGGCGCGCCGCCGTACACGCCGGCCGGCTTTATTCGCCCCCGTGTAATTCCGCACCCTGTTGGGTCTCGAAATAATCGCGCTGGAAAATGCACATTCTCAATGCGTTGTGATATTGGCCGTTGCCGAAAAACTCTTCGATCAATTCGGCTTCGTGCTTGAAACCGCATTTCTCGTAAACCCGAATCGCCGCGGCATTCGATTTGTCGACGATCAAATACAGCTTGCGCAGGTTCAGCACCTTGAACGCATATTCGACGGCGAGCCGGGTCGCGCGCGTCGCGTAGCCGCGGCCCTGACGGTTCGGCGCGATGATGATCTGGAACTCGCCGCGGCGATGAATGTAGTCGAGCTCGATCAGTTCGACGAGACCGACAAGTTCGTCATCCGAATCGAACGCGACGAAGCGGCGCTCGCGCTGGTCATGCACGTGCTGGTCGTACAGTTGCGACAGCTCGGTGAACGTTTCGTACGGCTCTTCGAACCAGTAACGCATGATCTTCGCGTCGTTGTTCAGTTCGTGCACGAAACGCAGGTCCTGACGCTCGAGCGGCCTCAGCGCGAGCGTGTGTTGTTCGTTCTGGATTTGCATGTTGATTGTCCTTGAGTCATTCGAGGGGCGGCGTGGGGGCGGCATGGACACCCGTACAAGCGCGGAGTGCGTCGAAGGAAGCATCGACGGAAAATGACTGTGGGCTTTGGTACAGAGTCTAAAATGAAGCGAGGGTTCCCGCCCCGCGATGGAGACTATCGTGATCGAGCAAGTGATACTGGGCGTTTTTCTCGTACTCCCGCTTCTCATCGTCGCGGTGCTGTATTCGGACGAACTCTGGCAGGAACATCGCCTGCAGCATCCGCGCGACGAGCACGCACCGCATGTCGATTGGCGCCACCCGTGGCGGCTCCTGCGGCGAGGGCACTGACGGCGTCGAGACGTCCGCGCACCGGCCGCGCGCGGATTGGCCGCATACGAGGACATCCGCCGCGCCGCCGCTCGGCGAAAGCGGCAAGTACGCGCCGCATCGGCGCTCCTGCCACGCACGCGTGATTCGTTCGACGCGCCATTCCCGTCGCACGTCAGGCCGCGAGCTTGCCGCCGAGGCGCTGCGCGCCTTGCGTCACGTGCCGCGCTTCGCTTCACGCGCGCATCGAAACACGCCGATCCGAGTCGAACCGCCGCACATCCCGCCAATCCTCGATACCCCGCGTTCGGACACGAAAAAGGCGCCCGAAGGCGCCTTGGTACACGTGCTCGCGAGACTCAGCAATTTCCCTTCTTCGCTTGTCCCGGCGGGCAGAAGCCATTGCCCGGGCCGCCTTGCGGCGCCATGATGACGCCCGGCTGATCCGGCACGTAGACTGCGCAGCCGCTCAGGACACCTGTGGAAACCGCCAGCGCGATGATGATTTTCTTCATGTTGTTTCCCCGTTTGTGATGAAGGCGGAAGGAGCAGCGCCCCTTCCGTTCGTATTGCCGACGATTAGAACCCGAAATTGACGTTCGCGACCGAGCCTGCGGCGATGTTCGCCGGCTGCTGCTGCGTCGCGCCGTTCGCCGCATCGGCTTCGATCGTGTACTGGCCGGCAGCGCTCGGCGCCGCGCTCATCGCGACGGGCAGCGAACCCGAATACGTGCCGACGATCGGCGCCGCGGTCGGCAGCGTCAGCGCGTAGGCGCCCGTGTCGAGATTCGCGTTCGTCGATGCAACCTCGTACGGCAGCGAGTTCACCATCTGCAGCGCGCGCAGGATCGCGTCGGCGCTCGCCGTGACCGTGCCGCTCACGACGTTCATCGTCGATGCGGGCAGGGTGATCGGCACGGATGAAGTCGACACCGACGTCGTCGTGTTCACGACGACGGGCACCGAACGAACGATCCCGGTCGCCACGTTGTTCTGCGCGATCACGATGTCGTAGTTGCCGTTCGTCGAGCTCTGCACGAGCGGCGTCAGCACGAAGTGGCCGCTGCTGTCGGCGATGGTGCCCCTGACGACCTGGCCGTTCTGCTCGGCGTAGACCGTCGCGCCGGCTTCGTTCGGCGCGACATAGCCGTCGATCGCGCCGCTGACGACGGTCGGCGTGGCGGTCACGACTGGCTTGAGCGCATACGCGCCGTTGCCGCGCTGGACGATCGACTTGCACGCGTTGAAGTCGAGAACGAGATCGACGAGCGTGTTCGGTTGAACCGTAAACGGCGTGATGATCTTGTAGCCGCTTTGCGTCGCGCTCGGCGTGGCGAGCGGCTGCTCGGTGCCGCCCGTCGGCACGACCGAGTTCGCGAGCGTGTTGCCCTGGTTCTGCGCGAGCACGAGCCGCACTTGCTGGTACTGGCCGGCCGGCAGCGCGCTTTGGCCGAGGTCGGCGAGCACGCCGTTGGTCAGCGACAGAAGGTCGACCTTCTGCGGCGTCGCGAGCGCGACGTCGGTCCAGCCGGAATCGTTGTCGCCCGCTTGCGCGCTCATGTTGACGCGCACCTTCGAGACAGTCACGTAGACGTGATCGAAGCCGCACGACGGCGCGTCGGTCATCGCGACATGCAGCGTGCCGGTTTGCGCGCTGCTGCTGCCGCCGCCGTCGCCACCACCGCAGCCGGCGAGCGAGATCGACGCCGCGGCCGTCAGGCCGAGAATCTTCCAGATTGTTTTCATGACCCCCGTTACTATCTTCACGCCCCGATAATCGGGGTTTTGGCCAGCCAGGCCCGGTATGATTCCCGCCCCCAGTCGCAGTCATGATCCGGGGGGTGTTG
>NZ_JPWT01000122.1:0-20034 GCF_000773065.1 Burkholderia sp. ABCPW 111 | reverse complement strand
GAGTCACGAGTCACGAGTCACGAGTCACGAGTCACGAGTCACGAGTCACGAGTCACGAGTCACGAGTCACGAGTCACGAGTCACGAGTCACGAGCCACGAGTCACGAGCCACGAGTCACGCCGCGCTACGGACTGCGAACGATGATCCGAAAACCGCGCGAGGCGGCATGTCGAGCCTCGCGCGGCATTCAATGCGCGGCGCCCATCGTCACCTGCTCGACGATCGGCCCGAGCGCAAGCGCCGGCAGATACGTGAGCAACGTCATCAGCAAGACCGTTCCGATCAGCAGGACGACGAAGAGCGGGCCATGCGTTGGCAGCGTGCCGGGGCCGGCCGCGCGCCGCACCTTCGGCGCGAGCGAGCCCGCGAGCGCGAGCACCGGCACGATCGTCGCGAAGCGGCCGAGCCACATCGCCGCCGCGAGCGCCGTGTTGTAGTACGGCGTGTTCGCGGCGAGGCCGGCGAACGCGCTGCCGTTGTTGTTCGCGGCCGACGTGAACGCGTAGAGGATCTCGCTGAAGCCGTGCGCGCCGGGGTTCGCGATGCCGGCGACGCCGTCCGGCAGCAGCACCGATACGGCCGTGCCGACGAGCACGACGATCGGTGTCGCGAGGATCGCGATCGAGACGAGCTTCATGTCGTGCGGATCGATCTTCTTGCCGAGATATTTGGGCGCGCGGCCGATCATCAATCCCGCGATGAACACGGCGAGCATCGCATGCACCAGCATGCCGAAGAGTCCCGAGCCGGGGCCGCCGAACACCACTTCGCCCGTCTGCATCAACGCCATCGGCACGAGTCCGCCGATCGGCGTCAGCGAATCGTGCATCGCGTCGACGGCGCCGTCGCCGCTCGCCGTCGCGATCGCCGCGTAGAGCGCGGACGACGCGATCCCGAAGCGCGTCTCCTTGCCTTCCATGTTGCCGCCCGGCATCGCTACGGAAGCGCGCGAGTCGATGCCGGGCGCCGTGAGCGTCGCGCTGCCCGCCTGCTCCGCGCGCATCGTTGCCGCGGCGCAGGCGACGAACATCGCGAGCATCGCCGCATAGATCGCCCAGCCCTGCCGCGTGTCGCCGACCATCGCGCCGAACGTGTAGCAAAGCGCGGCCGGAAGCAGCAGCAGCGCGAGCATTTGCAGGAAGTTGCTGAAGGGCGTGGGATTCTCGAACGGATGCGCGGAGTTCGCGTTGAAGAAGCCGCCGCCGTCGCCGCTCAACAGCTTGATCGATTCCTGCGACGCGACGGGCCCCATCGGCAGAAGCTGCTCGCGGCTCGTGATCGTGCGCACGACCGGTTGGCCGGCGGCGCTGCGCAACGGCGTGCCGCTGGCGTCGAGCGCGGGCTGCTGCCAGGTGACGCTTTGCGCGATGTGAACGGCGCGATAGGCGGAGAAGTTCTGGATCGTGCCTTGCGCGATGAACGCGGCGGCGAACAGCACGGACAACGGAATCAGGATGTACAGCGTCGCGCGCGTGAGGTCGGCCCATAGATTGCCGACGGAGCCGGTGCCGCGCGTCGCGAGCGCGCGGATCAGCGCGAACAGGACGGCGATGCCCGCGGCGGCCGACAGGAAACTCTGCACGGCGATGCCGCCCATCTGGCTCAGATAGCTGAGCGTCGTTTCGCCTGCGTAGCCCTGCCAGCTTGTGTTGGTGACGAAGCTGACGGCCGTGTTGAATGCCGAATCCGCACCGACGGCCGGCAGGGCCTGCGGATTGAGCGGCAGCCTGTGCTGGAGACGCTGCAACGCGTAGAGCGCGATCGTGCCGAGCACGCTGAACGACAGCAACGCGACCGCGTAAGTTTTCCAGCTCATCCCCTGTTCGGGATCGACGCCCGCCGCGCGATACGTCCATCGCTCGACGGGCCGCAGCATTCGCATCGGCCAAGGCGGATCGCCGTTTGCGACGCGGGCGATGTAGCGCCCGAGCGGCTTGACGAGCAGCGTCAGCACGATGACGAAAAGGCTGATTTGCAGATACGCGTGCTTGTCCATCGATTCTCCCGCTTCGGCAGTCGGTTCGGCCGCGCTTCATGTCTCCATTACAGCGCGGCACGTGTCAAATCGATCGAAAGACTCGGGTGGCGGGAGTAAACATCGCATCAATATTTCCAAGCGACGCTCCGCGATTTCACGCCATGCGCACGTGCTCTATTTCGCTTCGTCGAGCAAATGCGGATTCAATTCAATGTTCAGGATGACTAGCCAACGTTTCGGGCAACCGGTCGGAACGTCGGGCAGCGTATCGACGGTCGGGGCCTTGCGCAGGCGCCCGCTTGCTCGTGCATCGAGATAGGCGCGCTGCGCATCGGATTGCAGCCAGAAACTGACGAGCGCGCACGTGACGAAATTGAAGAGCAGCAGCGGGCCGGGTTCGACGTCGTGGCCGAATGCGTGAGCGAGGCCGGCGAATGCCGTCGTCAACACCTGGCTCACCGCGATCGTGATGCACACGACCTTGGCGAGCCCGCGCGCGCGCATCGCGGCTCGCACGTTGGCCGGCTTGCGCGCGTTCGGATCGCCAGAATCGCCCGAATCGTGCGTGCGGTCGCGCCGGTGCGTTTCGTCGTCGGCGCTCATGCGACGCGACCGAGCGGTGTCGGCGTTGGCGTCGGTATCAGCGGCAGTTCGCGCATTTTCCATCCATACGAAGGCGATGCGTCCGTCGACTTGCTGAGGATCGCGCTGTCGTAGCCTTTGCCGGAAAAATGCATGACGTCGACGATTCGGAATCCTTGACGCGTATAGAACTCGACGAGATGCGCGGCGGGTTGCGGCGTATCGAGCGCGAGGCGCCGATAGCCGCGCGCGGCCGCCCAATGCGCGGCGAACGCGAGCATCGAGCAGCCGATGCCGCGCCCTTGCCACACCGGATCGACGCCGAACTGGCGCAGCGTCGCGACGTTGGCGCGGCGATAGAGCTCGCACGGCGACGACAAATCGCGCGTATGAAGCGTCATCGTCGCGACCAGGTGGCCGTTGCAGACGGCGACGAAGCACTCGCCCGCGAGCGCGCGCTGCCGCGTGACGGCGGCCGGCTGATCGACGCAAGGGCAATTGAGTCCCATTTGGCCGAGCCGCGCGAATGCGCGATGCAGCAGCGCGGTCAGCTCTTCGTACGAGTCGTGCGCCGGATCGAAACGCCTCAGCACGACACGGCCTTCCACGCGCTTCGCGCATGCGAAATGCATTGCTCGTTCGTTCTTCGCTCGTTGCTGTTGCATGACACCTCCCAAACCTCGACGGTTGCCCGAAGTGTAGGGAGGCGCGAGCGCGCCTTTCAAGAAAAAATGTCGTAAAAAATTTTCGTGACGGCGACGTGAGTCGCGGTGCATGAGGATCGAGGATCGTCGCGGATCGTGAGCGCCGCGAGAGGGTACGTCATCGGCGCGTCATTGCGCCGGCGCTACGCCTTCCTTGACGAATTCCGCCTCGATGCGCACGCGCACGTCGTCGCCGACGGCCGGAAACCAGCTCGTCACGCCGAATTGCGCGCGGCTGAACGTGCCGCTCGCGGAAAAGCCGAGCGTGTCCTGCTTCGTCAACGGATTGCGGCCGTAGCCATTGAACGTGACGGCGAGCGTGACGGGGCGCGTCGCGCCGCGGATCGTCAGGTTGCCGGCCAACGTGCCTTGCGTCGCGCTCGTGCGCGTGAAGTGCGCGCCGTCGAAACGGATCTGCGGATAGCGGGCGGCGTCGAGCGCGTCGGCGCCCGCGACGAGCTTGTCGAGCAGCGGCACGTTGGTGTCGATGCTTGCCGCGTCGATCGACGCCGTCACGCCGCTGTCGGCAAGCCCGCCCGCGCGCCAGTCGAGCTGCGCGCTCGCGCGATCGAAACGCATCGTGAAGCGCGAATACTTGAAATGGTCGACGTCGAACACGATGCTCCAGTGGTGCGGATCGAGCGTGTAGCGGCCGGCCGGAACGGCGGCTTCCGCCGTCGACACGCTGTGCGTGACGACCCGCAGCGGCGTGCAGCTCGCCGTCGCGCCCGCGAGCGCAACCGCGCATGCGATCCATCCCGCCCATCTCGCCGGTTTCATCCGAACCTCGTTTGTCGAACGCGTCGAAAGACGATAGCGCATCGATTCGAGGTTGACAAAGGAGAATGATCGTTCTACCGTAAACGCATGAACACGAAACCTGACCTTTCCCCCGCCGCAGCCGGCGCGCGCGAGCGCTTGCTCGACGCGGCCGAGACGCTGATCTACGCGGGCGGCATTCATGCGACGGGCGTCGACGCGATCGTCAAGCTGTCGGGCGCCGCGCGCAAGAGCTTCTATACGCACTTCGAATCGAAGGAGGCGCTCGTCGCCGCCGCGCTCGAACGTCGTGACGAACGCTGGATGACGTGGTTCGTCGACGCGACGGAAAAACGCGGCAAGACGCCGCGCGCGCGGCTCGTCGGCATGTTCGACGTGCTGCGCGAATGGTTCGAGCAGGCGGATTTTCATGGCTGCGCGTTCCTGAACGCGGCGGGCGAGATCGAGCATCCGGACGATCCGGTGCGTGTCGTCGCGCGCGAGCACAAGGAGCGCCTGCGCGCGTTCGTGCGCGAGCAGCTCGACGCGCATGCGGCCGAGGCCGGCGCGGATCGCCGGCACGTCGCGCGGCTCGCGCGCCAGTGGCTCGTGCTGATCGACGGCGCGATCGGCGTCGCGCTCGTGAGCGGCGATGCATCGGCGGCGCGCGACGCGCGCGCGGCGGCGGAGCTGCTGCTCGACGCGACGTTGCCGAGCCGGTCCGGCTGACGCTCCCCCTTTTCCTTCACTCGAATAGCCGTACCTCGACCTGCCCGCCGTCCGTCGGCGAGCCGGGCAGGCCCTTTCACGTCCTCAATCTGGAGAACACGATGTCCGATTCAACCGAAATCCGCCCGCCCGTTCCGCCGTTCACGCGCGAAACCGCGATTCAAAAAGTTCGGGCTGCTGAAGATGGCTGGAACACGCGCGACCCCGAGCGCGTGTCGCTCGCCTATACGCCGCAGAGCAAGTGGCGCAACCGCGCGGAGTTCGCCACGGGCCGCGCGGAGATCGTCGCGCTGCTGCGCCGCAAGTGGACGCGCGAGCTCGACTATCGGCTGATCAAGGAATTGTGGGCGTTCACGGGCAACCGGATCGCGGTGCGCTTCGCGTACGAATGGCGCGACGACGCGGGCAACTGGTTCCGCTCGTACGGCAACGAAAACTGGGAATTCGACGAGAACGGGCTGATGGCGCATCGCCACGCTTGCATCAACGACATGCCGATTCGCGAATCGGATCGCCTGTTCCATTGGCCGCTCGGCCGCCGGCCCGACGATCATCCGGGCTTGTCGGACCTCGTGCTTTGAGCGACGGCGCGCGGCGCGCGACGTCGCGCCGCCATCGAGCGGCGTGCGTTGCCGAAGCGTCGCGCGATTCGTCATGGGTAGCGCGGGTGGTTGCGATGCGTCGGGGCGTTGCGTCGTGCGATGTTTGGACGCCGCGCGTAGAGCGCTGAACGCCAAGCGCCAAACGCCAAACGCCAAACGCCAAACGCTAAGCATAGCGCGACGACCGCCTGTCGCGAGCGTCGAATGCGATCGGGCGCCGCTTCGGCGGCGCCCCGAACGGCGGCGCCCGGTGCCGTTCGCATCATCCTCGCTGCGGCACCTCGCGCTCCAGATGGCCGAGCCGAACGACCGTCACGCCCGGGCGCAACTGGCGCAGCGACGGCATCACGAGCACGCAGTCCGGATACGGCGTCGTGACGGGCTCGCCGTTCGACCAGCCGATCACTTCGCCCGCTTTCGCGAAATGCTCGAGGCCGGTGTATGCATCGGCGAAACGAAAGTCGTGGCTCGTCGCGACGACGGGTTCCGTCACCTGCACGACTCGCATCGTCTTTGCCAGCGGCAGGAACCAGTCGACGGGCAGATCCTGTCCGTCGACGATGCCCGAGGCGACCAGAAAGCGCGCGGTGCTGTCGCGCGCGACGGCCGCCGCTCGCGCCTCCCAGTGCTGACCGCATTCGATGAGGAGCGCATTTTTCGCGCTCGCCGGATCGCCGAAGCCGCCGTAATCGCGCATCCGCTTGCCTTCCGGATGGCCTTCGTCGCGAATCACCGTTGCCGGCGCGCCGATCCGCAGCGCGAGCGCGGTGCCCTTGTCGAGCGGCCCGGCGACGATCAGCGGCGCGCTGCGTTCGTGCATCGAATGCAGGTCGAGCAGCCAGTCGGCTTCGTCGACGAACGGCCGCATTGCGCGCGCGCGATCGAGCTCGACCGAGCGCTTCGACGGATCGTCCAGCACCGCGGGCGTCCATACGCGATTGAAATCCTGATCGACGAAGCGCGCAGCGTCGGGCTTGTCCGCATCGAAGCGCTCGTACGCGGCGACGTTCGCGAACGACAGCGTCAGCACGCCGCGGCGCGGCCGCAACCTCATCTTCAACAACGCATCCACGACGATCGCGCCGCACACTTCGTTGCCGTGCGTGAGCGCATTGATCATCACGTGCGGGCCGGGCGCGCCCGAATCGAAGCGATGCACGTAGTCGACGCCGGCGTTGCCGGCACGATGCGCATCGAGGTTCGGAAAGTCGACCTCGATCGAATAGTGAGGAAATACGGGAGCCGATTCGGTCATGGTGAGCTTTTTCGGGAGTCGATGAAAATGTCGCGGCGGATCACGTGCGCGCGCGATCGCGAACCTGGCCGGCGCCGCGCATACGGCGCCGTTCGGTGAGCGATTTCATGCGTGCGCGCGCACGTTTCATCGTGAAAGGCGTCAATCGAGATTGCCTTCGCACAGATACTTGATCGCGAGATAGTCGTCGAGCCCGTAGCGCGATCCTTCGCGGCCGTAGCCCGATTCCTTGACGCCGCCGAACGGCGCGGCCTCGCTCGCGAGCGCACCTTCGTTGACACCGACGACGCCGGCCTCGAGCCGCGACGACACGCGCGCGATCCGCCGCACGTTCTGCGTGTAGAAGTAGGCGGCGAGGCCGTACGGCGTGTCGTTCGCTGCGGCGATGGCTTCGTCTTCGGTCGAGAATCGGAACAACGCAACTACCGGTCCGAACGTCTCCTCGCCGCAAAGCTGCATGCCGGGCGCGGCGTCGGCGAGCACGGTCGGCGCATAGAAGTGCGGGCCGATCTCGGCGAGACGCCGGCCGCCCGTCAGCACGCGCGCGCCGCGCGTCACCGCGTCGTCGACGTGGCGCGCGATCTTGTCGACCGCGCGCGCGTTGATCATCGGGCCGATCTGCGCGGCGGAATCGGTCGCCGGCGCGACGCGCAGCGCGCCCACCCGCTCGGCGACGCGCGCCGCGAACGCGTCGTACACGCCTTCCTGCACGTACACGCGATTCGGACACACGCAGGTCTGCCCGCCGTTGCGGAATTTCGCGGCCATCAGGCCGCCGACGGCCGCGTCGAGATCGGCGTCGTCGAACACGATGAACGGCGCGTTGCCGCCGAGTTCGAGCGACAGCTTCTTCAGCGTCGCCGCCGATTCGCGCGCGAGGAACTTGCCGACGGGCGTCGAGCCGGTGAACGTGATCTTGCGCACGCGCGAATCGGCGAGCCAGTCGCCGACCGCTTCGACGCCGCGCTCGCGCGACGCCGAGATCATGTTCAGCACGCCGGGCGGCACGCCGGCTTCCATCGCGAGGAACGCGAGCGCGAGCGCGGTGAGCGGCGTGTCCTCCGCCGGCTTCGCGACGACCGTGCAGCCCGCCGCGAGCGCCGGCGCGATCTTGCGCGCGATCATCGCGAGCGGAAAGTTCCACGGCGTGATCGCCGCGACGATGCCGATCGGCTCCTTCACCACGCTCATCCGCTTGCCGTGGTGCTGCTGCGGGATGACGTCGCCGTACGCTCGCGTCGCTTCCTCGGCGAACCACTGCACGTACGACGCGCCGTACGCGACTTCGCCGAGCGCCTCGGCGAGCGGCTTGCCTTGCTCGCGCGACATCAGGCGCGCGAGGTCTTCGGTGTGCCAGACGATCGCCGCGTGCCACGCGCGCAGGATCGCGGCGCGTTCGCGCGCGGGCGTCGCGCGCCACGCGGGCAGCGCGCGGGCGGCGGCGTCGGTGGCGGCCCGCGCGTCGTCGGCGCCGCTGTCGGCGGCTTCGGAGATCACGTCGAGCGCGGCCGGATCGGACACGGCATAGCGGCTGCCCGACGCGGCGGGGCGCCATTCGCCGTCGATCAGGTTGCCGGTGCGGAGGAGTTCGGTGCGGGACAGCGTGAGCGGCATGGTGCGAATCCTGACGAAACGATGCGGTTGAAACGGCGCGCGGCGATCGAAGGCGATCAGCCGAGCAGGTGCGCGACGATCGCGTCGCCGACTTCGCTCGTCGACGCCTGGCCGCCCAGGTCGCGCGTGCGCGGGCCGTGCTTCAGCACGTGCTCGATCGCGGCGACGATCGCGTCGTGCGCTTCGCGGGCGCGGCCGGCGCCTTCGCCGAGGAAGTCGATCATCATCGCGGCCGACCAGATCATCGCGATCGGATTCGCGACGTGCTTGCCCGCGATGTCCGGCGCGGAGCCGTGCACCGGCTCGAACAGCGACGGAAAGTTGCGCTCCGGGTTCAGGTTCGCAGACGGCGCGATGCCGATCGTGCCGGTGCACGCGGGGCCGAGGTCGGACAGGATGTCGCCGAACAGATTCGACGCGACGACGACGTCGAAGCGGTCCGGCTGCATCACGAAGCGGGCGCACAGGATGTCGATGTGCTGCTTGTCCCACGCGATGTCCGGATAGTGCGCGGCCATCTCAGCGGCGCGCGCGTCCCACCACGGCATGCTGATCGCGATGCCGTTGCTCTTCGTCGCGACGGTGAGCCGCTTCGCGCGGCGCCGCGCGAGCTCGAACGCGAACTTCATCACGCGCTCGGTGCCGAGCCGCGTGAACACCGCCTGCTGGACGGCGAATTCGCGGTCGGTGCCCTCGAACATCACGCCGCCGACGGCCGAATACTCGCCTTCCGTGTTCTCGCGGACGATCATGAAATCGATGTCGCCCGCCTTGCGGCCGGCGAGCGGGCACGGCACGCCGTCGAACAGGCGCGCGGGGCGCAGGTTCACGTACTGGTCGAATTCGCGGCGGAATTTCAGCAGCGACCCCCACAGCGAGACGTGATCGGGCACCGTGTCGGGCCATCCGACCGCGCCGAACAGCAGCGCGTCCATGCTGGAAAGTTGCGTTTTCCAGTCGTCCGGCATCATCTGGCCGTGCTTCGCGTAGTACTCGCAGCTCGCCCATTCGATCGGCTGGTATTCGAAGCGCAAGCCGAAGCGGCGGCTCACCGCGTCGAGCGCGCGCAGCCCTTCGGGCATCACTTCCACGCCGATTCCGTCGCCGGGGATGACGGCGATCTTGTACGCCTTGTCGTTCATGCTGGATTCCTCGTCTCGTGTCGAGCCGCGCGCGTCGGCTGGGCCGGGCGCGGGCGGCATGGGCGGTGTGACGGGCGCGGTCGCTCGGGACGCGCGCCGTCGTCGATTTACGCATTCTATTTATTTCTGGAAGGATTAAAATCGGCCATCCGGTTAATCGACTTTCCACGCATCGTGAATAATTCGCCGAATCTCGACGACCTGCGCGTGTTCAGCATCGTCGTGCGGCTCGCGAGCTTCAGCGCGGCCGCCGAGCAGCTCGCGGTGTCGCCGGCGTATGTCAGCAAGCGCGTCGCGCTGCTCGAAAAGCAGCTCGGCACGCGGCTTTTGCACCGCTCGACGCGCCGCGTCGGGGTGACGGAGGCGGGCGAGCGCGTCTACGCATGGACCGAGAAGATCCTCGACGACGTCGACCATCTCGTCGAGGACGTCTCGACGACCCGCAGCGTCCCGCGCGGCACGCTGCGGATTTCGAGCAGCTTCGGCTTTGGCCGGCACGTGCTCGCGCCCGCACTGCTCGAGTTCAACGAGCGCTATCCGCAGCTCAACGTGCGGCTCGATCTGTTCGACCGGCTCATCGACGTCGTGGGCGAAGGCTTCGATCTCGACATCCGGATCGGCGACGAGATCGCCGATCACCTGATCGCGAAGCGGCTCGCGACGAATTACCGGGTGCTGTGCGCTTCGCCTGCGTATCTCGCGCGATACGGCATGCCGCGCCAGCTCGCGGATCTCGCCGCGCATCAATGCCTCGCGATCAAGGAGCGCGATCATCCGTTCGGCGTATGGCGGCTCACGGTGCGAGGCGAGACATCGACGGTGAAGGTGGGCGGCGCGCTGTCGACGAATCACGGCGAGGTCGCCGTGCAGTGGGCGCTCGCCGGCCGCGGGATCGTGCTGCGCTCGATCTGGGAAGCGGGGCCGCTGCTCGCGAGCGGCGCGCTCAAGCGCGTGCTGCCCGACGCGATCCAGCCGGCGAACGTGTGGGCGGTCTATCCGGCGCGGCTTGCGGCGTCGGCGAAGGTGCGCGTGTGCGTGGATTTTCTCGCGGACGCGTTCGCGCACCTGAACGAGCGCGCGAACGGCGGATAATCGTCCGGCGAACGGCGAACGGCGAACGGCGAACGGCGAACGGCGAACGGCGAACGGCGAACGGCGAACGGCGAACGGCGAACGGCGAACCGCGAACCGCGAACCGCGAACCGCGAACCGCGAACCGCCAACCGCCAACCGCCAACCGCCAACCGCCAACCGCCAACCGCCAACCGTGCGTGGAATGCGGCGAGAGCCGAGCGTCGTCGGCCGGCGCGCAGTGATCGGCGGACAACGAACCCCGATTTTTGATCGACAGTCGGGGCTCGGTTTGAAATCACTGACAGTTCCGCAACTAACGGGCCATTTCGTCCGTACGCGACATCGACGCGCAAATCAAAGCGCGTTGTACGATGTATGCGCACGACGCACGACGCACGACGCACGACGCACGACGCACGACGCACGACGCATGGTGCATGCTTGCGCGCATGGCGCGCAGGCGTACGGCTGGACGGTTGGACGACGGATGCGCATGACCGACGACGCAAACCGCAAACCGCAAACCATACGAAACACACCGGCCCGCCCATCGACATCCCCCGCCCCAAAAGGAGGCCCCCGCAATGGACTCGCTGTCGAAGCGCGCGCTCGGCGCGCAGGCGCGTTTCGTCGCGATGCTCGCCGTGCTGATCTTCGCGCCGGCGGGCTCGCTGCGCTACTGGCAGGGCTGGATCTACTGGCTCGTGTTCTCCGGCTCGACGACCGTGCTCACCCTCTATTTCCTCAAGCGCGATCCGGCGCTCGTCGAGAGCCGGATGCGCGTCGGCGTGCGCGCCGAGCGCGAGCTCAGCCAGAAGATCATTCTCGGCGTCGTCAGCGTCGCGAGCGTCGGGCTCGTCGTCGCGATGGGCGCTGAATGGCGCGTCGCGCGCACGCCCGTCGATTGGGGCGCGGTCGCGCTCGGCAACGCGCTCGTGATCGCGGGCTTCGCGATCTGCTTCGCCGTGCTGCGCGAGAACCGCTTCGCGTCGAGCATCGTCGAGGTGAAGCAGGAGCAGACGGTGATCTCGTCCGGCCCGTATCGCTTCGTCCGGCACCCGATGTATTCCGGCGCAATGGTGATATTTTTCGGGAGCCCGATCGCCGCCCAGTCGGCCTGGGCCTGGCCGTTCGCCGCAGTGCTCGCGGCGGGCGTCGTCGCGCGGCTCGTCGACGAGGAACGCTACCTGAGCGTGCACCTCGACGGCTATCGCGCGTATTGCGAACGCGTGCGCTGGCGGCTTTTGCCGCGCGTCTGGTGACGGGTGGCGCGGCGTCGCCGCGAGAGCGCCGGCACGCGGCGGGCAGGCGCATCGGTCGATACGCAGCGAACCGTACCTGTCGGCGTCGCGCTCGCGCTTCTACAATCGTCCGAATCATCGTCGAACGAGGTGGTCCGTGATGCTGAAAGTGCTCGGCAAGGCGCCGTCGATCAACGTCCGCAAGGTGATGTGGACGTGCGCCGAATTGCAGCTCGGGTTCGAACGCGAAGACTGGGGTGCGGGATTCCGGTCGACGCAGACGCCCGAATTCCTCGCGCTGAACCCGAACGGCCTCGTGCCGGTGCTCGTGGACGGCGATTTCGTGCTCTGGGAATCGAACGCGATCATCCGCTATCTGGCGAACCGGTACGGCGGCGCGCATTTGTATCCGGCCGAGCCGCACGCGCGGGCGCGCGTCGATCAATGGCTCGACTGGCAGACGACCGCGCTGAACCGCGCGTGGAGCTACGCGTTCTTCGCGATCGTGCGCAACGAGCCGAGCCATCGGGATCAGGGCCAGATCCGCGCGTCGTGCGAGAGCTGGACGCGGCACATGGCGATCCTGAACGCGCGGCTCGACGCGACGGGCGCGTACGTCGCCGGCTCCGACTACACGCTCGCCGACGTTGCGATCGGCTTGTCGGTCAACCGGTGGCTGCGCACGCCGTTCGACGACAAGCCCGATTTCGCGGCGGTGTCCGCGTATTTCGCGCGGCTCGCCGCGCGAGCGGGCTTCGCCGAGCATTGCGCCAACGGTTTGCCGTGAGCGTCGGCGCCGCCGTGAGCTCACCTTCGATCCACCGATCGCCAAGACCCGAACGAAGAACGCGATGAACGCAGCGACCACGGCAAGCGCGCATGCCGATCGCGCGGCCGACCGGCCGATCTCGGCGCCCATCTATCAAGTCGACGCGTTCGCGAATCGCCGTTTCGCGGGCAATCCCGCGGCCGTCGTGCTGCTCGATCGCTTTCCCGACGACGCGACGATGCAGGCGATCGCGGCGGAGAACAATCTGGCGGAAACGGCGTTCGCCGTGCCGCACGCGTCCGGCTATCGGCTGCGCTGGTTCACGCCGCGCATCGAGGTGCCGCTTTGCGGGCACGCGACGCTCGCGAGCGCCGCCGTCGTGATGGAGCGGGTCGAGCCCGCGCGCGAGCGCGTCGTGTTCGACACGGCGAGCGGGCCGTTGACCGTCGAACGCACGCCGGACGGCTACCGGATGGATTTCCCCGCCCGGCCGACCGCGCCGAGCGACGCGCGTGCACATGCACGGCTCGCCGACGCGCTCGGCGCAGGCGCGCTCGAAGACGTGCATGCGAACGCGCACGTGTATCTGGCGCGGCTCGCGAGCGCGCAGGCGGTGCGCGCGCTGAATCCGGACATGGCCGCGCTTGCGGCGCTGGATCGCAGCGGCGTGATCGTGACGGCCGCGGACGGCGGCGACTACGATTTCGTCAGCCGCTATTTCGCGCCGGCGAAGGGCGTGCCGGAAGATCCGGTGACGGGCAGCGCGCATTGCGCGCTCGCGCCGTACTGGGCGGCGCGGCTCGGCAAGACCGCGTTTCGCGCGCATCAGGCGTCGCCGCGCGGCGGCGACGTGCGCTGCCGGCTGAACGGCGAGCGCGTCGAGCTCGAAGGATCGTGCGTGTTCTATCTCGAGGGGCGCGTGACGTTCTGACGAACGGCGGCGGCGCGGATGCGAATGCCGCTGCCGTTCGGTCCGACGGCTTGAGACAACCACCGCCGCCGCGCGTCCGGCGAGCGCGCCGACGGCTGCTTCAGCCCGCTTCGGCGCGCTTTCTGCCTAAAGGTGAGATTTTTCGGGAGCCGCCGCGAAGGCGTCCGAAACCGGCCGCCCGCTCTCCCATGTCGCCCGCGAAACGGGCGTTCCGCCGCGTCAATGCCGATCGGCGAACAGCGCTTCGAGCGGATAGTGCCGCTTCACGAACGGCGATTTGATGATCACGTAGCTGAAGTACTTTTCGATGCCGATGTTCCGTTCGAGCAGCCCTTCGATGATCGTCTGATAGTGGCTCACGCTGCGCGTGACGAATTTCAGCAGATAGTCGTACCCGCCGCTCGCGAGGTGGCATTCGACGATCTCGTCGACGTTGCGGATCGCCGCGACGAAGCGGTCGAAGTCCTCGCGGCGGTGGTCGGCGAGCGTGACTTCGGTGAACACGATCTGCACGTCGCCGAGCTTTTCGAGCTGAATGTCCGCGCCGTAGCCGGCGATATAACCCGCTTTCTCCAGGCGCTTGACCCGTATCAGGCACGGGCTCGGCGACAGGCCGACCGCATCCGCCAACTCCACGTTGGTGATGCGGCCGCGCTTTTGCAGCTGCGCGAGTATCCGCAGATCGATCTTGTCCAGCTTGCAGTCGCCCATCATCACGGCGTCGGAAGAATGAAGAGTAAACGTACGGTTACTTTACGGTCACAAAATTGCGGCCACAAGGCAGCGTTTTCCCACGTGTCCGCCGGGCTCCGGATTCCCGGCGTGGCTTCCCGGCTTGACGTGGGAGCGCGTCACGCGGCTCGCGCGTGCGCTGCGTCGAGCGCGCGCCGCACGTCGGTTTGCGCGGACACTTCGTCGAGCGTCGCGCGCAGCCGCGCGAACAGCAAGTCGAAATCGTCCGCCGTGTAGCTGAGCGCGGGCGCGAAGCCGAGGATGCCGTCGCCGAACGCGCGGAACACGACGCGGTTGCGGTACGCCGCCGCCGCGATCCGTTCGGGCAGATTGAGCGACGGATCGAAGCGCGCCTTGCTCGCCTTGTCGGCGACGAGCTCGAGCGCGCCGAGCAGCCCGCGCGAACGCGCATCGCCGACGAGCGGATGCGCGCGCAGCGCGTCGAGCTCGCGCGCGAAGCGCGGCGCATGCGCGATGCCGTTTTCGAGCAGCCCGCCTTCGTGATAGAGGCGCAGCACTTCGAGCGCGATCGCCGCGCTCACCGGGTGCGCGGAATACGTGTGGCCGTGGCCGATCGCGGCGTCGGCGGCGCCGCCGTCGGCGATTCCCCGATAGATCTCGTCGGACATCAGCACCGCGCCCATCGGCGCGTAGCCCGCCGTCAGCCCCTTCGCGACCGTCATCAGATCGGGCTCGACGCCCTCGGCCTCGCACGCGAAGAGCGGGCCGGTGCGGCCGAAGCCGGTGATGACTTCGTCGGCGACGAACAGGATGCCGAGCCGCGAGCACGCGTCGCGCATCGCCTTGAGCCAGCCGAAGGGCGGCACGATCACGCCGCCCGAGCCTTGCACCGGCTCGCAGAAGAACGCGGCGACGCGCTCGGCCCCCAGCTCGGCGACCTTCGCCTCGAGCGCCGCGACCGACGCGGCGATCAGCGCCGCATCGTCGTGGCCTGCCGGATGGCGGTATGCGTACGGCGATTCGATGTGATGCTGGGTCGGCTGCGGCACGTCGAAGTGGCGATGGAACGTCGCGAGCGCGGTGAGCCCGGCTCCGATCGACGACGAGCCGTGATAGCCGCGCTCGAGCGCGATCACGTGCTTCTTCTGCGGACGGCCCGTCGCGTTGAAGTAATGCGTGATGAAGCGCAGCGCCGAATCGACGGCGTCCGAGCCGCCGAGCGTGAAGTAGACGCGTGCGAGCGACTTCGGCGCGAGCGCGGTCAGCTTCTCGGCGAGCTCGATCGCGGGCGCGGAGCCGAAGTGGAAATACGCGGTCGCATACGGCAGGCGCGCCATCTGCTCGGCCGCGGCCTTGACGATGCTGTCGCGGCCATAGCCGACGTTCACGCACCAGAGGCCGGAGAACGCGTCGAGGAGTTCGTTGCCTTCGGCGTCGCGCAGGAACACGCCGTCGGCGGAATCGAGCACGGTGACGCCGCGCGCCTCGTGCGCGCGGTAGCTGACGACGGGATGGATCAGATGCCGACGATCGGCTTCGATCAGCGATGGAATGATCATGGCGGTGCAGGCTCTCGTTCGAACAGGACGTGTGAGGCCATGCTACCGATCGGACGATTTACGCGCGCGTCCAATTGCGGCGCGCAAGCGTACGGATGCGGCGTTTCGACGGGGCGGGACGGCATTTTCTGCTGCGTCGGGCGCGGCGGATTCCGTGCGTTCGGGAACGGCGCGCCGCGTGCGGGCGCGGGCTGTTTCGGCCGCATGGCGTGTCGCCGTGGATCGTGCGCGCCGGCGTGCGCGTTTGGGGCGCGTGAATGTCGGATTGGCTGATGATGCGTGGTGCCGAATTCGAACGCGGTGTTTTCAGTCACGCACGCGCGCGTTGCTTCGCACGCGATGGGGAAGGTACGGTGTCTTTGTCTTTGCTTCTGCGCATGCAAGTGCAAGTGCAAGTGCAAGCGCAAGTGCAAGCGCGCACGAACACGCGCCGAGCCCCATCGCCGCGCATCGCGCCCGGCAAGCGCTCATCGGCCCCGCCCGATATCCGCCGACAACCGCCCGACAACCGCCTAATAGCCGCGCGCGCGATCGACGACGCCCACCATCGGCTCCCCCGCGCGATGCCGCGCGAGATTCGCGAGCACCGCGTCGACCGCCGTGTCGGGCCGCGTCGCGCTCGCGATGTGCGGCGTGATCCGGATGCGCGGATGCGTCCAGAAAGGGTGTCCCGCCGGCAGCGGCTCCGGGTCCGTCACGTCGACGATCACGCTGTCGAGCTTGCCCGATGAGAGCGAGTCGAGGAGCGCCGCTTCGACGAGCTGCGGGCCGCGGCCGACGTGGATCAGCGACGCGCCGTCCGGCAGCGCGTCGAACAACGGCATGTCGAGCAGCCCGCGCGTTTCGGGCGTGAGCGGCAGCAGGCACACGAGGATGTCCGAGCGCGCGAGCAGTGCGGCGAGCCCCGTTTCGCCCGCGTAGCAGTCGACGCCCTCCAGCGTGCGCGGCGAGCGGCTCCAGCCCGCGCACGGAAAGCCGAAGCGGCGCAGCGCGTCGAGCACCGCCTGCCCGAGCATGCCGAGGCCGAGCACGCCGACGCGCCGCGACGCGGCGGCGCGCACCGGCTTCGCTCGCCACACCTGCATGCGCTGCAGCGCCGCGTAGTCGAACATGTCGCGATGAATCGTCAGCACGGCCTGCATCACGTATTCGACCATCCCCTCGACGATCCCCGGCTCGATCATCCTCACGACCGGGACGTGCGCGGGCACGCAGGACAGATCGAACTGATCGACGCCCGCGCCGACCGAGAACACGACTTCGAGATTCGGCATCAGCCGCAGCGGAGCGTCGGGCGGCTGCCACGCGGCCAGATAGCGGACGGCGGACGGATCGCCGATGTCGGGCCACAGACGGAACGGGACATCAGGCGCTTTTTCCGCGAAAAGGCGCGCCCACTGCGCGCCGCGCGCCGGATCGGCCTTGTAGACGAAGGTCATCGCATGAAGCGGGCGATCGCGGCCGAGCGCAATCAGCCGAGCGCCTGATTGACGATCGCGAACTGCCGCAGCGCAGGATCGCGCTCGGGCGCCGCGCCGCGCACCATCGCGACGACCGAGTCGACGCGCCGCAGCCCGAGCTCTTCGAGCCAGCCGGACAGGCCGCTGTCGCCGGGCACGTCGATCCGCACGAACATGCCGGCGTGCAGCGCGAGCCAGTGGCTGATCAGCGCCTGCGCGCGCAGCGTGTCCGGCGCGATCACCGGCCCGATCGCATGGCCGCGGCCGAAGCGGCGGAACAGCGCGAAGCCGAGCAGCTCGCCGTCGCGATCGAGCGCGATGCCGCTCGCGACGTCGAGCAACGCGTCGATCACGGCGCTGCGGTCGTAGCCGCACGCGCGCGATGCGAGCGCGCCGAGGCGCGCCGTGTCGTTGACGCCGATCGGACGCAGGCGCTCGCCGGGCGGCAGCGAAATCAGCGGCGGATGAAACGCGGCGCCCTGGTGCTGCTCGGTGATGCCGGTCGGCTTGAAGCCGAACTTCGCGTAGAGCGGCTTGCCGGCGGGCGTCGCGTGCAGGAACAGCGTGCGCTCGCCGAGATCGTCGACGATCCGCGCGAGCAGCTCGCGGCCGATGCCGCGGCCCTGCTGGTCCGGCGCGACGATCACCATGCCGAGCGACGCGTGCTCGCGGCCGTAGCGCCAGCCGAGCGCGGTGCCGATCACGCCGCTGCCGTCTTGCGCGACGAAGCCGCTGCCGAGCTTCGCGACGAAGCGCCAGTCGTCGACGCGATGCGGCCACTGAAAGCAACTGGACAGGCGCTGGGCAGTGTCGATGTCGTCCTGGGTAAACGGGCGAAAGGCGAGCGTGCGGGAGGCGTTGGTTTCGGCCACGCTGAACTCCGGTTCGAAAGTCTGACGCCGCTACTGTGGCAGGCGTGCCGGCGGGCGGATAGGACGATCCGCTTGTTTTCGGCGGCGCGGGCGCGTTCGCTCCGCGGATTGTCGATACGGGGATTTCGACCCCGATTGCGCGCTCCGTGCGGCGACGATCGACCGCCGGCCGTCGCGCGCGGCCGGCCCGTTACAGACGCTGCCGCTTCGCGAGCGTCAGCACGCGCGCCCAGCGCTGCGCGTCGCGCTTGTCGTCCATCGGCAGCTTCCACTCGGCGCGCCGCTCGTCGCGCACGGCGACGACGAGATACCAGCGGCCGTCGAGCGTCTGCGCGCGGCAGCCGCTCAGATCGGTGAGCGTGTAGCGGCCGGCGTCGCCGTCCTGCGACAGCCACAGCAGCCCCTTCGTCGCCGATATGCGCAGATCGCCCCATGCGCGCTGCAGCACGTGGGTCCAGCCGTCCTCTCGCGCGTTCGGCGCGACGTCGCGCCGCCGCCGGGCCCAGTGCGCGACCGCCGCCGCGATCGCGGCGATCGCGACGACGGCGGCGCCGATCGCCATGGCGTCGCCGAAGCGCGCGGCGATCGCATGAAATGTGTAGACCGCGCCCCAGATCAAGGCGGCGAGCGCGAACAGGACGATGAAAATCGGCATGGCGAAGCGGCGAGCAAGAAAACGAAAGACGCGGCCGGCGCGCGCCGGCCGCGAGCGGGGAGCCTCACCGAATCCGGTGAATGTCGTGCGTGACGAAGCCTGCGTCGTTGTCCGGCAGCGCAAGGCCGTTCTTCACGGCGAGCGTCTTGCGGATGTCCGCGAGGCCCGCGGACCAGTGGTCGCGCATCGTCGACGCGCCGAACTGATAGTCCTTGTAGTGCTGCTCGTACGCCTTCTGCTGATAGATCAGATGCTGAACGTTGTAGCGCTTGCCGCACGACAGCGTCTCGGCCTGCTGGCACCACGGATCGTTCTTGCGCATTTCCTCGGGCACCTGATCGAGCACGCGGCGCAGTACGTTGCGAAAGCGCTGCTCGCGCTGCAGCGTGTCGGTGATGAGGCGCGTGCGGCTCGAATACTGAACGTCCTTCGTGCGCTCGGTCACGTCGTTCATCGATTCGGGCAGCGGCCCGCGCGCGCTCCACAGGTCGACCTGGAACGCGAGCGTGTCGCGTCGCGGCGACGCGCGCAGCACTTCCATCAGCGGCGTGTTCGACACGATGCCGCCGTCCCAGTAGAACTCGCCGTCGATCTCGACGGGCGGAAACGCGGGCGGCAGCGCGCCCGACGCCATGAAATGCTCGGGGCGCAGCGTCGTCTTCGCGTTGTCGAAGTAGATGAAGTTGCCCGTACCGACGTTCACCGCGCCGACCGACACGCGCGTCTCGCCCGAATTGATCCGCTCGAAGTCGCACAGCTTCAGGAGCGTCGAGCGCAGCGCGGACGTGTCGTAATAGCTGACCTTTTCCGGCGGATGCGTCGAGCCCGGCAGCGGCGGCGGGAAGCGCGGCACGAAGAAGCCGCGCTGTCCCTGCACGACCGCGCTCGCCGCCTGGCTCGCGGTGAAGAACGTGCGCACGTATTCGTGGCTGTTGAAGAGCGCGGATTCGAACATGGCCGGCAGCGCGGGGAAGAACGCGGGCTGGCAGATCGTGTTCCAGAACTCGCGCAGCCGCTCGACGCGCCGTTCGGGCGGATTGCCCGCGATCAGCGCCGTGTTCAGCGCGCCGATCGAGATGCCGGCGATCCAGTTGAGCGGAATGCCCGCTTCGTGCAGCCCTTCGAACACGCCCGCTTGATACGCGCCGAGCGCGCCGCCGCCTTGCAGCACGAGCGCGATCGTTTCGTACGGCAAATCATGGAGCGGCGTGTGCGTGTGCGCGTGCTCTTGCTCGAGCGCATTCGGCACGCTTGCTTCGTTGTGCAGATCCGCCGGATCGACGGCCTGCTTTTCGGTGCGGGCGCGCGGCTTCATTGCATGAACCAGCCGTGGCTGACGACAAACGACTGGCCGGTGAGCGCCGCGCTCGGGAACGCCGACAGAAACAGCACCGTCTTCGCGACGTCCTCGACG
>NZ_JPWT01000121.1:0-170446 GCF_000773065.1 Burkholderia sp. ABCPW 111 | reverse complement strand
TGCCCGTGTGAAAGTAGGTAATCGTCAGGCTCCCCTCTGAAAACCCCCGCCCTCGCCGGCGGGGGTTTTGCTTTTTACGCCTCCGCCAATCCCCTGAACGCCCTCGGCAGGAGCCTCGCGCTCCAGCTCCCGCCTTCGACTCCCTCCTCTCTCGCTCGAGCGCGGGTGTGTAGTGGTCAACTAATCCCGGACACTGCGTTAAGTTTTTCTTCCGCAACCGCCGGCGCCAGTCCGTCATTGAACTGATGCGGCCGTATCCAGTTGTACCGGTGCATCAGGTAGTGGTTGATGTCCCGGTGTGCCTCCTGCGCCGACATGTAGCCCACTGACGGTAGCCATTCGGTCTTGAAGCTGCGGAACAGCCTCTCCATCGGGGAGTTATCCCAACAATTTCCTCGACGGCTCATGCTCTGCTGTATCCGATAGCGCCAGAGGCGCTGACGGAATTTCCGGCTTGCATATTGTCCGCCTTGATCCGAGTGAAACAGCAAGCCTTGCGGTCGGCCACGTTGCTCATAGGCCATCTCCAACGCCTGCACGACCAGATCGGCATCAGGGCGTGTCGAGAACGCCCAGCCAACAACCCGGCGCGTGAACAGGTCGAGTACTACGGCCAGATAATGCCAACGTCCCTGCGCCCAGACATACGTGATGTCACCACACCACACCTGATTCGGCGTACCAACCTCGAATTCGCGATTGAGATGGTTCGGGATATCGATCCGCTCGACCGTGGCCTGCTTGTAGGCATGGCGGCCCGGCTGCTTGCAGATCAACCTGAGTTCTTCCATCAAGCGGCTGACCTTGAAGCGGCCAATCGCCGTACCTTCCTCGCGCATCATGCCCATGATGCTGCGACTGCCAGCAGAGCTTCGACTCTCGATGAACAGCTCGTGTACCCGGCTACGCAGTGCCATGCGCTCGGCATCAACGCGTCGGGCTCGCCCTCGGTGTGCATACAGGCAGGACCGCGACACGTCGAATACCGCGCAGATCAGCTCGACCGATTCGCTTGCGCCAATCTGATCAATTACTTCGTACGTTCGATGCCTTCCGACATCAAGAGCGCGGTAGCCTTTTTTAAAATGGCCTTCTCACGCTCGAGGCGTTCGATACGCGCCTCGAGTTCCTGAATACGCTGTTGATCCGGCGTGATTGCCTTGCCCTGCGGCGTGACGCCCTGGCGTTCCATCTGAAGTTGCTGCACCCAGCGGCGCAGCACCGTCTCGCCGACGCCGACCGAGCGGCTTGCTTCCATATGGCTATAACCCTGGTCGAGCACCAGACAGGCGGCTTGCTGTTTGAACTCCGGGGAAAACGTACGTCGTTGCTTGCTCATTAGACACCTCTTCATGGCGACCATTCTCGCCTAAATCAGTGTCCGGATTTATTAGACCACTACATCTCGACTCGAAAAACTTTTGCGACGTCCGCGCGTAAAATCTCCGAACCAATAAAAATTTTGCGCAACAGAGCATGAATATCCCCCCACAATTCGCTCGAGCAGTCTGTCCGCACGATTGTCCCGACACGTGCGCAATCCGCGTCACGGTCGAGAACGGTAGAGCCGTCAAGGTCGCCGGCGACCCCGATCATCCGCCAACTCAAGGCGTTCTCTGCACCAAGGTGAGCCGATATGCAGATCGTGTTCATCACCCCGAGCGGCTCACGGTGCCCCTCAAGCGAATCGGCCGGAAAGGGGCGGGGCGATTCGAGCCGATCAGTTGGGACGAAGCGAACAACCTGGTGGCGCAGAGGCTATCGGAAATCGCCCGCCGGGCCCCCGAAGCCATTGTTCCCTACAGCTATGCGGGAACGATGGGGCTTATCCAGGGCGAAAGCATTGCTCAACGTTTCTTCAACAAACTCGGTGCGTCGCGCCTCGAAAGAACGATCTGCTCGGCGGCCGGCGCCGCGGGGCTGCGCTACACGTACGGCGCGAGCGTCGGGATGCATTTCGAATTCTACGAGGAGAGCGACCTCATCTTGATCTGGGGGGCAAATCCGATCGCCTCCAATCTGCATTTCTGGACGCGCGCGCAAGAAGCCAAGCGTCGTGGTGCGCGCCTGATCGCCATCGATCCGTACCGCTCGTTGACGGCGGAAAAATGTCATCAACACATCGCGTTGAAGCCGGGGACGGATGGTGCGCTTGCGCTTGGCATCATGCACGTGTTGATCGACGAAGGCCTCATCGATCAGGACTACATCCGCGATTACACGCTCGGTTTCGATGCGCTGAAAGTGCGCGCGCTGAATTATTCGCCCGAGCGCGTAGCCGGGATCTGCGGCGTGACGGTCGAGGAAATCGTCGAGCTGGCGCGCCTTTACGGACGCACGCGCAAGGCCTCGATTCGTCTCAATTACGGCATGCAGCGCGTGCGCGGCGGCGGCAACGCGGTCCGCGCGATCGCCTGTTTGCCCGCGCTCACGGGGGCGTGGCGTGATCGCGCAGGCGGGCTGCTCCTGTCCTCGTCCGAATGGGCGCCAGTCGACTCCGCTGCTCTGGCGCGCCCTGACTTGCTGCCGGATTGGCCGAACAAGCTGCCGCGTTCGATCAATATGAATGCAATTGGCGACGCGTTGCTGCATCCCGGCGATCAGGATTTCGGGCCGAAGGTGGAGGCGATCATCGTCTACAACTCGAATCCGGTCGCCGTTGCTCCCGACTCGGAGAAGGTCGCCGCCGGCTTTGCACGAGAGGACCTGTTCACCGTCGTTCTCGAGCATTTCAAGACAGATACCGCCGACTACGCAGATCTTCTGTTGCCGGCGACGACGCAGCTCGAGCATCTCGACGTTCACAAATCATATGGTCACACCTATGTGATGGCGAACTTGCCGTCGATCCCGCCGATCGGCGAGGCGCGCCCGAACACGGAGATATTTCGCGGCATCGCGCGCAGCATGGGGCTCGACGAGCCGGCGCTCCACGACGACGACGAAACGCTCGCTCGCCTGTCGCTGCGCTGGAACGATTCGTCGCTGCAGAGCGATTGGGACACGCTCAAGCAGGCAGGTTGGCTCAAGCTGAAGCTCGCCGAAGCGCCATTCGCAAACGGCGGCTTTCGGACGCCGTCCGGGAAGTGCGAGTTCTACAGCGAGCGCCTCGCAGAAATGGGCCTTGATCCATTGCCGGACTACCTGCCGCCTTACGAATCCGCGGACGGCGCGCCCGAACTGGCTGCCCGCTATCCGCTCGCGATGATCTCGCCGCCCGCCCGCCATTTCCTGAACAGCACGTTCGTCAATGTCGCGAGCCTGCGCGCGACGGAGGGCGAGCCGCACCTCGACATCCATCCGGCCGACGCCGAGCATCGCGGCATTGCCGACGGCGACCCGGTGCGTATCTTCAACGATCGCGGTTCGCTGCGCGCGAAGGCTCGCGTGACCGACCGGGCGCGGGAAGGGCTCGTCGTCGGCCTGTCGATCTGGTGGAAGAAGCTTGCGCCGGACGGCCGCAACGCAAATCAGGTGACGAGCCAGGCGCTGACCGATCTGGGCCGCGGCGCGACGTTCTACGACTGTCTGGTCGAGGTCGAGCGCGGATGACGCGATTCGGCAGCGAACGTTCCGGCATCTTTACGCAAGTTGGAAAGGAGTGTCTAACCCGGTTGTCTGGACCGGGCCGACCCGTTACGATGCCAATTTTTAGCACGACCATTCGAAAATCAGTGAGGAGACGCGCCGCATGGACAAAATTTGGCTGAAATCGTATCCGCTCGGTGTCCCGGCCGAAATTGACGCGTCCCCGTATTCGTCCGTCCCCGATCTGCTCGACGAGAGCTTTAGTCTTTATCGGGACCAGAAGGCGTTCATCTGCATGGGCAAGGCGATCACGTACGGCGAGCTGGACGTGCTGTCGCGCAAGCTCGGCGCGTGGCTTCAGTCGCGCGGCCTGTCGCGCGGCGCGCGGGTCGCGATCATGATGCCGAACGTGCTGCAGTACCCGGTGGCGATCGCCGCGGTGCTGCGCGCGGGCTATACGGTCGTCAACGTCAATCCGCTCTATACGCCGCGCGAACTCGAGCACCAATTGAAGGACAGCGGCGCCGAGGCGATCGTGATCCTCGAGAACTTCGCGACGACGCTGCAGGCGGTGATCGCGAAGACGTCGGTCAAGCACGTCGTTGTCGCCGCGATGGGCGACCTGCTCGGCGTGAAGGGCGTCCTCGTCAATTACGTCGTGCGCCGCGTGAAGAAGATGGTGCCGGCATGGAGCCTGCCGTCGTACACGCGATTCAATGCGGCGCTCGCCGCGGGCGGCCGGCAGTCCTTCAAGCAGGCGAAGCCTGCGCCCGACGACGTCGCGTTCCTCCAGTACACGGGCGGCACGACGGGCGTCGCGAAGGGCGCGACGCTGCTTCATCGCAACATCGTGTCGAACGTGCTGCAGGCGCAGGCATGGCATGAGCCGGCGCATGCGAAGCGCCCGGAAGTGAAGCAGTTCATCACCGTGATCGCGCTGCCGCTCTATCACGTGTTCGCGCTGACTGTCTGCGGGCTGCTGACGCTGCGCACGGGCGGCACGGGGATTTTGATCCCGAATCCGCGCGACATCGCCGGCATGATCAAGGAGTTGAAGGGCTACCAGATCATCACGATTCCGGCCGTCAACACGCTGTACAACGCGCTGCTGAACCATCCGGATTTCGAGCAGCTCGATTTCTCGAAGCTCGCGGTCGCCAACGGCGGCGGGATGGCGATTCAGGAAAGCGTCGCGAAGCGCTGGTACGACAAGACGAAGACGCCGATCGTCGAAGGCTACGGCTTGTCCGAAACCTCGCCTGTCGCGACCTGCAACCCGGTCACCGCCACCGAATATAGCGGCACGATCGGCTTGCCGCTACCGTCGACCGAGATCGCAATCCGCGACGACGCGGGTGACGACGTGCCGCTGGGCCAGCCGGGCGAGATCTGCATTCGCGGTCCGCAGGTGATGGCGGGCTACTGGAATCGCCCGGACGAAACCGCGAAGGTCATGATGCCGGACGGTTTCTTCAAGACGGGCGACGTCGGCGTGATGGACGAACGCGGCTACGTGAAGATCGTCGACCGCAAGAAGGACATGATTCTCGTGTCGGGCTTCAACGTCTATCCGAACGAGGTCGAGGACGTGGTCGCGTCGCACCCGGGCGTGTTCGAAGTCGCGGCCGTCGGCGTGCCCGACGAGCACTCGGGCGAGGCGGTGAAGCTGTTCGTCGTCAAGAAGGACCCGGCGCTCACCGACAAGGATCTGATCGCCTACTGCAAGGATCGGCTCACTGGCTACAAGCGGCCGAAGTACGTCGAATTCCGCGCCGATCTGCCGAAGACCAACGTCGGCAAGATCCTGCGGCGCGAGTTGCGCGACGGCAAGGCGTAACGGGCATCGCCCCGCCGCGCTCAGAATGGGCGGCGGCGTCGCCCGGCTTGACGCGGCGGGCCTGCGGCGGCTGCCGTCCGCTCGTTTCCGAATCGAGGCGTTCGCTTCCCGGGACGCTTGCTTTCGAACCGCCGCGCTGTTTCTCACGGTCGCATCAACGTCGAGTTCCGGAACAGGTCGGCAGAAGTTGATCGCCATAACGCCCGGTGCGCCGCATCGGGCGTTTTGCATTGAATGTCGACGTGTGGCGGTTCATGCCCGCGCAAATGCGAACGGTTTCCTTGATGCGACATTCCGGCGCGAACGGCTTCGATTCTCGCTGACGCATGGCGGAACGCGATCGTGCAAGGCCGGATGAATGAACGCAATCCCGCAACCGTGCTCGCGCAGCCGTTCCGGCACCGCCCCCGGAGGCCGTAGCGTTGCTGCCCCTCCTTGCACGCCGGTTCGCCGCTTCCGCACATTTCGCGGCCGGCAACTCGGAAGCCAGGCTATCGTTGCGGTGCGTGCGCTTACCTTCCTGCGCCGCCCGACATCTCTTCGACCCAGCAAAAAAGCGCCAACCTGTCGCAGGCCGAACCCGCATCAATAAAAAAGGCGCCCGAAGGCGCCTTTTAAGTTACTACCGAGTGTTACCCGCTTATTAGAACTTGTGGCGGATGCCCACGCGCGCCGCGAACTGGTTGCGGTTCGACGACGGCGTCAGGCCGTTGATCGCGGCGGTTGCCGGGCCGACCGTGTTGCCGTCGGCTTCGATCACGTTGCCCGAAGCGTGCTGATACACGCCGATTGCGTAGACGTCGGTGCGCTTCGACAGGAAGTAGTCGACGCCGACCGAGCCCTGGTGATACTTGGCTGCCGACGCGCCGGCGATCTTGCTGCCTTGCGTGTAGTCATACGCCGCGCCGGCGAGGAGCGCCGGGGTCAACTGATACTTGAAGTTGACTTCCGCGTTGTTGAACGTCGCGGTCTGGCTCGGGAATGCCGTGCTCGCGAAATTCATGAACTTGATGTTCGAGTACGTGACGCCGACCGTCGCCGCGCCGAACGAGTAGGCGCCGCCCGCACCGATCACCTGGTACGTGTGAGCCGATGCGTAGCCTGCGTAGACCGGGGTCGTCACGGCAGCCGGCGTGCTCGTCGTCGTGTTGTTGCCGAACAGGCCGCCAGCCGTCGCCGGCGTGCGCGCGTTCAAGTAGCCGACGCCCAGCACGAGCGGGCCGTTCGTGTAGCCTGCGCCGAGCGACCAGGTCTGGTTGCGGCTGAAGTCGCCGGCGACGCCGCCGAAGCTGTACAGGCCGCCGAACGTGAAGCCGCCGTAGTTCGCGCTCGTGAACTTGACTGCGTTGTTCACGCGGTACGCGTTGTTGAAGTTGTCGAGGTCGCCCGGGTGAGCGGCGATGTAGCCGCCCCACTGATCGCCCGCTTCCAGCGGACCGACGAAGTCGACGACGGAGTCGTACTGGCGGCCGACCGTGACGGTGCCGAAGCCGCTCGACAGGCCGACGTAAGCCTGACGGCCGAATTCGAGGCCGCCCTGACCGAACTTGCCGGAGTTCACGTCGAAGCCGTTTTCGAGGACGAACACAGCCTTCAGGCCGCCGCCGAGGTCTTCCGTGCCGCGCAGGCCCCAGCGGCTACCCTGCATGACGCCGCTCGACAGGTTGTACAGGTGCTTGCCACCAGCGTTGGTGTTGATGTTGAAGCCTTCGTCGATGATGCCGTACAGCGTCACGCTGCTTTGCGCATGAGCGGCGCCAGCGAACGCGCTCAGCGCGACGAGCGCGAGAAGCGACTTTTTCATTAAAAGATCTCCAAGGATGACAAATTTATTGTGGCGGGGCCGATGTTTGTTTTTGATGGCGATACCCGCGCGAACTTCGAATGAAGCCGCTCGTAATGTAGCAAAAGGACTTTTTGGGACAAAGCGAAAGAGCGGTACACGCGTCTCCCATGTTTCCTTTACGCAACAATGGTTAAAATCACGGGTTAACCGCTATTTTCCGGCGCTACCGTGCTAGGTAGCCGCAATAAAATTGTTACGAATTCCTTACTGCGTGCAATATGCCCGCACGGAGAAACGCGATGGTGTTTGACGAACTGATCAGTGAATTTGACCGGGGCCTGCGCTCGATCACGGGCGTGAGCCGGATGAGCCGGCCGGTGCCCGCGCCTGATGCCGCGGCGCCCGCCGAGCTCACTGCCGCCGAGCGCAAGCACGCGGCGGGGCTGATGCGGGTGAATCACGTCGGCGAGGTCTGCGCGCAGGCGCTCTATCAGGCGCAGAAGCTCACGACGTCGTCGTCCGAGTTAAAGGAGATGTTCGAGCATGCGGGGCGCGAGGAGGAGGATCACCTCGCGTGGACCGCGCACCGCCTGAAGCAGCTCGATTCGCGGCCGAGCCTGCTGAATCCGCTGTGGTATGCGGGCGCGCTCGCGATCGGCGTCGTCGCCGGGCGTCTCGGCGACAAGGTGAGCCTCGGCTTCATGGCCGAGACGGAGCGGCAGGTCGAGAGCCATCTGGACAGCCATCTGTCGGCGCTGCCGGCGGCCGATGTCGAATCGCGCGCGATCGTCGAGCAGATGCGCGCCGACGAGGTCAAGCACGGCAAGACGGCGACCGACGCGGGCGGCATCGAACTGCCGATGCCGGCGCGGATGCTGATGCGCGCCGCGTCGAAAGTCATGACAAGCACTGCATACTATCTGTGAGACATACGTCGGGACGGCCGCATGCGCGGCGTCCCGGCCGACGACGGAAACCCGCCTCTTTTCCCGCGCCTTTTCCCCCGCCGAAATACCTGCTGTCGCGCCCACCTGGGGCGTGCTTCTCATGTACCACTTTCACAAGATGCACTAGCCCATTCATTTATAACGTTTTTTGGTTTGAGGGCCAGCTTGAGGAGGCGAGCGTAAGTCCTTGTTCTGACTAACAAAATTCGTCAAAAAAACGGGAGCCTCCCTTGACCGCCCATAGGCCTTCCTCTAAAGTGGGAGACAGTGTGAGAAAGTGTATTTTTGTGTGATTTGCCGGGCTTTTCCGGCTAGATTCTCAGCATTGGGCGGGTACTTCGGTGCCCTGATCGGGAGAGCGGAAAAGTGTTCCAAGGGGCGTCGGCGCTGACGCTCGATGCGAAAGGGCGGATGTCGGTGCCGTCTCGCTATCGCGAAGCGCTGCAAGGACAGGCAGAAGGACGGGTGACTGTGACCAAGCACCCGGACGGCTGCCTGTTGCTGTTTCCGCGCCCCGAATGGGAAGTGTTCCGCGCGAAGATCGCCGCGCTGCCGATGGATGCGCATTGGTGGCGCCGTATTTTTCTCGGCAACGCGATGGACGTCGATCTCGACAGCGCGGGCCGGATTCTGGTGTCTCCCGAGCTGCGGATGGCGGCCGGGTTGGAAAAGGAAGTCATGTTGCTGGGAATGGGAAGTCACTTCGAGCTGTGGGACGCGCAGACCTACATCGCGAAGGAGCAGGCGGCGATGGCGCAGGGCATGCCCGAAGCGCTGAAGAATTTCACGTTCTGATTGCGGTGACGGAGACGCCCGCGATGGGAAACGAATTGCAGCATCGCACGGTGCTGTTGGACGAAGCGGTCGATGCGCTCGTGACGCGGCCCGACGGCGTGTACGTCGACGGCACGTTCGGACGCGGCGGCCATAGCCGCGCGGTGCTCGCGCGCTTGGGCGAAGCGGGGCGGCTGATTGCGTTCGACAAGGACCCGCGCGCGATCGAGACGGCGAAGGGCATCGAGGACGCGCGCTTCGAGATCGTCCACGACAGCTTCGCGGCGCTGAAGGGTGCGCTCGACGCGCGCGGAGTGGGGCGGGTGTCGGGCGTGTTGCTGGACCTGGGCGTGTCGTCGCCGCAGGTGGATGATCCGCAGCGGGGTTTCAGTTTCCGCGCGAACGGCCCGCTCGACATGCGGATGGACCCGACGCGCGGCGAGTCGGCGGCCGAGTGGCTCGCGCGGGCGTCGGTGCAGGAATTGACGGAGGTGATACGAGATTATGGGGAAGAACGGTTTGCTTTTCAGATTGCAAAGGCGATTGTTGCTCGCCGGGCAGAGTCCGGCCGTCTCGGGCCTCTCGACAGCACGGGCGAGCTTGCCGAAATCGTGGGTCACGTCGTCAAGACCCGTGAGAAGGGCAAGGACCCGGCAACCCGCACCTTTCAAGCTATACGGATTCACGTCAATCAAGAGCTTGCGGACCTGCAAGTCGTTCTAGAGGCAGCACTGTCGTTGTTGGAGCAAGGGGGGCGGCTGGTGGTCATCAGCTTTCATTCGCTCGAGGACCGGATCGTCAAGCGATTCATGCAGACGCACGCCAGCGCGCCTGCGGTCGACCGCCGCCTGCCGATCCGCGCCGTCGATCTGCCCAGCCCGCCGCTCAAGCTGCTCGGCCGGAAGTTTCCGAGCGACGCGGAAGTCGTGGCCAATCCGCGTGCCCGTTCGGCGGTGATGCGCATCGCGGAGCGCGTCGCGCCATGAGCCGCCTCAACATCTTCCTGCTGATCATCGTGATGGGATGCGCGCTGTCGGTCGTCAATTCGACCAACCAGCAGCGGCAGATCTTCATTCAATTGCAGCGCGCGCAATCGCAGGAGCATCAGCTTCAGCAGGACTACGCGCAGCTTCAGTATCAGCAGAGCGCGCTGTCGAAGACGTCGCGCATCGAGCAGCTCGCGACGAGCTCGCTGAAGATGCAGTCGATCACGACGGGGCGCACGCAGTACCTGACGCTCGCGCCCGGCGCGGCGAAGGCCGTCGACGCGCCGCTGCCGGCGTCCGCCGCGTCGCAGGGGGGCGCGCGATGAAGCCCGCGTCGAAGCGCACGCAAGGCGTGAAGTTCGCATCGAGCCCGGTGCTGTCGGTCCATCTGCCGATGTGGCGCTCGAAGCTCGTCGTGTTCATGCTGTTCATGGCGTTCGTCGCGCTCGCGATCCGCGCGTTCTGGATTCAGGGGCCCGGCAACGCGTTCTATCAGAAACAGGGCGAAAGCCGCTATCAGCGCACGCTCGAATTGCCGGCGACGCGCGGCAAGATCCTCGATCGCAACGGCCTCGTGCTGGCGACGAGCCTGCCCGTGCGCGCGATCTGGGCGATTCCCGCCGACGTGCCCGACGATCTCGGCGCGGACAAGCTCGACGCGCTCGGCAAGCTGCTCGGGATGACGGCGAAGGAGCTGAAGACGAAGCTGTCGGAGGACAAGACTTTCGTCTACGTGAAGCGCCAGGTGCCGCTCGACGTCGCCGACCAGGTCGCGAAGCTCGACATTCCCGGCATCTATCAGCGTGCCGAGTACAAGCGCTTCTATCCGGAAGGCGAGATCACCGCGCACCTGATCGGCTTCACGAACGTCGAGGACGAAGGGCAGGAGGGCGTCGAGCTCGCCGACCAGAAGATGCTCGTCGGCACGCCGGGCAGCCGCCACGTGATCAAGGACCGCGTCGGGCACATCGTCGAGGACGTCGACGCGCAGGTGCCGCCGCACAACGGCGACGACGTCGATCTGTCGATCGACAGCAAGATCCAGTACATCACGTATACGAATCTGAAGGCGGCCGTCGAGAAGTTTCACGCGAAGGCGGGCGCGGCGATGGTGATCGACGTGCAGACGGGCGAGGTGCTGTCGCTCGTCAATTATCCGACGTACAACCCGAACGATCGCTCGCACCTGACGGGCGAGCAGTTGCGCAACCGCGTGCTGACCGACGTGTTCGAGCCGGGCTCGATCATGAAGCCGTTCACGGTGTCGCTCGCGCTCGATCTGCATCGCGTGACGCCGAACACGCTCGTCGACACGGGCAACGGCCACTTCGTGCTCGACGGCGCGCCGATCACCGACGATTCGGGTTTCGGCACGCTGACGGTGGGCGGCGTGATCCAGAAATCGAGCAACATCGGCGCGACGAAGATCGCGATGACGATGAAGCCCGAGGAAATGTGGAATATGTATGCGGGCATCGGGCTCGGGCAGGCGCCGAAGGTCGGGTTCCCCGGCGCGGCGGCGGGCCGGCTGCGTCCGTGGAAGAACTGGCGGCGGATCGAGCAGGCGACGATGTCGTACGGCTACGGCCTGTCGGTGTCGCTGTTCCAGCTCGCGCGCGCGTACACCGCGATCGCGCACGACGGCGAGCTGATGCCCGTTACGATCTTCAAGACGAGCGACGCGCAGCCGGCGACCGGGCCGCGCATCTTCTCGCCGACGACCGCGCGCGAAGTGCGCACGATGCTCGAATCCGTCGTGTCGCCGCAGGGCACGTCGCCGAACGCGGCGGTGCCGGGCTACCGCGTCGGCGGCAAGAGCGGCACCGCTTACAAGCAGGTCGGCCGCGGCTATGATCACAAGAAGTATCGTGCGTCGTTCGTCGGGATGGCGCCGATGCCGAATCCGCGCATCGTCGTCGCGGTGTCGGTCGACGAGCCTACGATGGGCGGCCACTTCGGCGGCCAGGTGTCAGGCCCCGTGTTCTCCGCGATCGTCGGCGACACGCTGCGCGCGCTGAACGTGCCGCCCAACATGCCGGTCAAGCAGCTTGTCGTGTCGGACGATATGGCGAACTCAGCCGCCCCGCAGAAGCTGGCCGCGAACGCGCCGGCGAAGCACATGATCGTGTCGAGCACGACACACAACCGTCCTGGAGTAGTTCGATGAGCGCCGCGCGCAGTTCTCATCCGGCGCACCAACAGATCGCAGCCGCGCTCGCGTGGCTGCGCGCGCATGCCGCGTCCGGCGCGCAATTGCATGCCGACACGCGCAGCCTGCAAGCAGGCGACATATTCGTCGCCTATGCGGTCGACGGCGCGGACAATCGTCCGTTCATTGCCGACGCGCTCGCGCGCGGCGCGGCGGCCGTGCTGTATCAGCCGGAAGGGTTCTCGGCCGAAGGTCTCGACCCCGCGACGTCGCTCGCCGTGCCCGCGCTCGACGAGCTCGCGGGCGACATCGCGAGCGGCTGGTACGGCGATCCGAGCGATGCGCTGTTCACGGTCGGCGTGACGGGCACGAACGGCAAGACGTCGTGCACGCAATGGATCGCGACCGCGCTCACCGCGTTGCGCGAGCCGTGCGCGGTGATCGGCACGCTCGGCAGCGGGATGCCCGGACAGCTCGTGCACACGGGCTTCACGACGCCGGACGCGCCGCAACTGCAGCGCAGCCTCGCGCAGCTGCGCGGCGCGGGCGCGCAGGCCATTGCGATGGAAGTGTCGTCGCACGCGCTGCACCAGGGGCGCGTGAACGGCACCGCGTTCGACGTCGCGGTGTTCACGAACCTGACGCAGGATCACCTCGATTACCACCGCACGTTCGAGGCTTACGAGGCGGCGAAGACGAAGCTCTTCGCGTGGCGCGGGCTGCGCGTCGCGATCGTCAATCGCGACGATCCGGCCGGCCGCCGCCTGCTCGCGAATCTCGCCGGCCGCGTGCGGACGATCGCGTACGGGATCGGCGCGCGGCCGCGAGCGGCGGACGCCGATCGCGAGCTCGTCGCGACGAACGTGCGCGCGACCGCGACGGGCACCGCATTTCATCTGAGCTCGTCGTGGGGCGAAGCGGACGTCGAGGTCGGCACGCTCGGCGCGTTCAACGTGAGCAATCTGCTCGCGGTGCTCGGCACGCTGCTCGTGGCCGACGTGCCGCTCGACGCGGCGCTCGCGGAAATCCAGAAGCTCGAATCGGTCAACGGGCGGATGCAGCGGCTCGGCGGGCGGCTTCAGAACGACGAGCCACTCGTCGTCGTCGACTACGCGCACACGCCGGACGCGCTCGAGAAGACGCTCGACGCGCTGCGCCCGATCGCGCAAGCGCGCGGCGGCGAGCTCGTCTGCATGTTCGGCTGCGGCGGCGACCGCGACGCGACCAAGCGCCCGCTGATGGGCGCGATCGCCGAGCGGCTCGCGGACAAGGTCGTCGTGACGAGCGACAACCCGCGCAGCGAGAATCCGCAGACGATCATCGACCAGATCGCCGCCGGCATGCAGGACGCCGCGAAGGCGCGCCGCATCGAGGACCGCGCGAGCGCGATCCTGCAGGCGGTGCGCGGCGCCGCGCGCGAGGACGTCGTGCTGCTGGCCGGCAAGGGGCACGAGGCGACGCAGGAAATCATGGGCAAGAAGCGCACGTTCTCCGATCAGGATCATGCGCGCCTCGCGCTCGCCGCGCGCACGACGCAGACTCGCGGAGGCGGCGAATGACGATGCTGACCTTGCGCGAAGCCGCGGCGATGATTCCCGGCGCGACGGTGCTCGGCGACGAGCGCGCGTCGTTCGAGCGGGTGTCGACGGACAGCCGCACGGCGGGGCCGGGCGATCTGTTCGTCGCGCTGAAGGGCGAGCGCTTCGACGCGCACGATTTCGTCGGCGACGTGGCCGCGCGCGGCGCGAGCGCCGCGATCGTATCGCGCAGCCCGGCCGAATGGAACCTGCCCGCGCTGAAGGTTGCCGATACGCGCGCCGCGCTCGGCGCGCTCGCGCACGGTTGGCGGATGCGCTTTTCGATGCCGCTCGTCGCGGTCACGGGCAGCAACGGCAAGACGACCGTGAAGGAGATGATCGCGTCGATCTTCGCGGCGGCGGTTGGCGATGACGCGCGCCTTGCGACCTCGGGCAACTTCAACAACGACGTCGGCCTGCCGCTCACGCTGCTGCGCCTCACCGCCGCGCACCGGCTCGCGGTCGTCGAGCTTGGGATGAATCATCCGGGCGAGACGGAGACGCTCGCGCGCATTGCCGCGCCGACGGTCGCGCTCGTGAACAACGCGCAGCGCGAGCATCAGGAATTCATGGCGACGGTCGAGGCGGTCGCGCTCGAGCACGCGGCCGTCATCCACGCACTCGGCCCGGACGGCGTCGCGGTGTTTCCGGCCGACGACGCGTACGCGGGCATCTGGCGCGTCGCGGCGACCGGCAACCGGATCGTCGACTTCGCGCTGCACGGCGCCGGGCGCGACACGCCCGCCGCGGTGACGGGCGCGCTCGACGGCAGCCGGCTCGCGATCGCGACGCCCGGCGGCCGCGTCGACGTGCAGCTCAACGCGCTCGGCGAGCACAACGCGCGCAACGCGCTCGCCGCGGCGGCGGCGGCGCTCGCGGCCGGCGTGCCGCCCGCGGCGATCAAAGCGGGGCTCGAGGCGTTCGTGCCCGTGAAGGGGCGGCTGCAGGTGACGCGCGCGACCATCGGCTCGCTCGCGGGCGCGACGGTGATCGACGACACCTACAACGCGAACCCCGATTCGATGCGCGCCGCGATCGACGTGCTCGCCGCGCAATCGGCGCCGCGCGTGCTCGTGATCGGCGAGATGGGCGAAGTCGGCGACGATGGGCCGGCGTTTCATCGCGAGATCGGCGGCTATGCGCGCGAGCGCGGGATCGACGCGCTTTTCGCGCTCGGCGCGGCCACGCTGCCCGCGTGCGAGGCGTACGGCGGGGCCGCGCGCCACTTCGACGACGCGGCGGCGCTGACCGCCGCGCTGCTCGCCGCGAGCTTCGGCGCGCACGCGACGCTCCTCGTGAAGGGCTCGCGGTTCATGAAGATGGAGCGCGTCGTCGGCGCGCTCGCGAACGAAACCGCGCCGGGCGCAGCGCCCGGCGCACACTGAGGAAGGAAGTAAGCATGCTGCTGGCGTTGGCGCAATGGCTGCAAGGTGACGCAAGCTTTTTGCGCTTGTTCACGTATCTGACGTTCCGGGCGGTGATGGCCACCATCACGGCGCTCGTGATCGGTCTCGTCTGCGGCCCGTGGGTGATTCGCAAGCTCACGCAGATGAAGGTCGGCCAGGCGGTGCGCAAGGACGGCCCGCAGACGCACCTCGTGAAATCCGGCACGCCGACGATGGGCGGCGTGCTGATCCTGATCGGCATCGCGGTCGCGACGTTGCTCTGGGGCGATCTGACGAACCGCTTCATCTGGATCGTGATGCTCGTCACGTTCGGCTTCGGCGTGATCGGCTGGGTCGACGATTATCGCAAGGTCGTCTACAAGGACCCGCGCGGCATGTCGTCGCGCGAAAAGTATTTCTGGCAATCGGTGATCGGCCTGTTCGCGGCCGTCTATCTCGCGTTCAGCGTGTCCGAGGCGAGCAATGTGCGCGTGTTCGACCTGTTCATGGCGTGGGTGCGGAGCGGCTTGTCGATGGGGCTGCCCGCGCGCGCCGACCTGATGTTGCCGTTCCTGAAGTCGATCAGCTATCCGCTCGGCGTCTGGGGCTTCATCGCGCTCACCTATTTCGTGATCGTCGGCGCGAGCAACGCGGTGAACCTGACCGACGGGCTCGACGGCCTCGTGATCATGCCGGTGGTGCTCGTCGGCGCGTCGCTCGGCGTGTTCGCGTACGTGATGGGCAGCGCCGTCTATTCGAAATATCTGCTGTTTCCGCATATTCCGGGCGCGGGCGAGCTGCTGATCTTCTGCTCGGCGATGGGCGGCGCCGGGCTCGCGTTCCTTTGGTACAACACGCACCCGGCGCAGGTGTTCATGGGCGACGTCGGCGCGCTCGCGTTGGGCGGCGCGCTCGGCACGGTCGCCGTGATCGTCCGGCAGGAAATCGTGCTGTTCATCATGGGCGGCATCTTCGTCGCGGAGACGCTGTCCGTGATGCTGCAGGTCACGTGGTTCAAGTACACGAAAAAGCGTTACGGCGAGGGGCGGCGCATCTTCAAGATGGCGCCGCTGCATCACCATTTCGAGTTGTCGGGCTGGAAGGAAACGCAAGTGGTGGTGCGCTTCTGGATCATCACGTTGATGTTGTGCCTGTTCGGTTTGTCCACCCTCAAGCTGCGGTAAAGGGAAGGTAAGGATGTTTGGCGAGATGTTCGGAGATCGGCGGCGGCCGATGGTGCTCGTGCTGGGGCTCGGCGAATCGGGCCTCGCGATCGCGCGGTGGTGCGCGAGGCATGGGTGCCGGCTGCGCGTCGCCGATACGCGCGAGGCGCCGCCCAACCTTGCCGCGTTGACGGCCGCCGGGATCGACGCCGAATTTGTCGGCGGCGCGTTTTCGCCGGCGCTCATCGACGGCGGGATCGAGCTCGTCGCGCTGAGCCCCGGGCTGTCGCCGCTCGCCGGCGATCTCGCGCCGCTTCTCGCCGCCGCGCGCGAGCGGGGCATTCCCGTGTGGGGCGAGCTCGAATTCTTCGCGCAGGCGCTCGGCACGCTCGGCGCGAACGGTTACGCGCCGAAGGTGATCGCGATCACCGGCACGAACGGCAAGACCACGACGACGAGCCTCGCGGGCCTGTTGTGCGAGCGCGCGGGCAAGAAGGTCGCGGTTGCGGGCAACATCAGCCCGGCGATGCTCGACAAGCTGACCGAGGCGATCGACGCGGCCGCGCTGCCGGACGTGTGGGTGCTCGAGCTGTCGAGCTTCCAGCTCGAAACCGCGCACACGTTCGCGCCCGACGCCGCGACGATCCTCAACATCACGCAGGACCACCTCGACTGGCACGGCGGCTTCGCCGCGTACGCGGCCGCGAAAGGGCGGATCTTCGGGCCGCGCACGGCGCGCGTGCTCAACCGCGACGACGCCGAAGTGATGAAGTTCGCGCCGCTCGCGGCGGCGGCCGACGCGCCGCGCGCGATCACGTTCGGCCTGAACGAGCCGGCCGCCGACGGCGATTACGGGCTGCTGCGCGAGAACGGGATCGCCTGGCTCGTCGAGGCGGTCGATCGCGACGCGGCCGATGCGCCCGCCGCGCCGTCGCGCCGCCGCAAGCAGGAAGCGGCGAACCCGCCCGACATCGCGCTGAAGCGCCTGATGCCCGCCGACGCGTTGCGCATCCGCGGGCTGCACAACGCGGCGAACGCGCTCGCCGCATACGCGCTTGCGCGCGCGATCGACCTGCCGGCCGCGCCGCTTTTGCACGGCCTGCGCGAATACCGCGGCGAGCCGCACCGCGTCGAAGTGATCGCGACGCTCGACGGCGTCGATTACGTCGACGACAGCAAGGGCACGAACGTCGGCGCGACGGTCGCGGCGCTCGACGGCCTCGCGCAGCGCGCGGTGCTGATCGCGGGCGGCGACGGCAAGGGCCAGGATTTCGAGCCGCTCGCGGCGCCCGTCGAGCGGTGGTGCCGGGCGGTGATGCTGATCGGTCGCGACGCGCCCGCGCTTCGCGCGGCACTCGCCGATACAGGCGTGCCGCTTGCCGATCACGCGACGCTCGACGCCGCGGTGCGCGCGGCGAGCGCGCTCGCGCAGCCGGGCGACGCGGTGCTGCTGTCGCCCGCGTGCGCGAGCCTCGACATGTTCCGGAATTACGCGCATCGGGCCGAGGTGTTCCACGGCGCGGTGGAAGACATCGCCTTGGAAAAAGGAACGACGCTATGAGCTGGTCCGATCGCCTCGTTTCCCGCTTCAACGGCACGCGCGACGCGGGCGGCGGCGGCGCGCCGCGCACCGCCGCGCGGGCGGCCTCGGGCGCGCGCGCGGCGGCGGGCGGGCTCGCGAGCGTCGTCAACGGCGCGCGCCCGACCCGCTCGCGGATGCTCGATTTCGATTACTCGTTGCTATGGGTGTCGATCGCGCTCCTCGGCCTTGGCGTCGTGATGGTGTATTCGGCGTCGATCGCGATGCCGGATTCGCCGAAATACGCGTCGTATCACGATTACGCGTTCCTGCTGCGCCACTGCGTGTCGCTCGTCGTCGCGTTCGTCGCGGCGGTGATCGCGTTCCGCGTGCCGGTGTCGACATGGGACAAGTACGCGCCGCATCTCTTCCTGATCGCGCTCGTCGGCCTCGTGATCGTGCTGATTCCGCACGTCGGCAAGGGCGTGAACGGCGCGCGCCGCTGGATTCCGCTCGGCATCACGAACATGCAGCCGTCGGAAATCATGAAGCTCGCGGTGACGATCTACGCGGCGAACTACACGGTGCGCAAGCAGGAGTACATGCAGAGCTTCGCGAAGGGCTTCCTGCCGATGGCGTGCGCGGTCGGCCTCGTCGGCGCGCTGCTGCTGCTCGAGCCGGACATGGGCGCGTTCATGGTGATCGCCGCGATCGCGATGGGCGTGCTGTTCCTCGGCGGCGTGAACGGCAAGCTGTTCGGCGGCCTTGTCGCGACGGCGGTCGGCACCTTCACGATGCTCGTGTGGCTGTCGCCGTGGCGGCGCGAGCGGATTTTCGCGTACCTCGATCCGTGGGACGAGCGCTACGCGCAAGGCAAGGCGTATCAGCTCACGCATTCGCTGATCGCGTTCGGGCGCGGCGAATGGTTCGGCGTCGGCCTGGGCGGCAGCGTCGAAAAGCTCAACTACCTGCCGGAAGCGCACACCGACTTCATTCTGGCGGTGATCGGCGAGGAGCTCGGCTTCGTCGGCGTGCTCGTCGTGATCCTGCTGTTCTACTGGATCGTGCGCCGCGCATTCGAGATCGGCCGCCAGGCGCTCGCGCTCGATCGCACGTTCGCAGGGTTGATGGCGAAGGGCGTCGGCATCTGGTTCGGCGCGCAGGCGTTCATCAACATGGGCGTGAATCTCGGCCTTTTGCCGACCAAGGGGCTCACGCTGCCGCTCGTGAGCTACGGCGGCTCGGGCATTCTGCTCAACTGCGTCGCGCTCGCGGTATTGCTGCGCGTCGATTATGAAAATCGGGTGCTGATGCGCGGAGGCAAGGTATGACCTCTCGGCGCACGCTGATGGTGATGGCCGGCGGCACCGGGGGCCACGTGTTCCCGGGGCTCGCGGTCGCGCATCGGATGGAGGCGCAGGGCTGGCGCGTCGTGTGGCTCGGCAATCCGGCCGGCATGGAAGCGACGCTCGTGCCGAAGCACGGCATCCCGATGGAGTATGTGCGCTTCGGCGGGCTGCGCGGCAAGGGCCTGAAGACGAAGCTCGCGCTGCCGCTCAATCTGCTGCGCGCGTGCGCGCAGAGCCTGCAGGCGCTGCGCCGCGTGAAGCCCGACGTCGTGCTCGGCATGGGCGGCTACATCACGTTCCCGGCGGGGCTGATGACCGTGCTGACGGGCCGTCCGCTCGTGCTGCACGAACAGAATTCGATCGCGGGCCTGACGAACAAGGTGCTCGCGAAGCTCGCGAAGCGCGTGCTTGTCGCGTTTCCGGGCGCGCTGCCGGGCGCCGAATGGACGGGCAACCCGATTCGCGCGGAACTTGCGCGCACGGAACCGCCCCAGGCGCGCTACGCGGCGCGCAGCGGGAAACTGAAGCTGCTCGTCGTCGGCGGCAGCCTGGGCGCGGCCGCGCTGAACGAAGTCGTGCCGCGCGCGCTCGCGCTCCTCGCGCCGAACGAGCGGCCGCAAGTCGTGCATCAGGCGGGCGCGAAGCACATCGATACGCTGAAGGAGAACTACGAAACCGCGGGCCTCGCGTGCGGCAGCGACGTCGCGCTCGTGCCGTTCATCGACGACATGGCGTCCGCCTACGCGAATGCGGATCTCGTGATCTGCCGCTCGGGCGCGATGACGGTCGCGGAGATCGCGGCGGTCGGGGTGGCGGCGCTGTTCGTGCCGTTCCCGCACGCGGTCGACGATCATCAGACGACCAACGCCGAGTTCCTTGCCGAGCAAGGTGCGGCGGTGCTCGTGCAACAACGCGACCTGTCGGCCGAGCTGCTCGCCGACTGGTTGCGCGGCCAGTCGCGGGAATCGCTCGCGGCGATGGCCGAACGTTCGCGCTCGCTCGCGAAGCCGGACGCCACCGACGAAGTCGCGCGCGTGTGCGCGGCGGTGGCGGGCGCGAACCTGGAAGGAAAGCAATGAAACACATCGTCAAACACATTCATTTCGTCGGGATCGGCGGCGCGGGCATGAGCGGCATCGCCGAAGTGCTCGTGAACCTGGGCTATCAGGTGAGCGGCTCCGATCTCGCGCGCAACGCGGTGACCGAACGCCTCGAGGCGCTCGGCGCGCGCGTGTCGATCGGCCACGATGCGGCGAACATCGAAGGCGCGAACGCGGTGGTCGTGTCGACCGCGGTGCGCTCGGACAACCCCGAAGTGCTCGCCGCTCGCCATTTGCGTGTGCCGATCGTGCCGCGCGCGGTGATGCTCGCGGAGCTGATGCGCCTGAAGCAGGGGATCGCGATCGCCGGCACGCACGGCAAGACCACGACGACGAGCCTCGTCGCGAGCGTGCTCGCGGCAGGCGGGCTCGATCCGACGTTCGTGATCGGCGGGCGCCTCACGAGCGCCGGCGCGAACGCGCGGCTCGGCACGGGCGACTTCATCGTCGCGGAAGCCGACGAATCGGACGCGTCGTTCCTGAACCTGTATCCGGTGATCGAGGTCATCACGAACATCGACGCCGATCACATGGATACCTACGGCCACGACTTCGCGCGGCTCAAGCAGGCGTTCATCGAATTCACGCAGCGGCTGCCGTTCTACGGCAGCGCGGTCGTGTGCATCGACGACGCGAACGTGCGGCAGATCGTGCCGCTGATCTCGAAGCCCGTCGTGCGCTACGGCTTCGCGGCGGATGCGCAGGTGCGCGCGGAGAACGTCGAGGCGCGCGACGGCCGGATGCACTTCACGGTGCTGCGCGAAGGGCGCGAGCCGCTGCCCGTCGTGCTGAACATGCCCGGCCTGCACAACGTGCAGAACGCGCTCGCCGCGATCGCGATCGCGACCGATCTCGACGTGGCCGATGCGGCGATCCAGCAGGCGCTCGAGGAATTCAACGGCGTCGGCCGGCGCTTCCAGCGCTACGGCGAGATCGCGGTCGCGGGCGGCGGCGCGTACACGCTGATCGACGACTACGGCCACCATCCGGTCGAGATGGCGGCGACGATCGCGGCCGCGCGCGGCGCGTTCCCGGGCCGCCGGCTCGTGCTCGCGTTCCAGCCGCATCGCTATACGCGCACGCGCGACTGCTTCGACGATTTCGTCAACGTGCTGTCGACCGTCGACGCGCTCGTGCTGACCGAGGTGTACGCGGCGGGCGAGGCGCCGATCGCGACCGCGAACGGCGAGGCGCTGTCGCGCGCGCTGCGCGCGGCGGGCAAGGTCGATCCGGTGTTCGTCGCGACGGTCGACGAGGTGCCGGACGCGCTCGCGAAGGTCGCGCTCGCGGGCGACGTGGTGATCACGATGGGTGCGGGCTCGATCGGCGGGGTGCCGGGCAAGCTCGCGCAAGACACGCAACAGAAGGGATGACATGAGCGGGATCGATCCGAAACGTTTCGGCAAGGTGGCGGTGCTGCTCGGCGGGGAATCCGCCGAGCGCGAGGTGTCGCTGAACTCCGGCCGGCTGGTGCTGCAGGGCTTGCGCGACGCGGGCATCGACGCGCATCCGTTCGATCCGGCGGAGCGGCCGCTCGCGGCGCTCAAGGACGAAGGCTTCGAGCGCGCGTTCAACGCGCTGCACGGCGGCTACGGCGAGAACGGCCAGATCCAGGGCGCGCTCGATTTCTACGGCATCCGCTACACGGGCAGCGGCGTGCTCGGCTCGGCGCTCGGGCTCGACAAGTTCCGCACGAAGCTCGTCTGGCAGCAGACGGGCATCCCGACGCCGCCGTTCGAGACGGTGCTGCGCGGCGACGATTACGCGGCGCGCGCGCAGGACATCGTCGCGAAGCTCGGCGTGCCGCTCTTCGTGAAGCCGGCGAGCGAGGGATCGAGCGTCGCGGTCGAAAAGGTGAAAAGCGCCGATGCGTTGCCCGCCGCACTGGAAGAAGCGGCGAAGCACGACAAGATCGTGATCGTCGAGAAGAGCATCGAAGGCGGCGGCGAGTACACCGCGTGCATCGCCGCGGATCTCGATCTGCCGCTCATCAAGATCGTGCCCGCGGGCGAGTTCTACGACTATCACGCGAAGTACATCGCGAACGACACGCAATACCTGATTCCGTGCGGCCTCGACGCCGCGCAGGAAGCGCAGTTCAAGCGCCTCGCGCGCCGCGCGTTCGACGTGCTCGGCTGCACGGACTGGGGCCGCGCGGACTTCATGCTCGACGCCGCGGGCAACCCGTATTTCCTGGAAGTGAACACCGCGCCGGGGATGACCGATCACTCGCTGCCGCCGAAGGCGGCGCGCGCGGTCGGCATCAGCTACTCGGAGCTGGTGGTGAAGGTGCTTTCGCTCACGCTCGATTGATGCAGGACCGGACTTGAACCATGTGGAATAACGTTCGCCAACTCAACCTTGCCGCCAGCGCGTTGTACGCGCTGCTGCTGCTCGTGTTGGCGGCGGCCGGCTGCTACTGGCTGATCCAGCGCCCGGCATTCGCACTGCGCGAAATCCGGATCGACGGCGACACCGAGCACATCAACGCGCCGATCGTGCGCGCGGGCGTCGTCGGGCGGCTGAAGGGCAACTTCTTCACCGTCGATCTCGATACCGCGCGGGTCGCGTTCGAGCAGATGCCGTGGGTGCGCCACGCGAGCGTGCGCCGGGTGTGGCCGAACGCGCTCGCCGTGACGCTCGAGGAATACAAGCCGCTCGGGACCTGGGGCAACGACCAGCTCGTGAGTGTCGACGGCGAGCTCTTCACCGCGAATCAGGGCGAGCTCGACGAGGAACTGCCGTCGTTCGACGGCCCCGAAGGCAGCGCGAAGGAAGTCGTCGCGCGCTATCGCGATTTCGCGAAATGGTTTGCGCCGATCCGCGCGACGCCGGAGGAAGTGACGCTGTCGCCGCGCTACGCATGGACGGTGAAGCTGTCGAACGGCATGCAGGTCGAGCTCGGCCGGGAGCGCAACGGCGATTCGCTGCCCGACCGCGTTCAGCGCCTCGTCGCCGCGTGGCCGTCCGTCACGCAGCGCTGGGGCAGCGACATCGAGTACGCGGATCTGCGCTATCCGAACGGATTCGCGATCCGCGCGGCGGGCATGCGGTTCCTGACCGACACCGACAAGGGCAAGAAGTAACACGACATCACACGCAAGAGCACTCTATGAGCAAAGACTACAAGGATCTGCTGGTTGCCCTCGACATCGGCACGTCGAAGGTGGTGGCCGTCGTCGCGGAGCTGAAGGGCGAGGGCCACTATGAGGTCATCGGCCTCGGCCAGAGCGAGTCGAAGGGGCTGAAGAAAGGCGTGGTGGTGAACATCGAGGCCACCGTCCAATCGATTCAGCGCGCGCTCGAGGAAGCCGAGCTGATGGCCGACTGCAAGATCACCAACGTCTTCACGGGCATCGCCGGCAGCCACATCCGCAGCTTCAACTCGAGCGGGATGGTCGCGATCAAGGAAAAGGAAGTCACGCAGACCGACGTCGCGCGCGTGATCGAAACCGCGAAGGCGATCAACATCCCGACCGACCAGCAGGTGCTGCACATCCTCACGCAGGAATTCATCATCGACGGCCAGGAGGACGTGCGCGAGCCGATCGGCATGAGCGGCATCCGCCTCGAGGTGAAAGTGCACATCGTGACGGGCGCGGTGAGCGCCGCGCAGAACATCGTGAAGTGCGTGCGCCGCTGCGGGCTCGAAGTGAACGACCTGATCCTGCAGCCGCTCGCGTCGTCGCTCGCGGTGCTGACGGAAGACGAGAAGGATCTCGGCGTCGTGCTCGTCGACATCGGCGGCGGCACGACCGACATCGCGATCTTCGCGGAAGGCGCGATCCGCCACACGGCGGTGATTCCGATCGCGGGCGACCAGATCACGAGCGACATCGCGATGGCGCTGCGCACGCCGACGCCCGATGCGGAAGACATCAAGGTCGGCTACGGGATCGCGAAGCAGGCGCTCGCCGATCCGGACGAGATGGTGGAGGTGCCTGGCCTGGGCGAACGCGGCCCGCGCACGCTGTCGCGACAGGCGCTCGCGGCCGTCGTCGAGCCGCGCGTCGAAGAGCTGTTCTCGCTCGTGCAGCAGGTCGTGCGCGAGTCCGGTTACGAAGAGTTACTCAGTTCCGGTGTCGTGCTCACGGGCGGGGCTGCGATGATGCCCGGCATGGTCGAGCTGGGCGAAGACATTTTTCTGAAGCCGGTGCGCATCGGCGCGCCGGAATACGCGGGCGGGCTCTCGGACGTCGTGCGCAATCCGCGCTATTCGACGGCGATGGGTCTTCTCGTCGAGGGCAGCGCTCAACGGATGCGCGGGCGCAAGGTCGCCGTGCAATCCGGTTCCGCGGGGCAGATCTTCTCGCGGATGAAGGAGTGGTTCCTCAGCAACTTCTGACGATTTCGACATTCGCGCCGGTGCCGGCGGCCGGCGCGCGACGGAGGGTTGCCCGATCTTCCGCCGAATAACGGCCGAGTAGCGGTTCTTTTCTTGACGGAGGCAATAATGGAATTCGAAATGCTGGAAACCGAAACCAACGGCACGATCATCAAGGTGATCGGCGTCGGCGGCGCAGGTGGCAACGCGGTGCAGCACATGATCAACAAGGGTGTTCAGGGCGTCGATTTCGTCGTGATGAACACCGACGCGCAGGCGCTGTCGCGCTCGCGTGCACCGTCCGTGATCCAGCTCGGCAACACCGGCCTCGGCGCCGGCGCGAAGCCGGAGATGGGCCGTGCGGCGGCCGAGGAAGCGCGCGAGCGGATCGCCGACGCGCTGCGCGGCGCGCACATGGTGTTCATCACGGCCGGCATGGGCGGCGGCACCGGCACGGGCGCGGCGCCCGTCGTCGCGCAGATCGCGAAGGAGATGGGCATTCTGACCGTCGGCGTCGTCAGCAAGCCGTTCGAATTCGAAGGCGGCAAGCGGATGCGCGTCGCGGAAGCAGGTTCGCAGCAACTGGAGGATCACGTCGACTCGCTGATCGTCGTTCTGAACGACAAGCTGTTCGAGGTGATGGGCGACGACGCCGAGATGGACAAGTGCTTCCAGTGTGCTGACGACGTGCTCAACAACGCGGTCGCGGGCATTGCCGAGATCATCAACGTCGACGGCCTCGTGAACGTCGACTTCGAAGACGTGAAGACGGTGATGGGCGAGCAGGGCAAGGCGATGATGGGCACGGCGACGGTCGCCGGCGTCGATCGCGCGCGTCTTGCGGCCGAGCAGGCGGTCGCGAGCCCGCTGCTCGAAGGCGTCGATCTGTCGGGCGCGCGCGGCGTGCTCGTCAACATCACGTCGAGCCGCTCGCTGCGTCTGTCGGAAACGCGCGAAGTGATGAACACGATCAAGAGCTACGCGGCCGACGACGCGACCGTGATCTTCGGCGCGGTGTACGACGACGCGATGGGCGACGCGCTGCGCGTGACGGTCGTCGCGACGGGCCTCGGCCGCGCGGCGAAGAAGCAGCAGTCCGCACCGATGACGCTTCTGCGCACGGGTACGGACAACCAGCCGGTCAACGCGGCGTCGCACGGCTACGCGGCTTCGCATCACGTGAGCACGAGCGACTACGGCGCGTTCGACACGCCGGCCGTGTGGCGCAATTCGCGCGAGACGGCTGCGTCGCACGTGCAGGCGCTGCAGGAGAAGGGTGTCGACACGTACGACATTCCGGCATTCCTGCGCAAGCAGGCCGACTGACGCGCGAGGCTTCGCGCCGCGCGGTTTGGCGCGGCACGAGCCGACGTGACGGATGAAACGGCTGACGACAGGCCGCGTCGCTCGCGACGCCGGGCCGGGAAAGTCGCCCGCTTCGCTTGTGCGAGGCCGGGCTGGGCCGTGTCGTCTGTTGCGAACGATCGTATCGCTATGAAGGACCAGGCATGATTCAAGTGGGCGACACGCTGCCCGACACGCAACTCTTCGAGTATCTCGACGACGCGCGCGCGGGCTGCACGCTGGGGCCGAACGCCTTTGGCGTGCGCGAGCAGGCGGCGGGCAAGCGCGTGGTGATCTTCGGATTGCCGGGCGCGTTCACGCCGACCTGCTCGGCGCAGCATGTGCCGGGCTACGTCGCGCATGCCGAGCCGTTGCGCTCGGCGGGCGTCGATGAGATCTGGTGCGTTGCCGTCAACGACGCATTCGTGATGGGCGCTTGGGGACGCGATCTGCACACCGCGGGCAAGGTGCGCATGATGGCGGACGGCAGCGCGGCTTTCACTCATGCACTGGGACTGACGCAGGACTTGTCCGCGCGTGGCATGGGAATTCGTTCCCGGCGCTATGCGATGGTGGTCGACGACGGCGTGGTCAAGACGCTCTTCGTCGAAGCGCCGGGCAAGTTCGAAGTGAGCGATGCGGCCAGCGTGCTGGCGAGTTTGACGCGTTGAAAGGCGCGTGCGGCGTTGTCTTTCGGCAACGCCGCGACGCGCCCGACACGCGGTTGTAACACGGGCCGACGACCGGGAACGCCTCCGTTCCGGGCGTCGGCCCGTCTCGCATTTGCGCAGGGTAATGCGTCGAAACACTTTGAAACGTCGATCATCACGACGCGAAATGGGGATTTACGTTATAATCTCGCCTATCGAATAAAACTCCTGATTGATATCTTCAATCAAGAAGACTTTGACCATGTTGAAGCAGCGCACCATCAAATCGATCGTCAAGACCGTCGGCATCGGCCTGCACTCGGGCCGCAAGGTCGAACTGACGCTTCGCCCCGCGGCGCCCGATACGGGCATCGTGTTCTCGCGCGTCGATCTGCCGACGCCCGTCGACATTCCGGCTTCGGCGCTGTCGATCGGCGATACGCGGCTTGCGTCCGTGCTGCAGAAGGACGGCGCGCGCGTGTCGACGGTCGAGCACCTGATGTCGGCGTGCGCGGGCCTCGGCATCGACAACCTCTACGTCGACGTGACGGCCGAGGAAATTCCGATCATGGACGGCAGCGCGGCTTCGTTCGTGTTCCTGATCCAGTCGGCCGGCATCGAAGAGCAGAACGCGGCGAAGAAGTTCATCAAGGTGACGAAGCCCGTCGAGATCCGCGACGGCGACAAGTTCGCGCGCCTCGATCCGTACTTCGGCTTCAAGCTCAAGTTCACGATCGACTTCCGTCATCCGGCCGTCGACAAGACGGGCCAGGAGCTCGAGGTCGATTTCGCGAACACATCGTACGTGCGCGAGATCGCGCGCGCGCGCACGTTCGGCTTCGCGCACGAAGTCGAGATGATGCGCGAGCTCGGGCTCGCGCGCGGCGGCAGCATGGACAACGCGATCGTGCTCGACGAGTACCGGATTCTGAACAACGACGGGCTGCGTTACGACGACGAATTCGTGAAGCACAAGATGCTCGACGCGATCGGCGATCTGTATGTGGTCGGCCATCCGCTTCTCGCGTCATACACCGCGTACAAGTCGGGCCATGGGCTGAACAACGCGCTGCTGCGCGAGCTGCTCGCGCACGAGGACGCTTACGAGATCGTCACGTTCGACGATCCGAAGGCGGCGCCGACGGGCTTCGGCTTCGACGCCCAGACAGCGTTCGCGTGATGCATCGATGCGAGCGCGTCCCGGACGCGCGACTGCAAAAAAGCGGCCTGCGGGCCGCTTTTTTCATGGCGTCGAGTGTCTCGTGGCGTTTCGCTTGTGGCCGTGTGGACGTTCGTTGCGCGTCTCGGGGCGGCTCGATCGCGGCTGCGGGGTTGCCGCGAGATGGGCGAGGCGCCGCGCGATGCGTCAATGGGCCGCGCATCGGGGCTCGCGGACGGCGGCGGTGCGGCCGGCAATCGGCTCCGGGGTTTTTATGCCGGGCGTGGGATGGGGGCCGTGCGCCGCGAATCGGTCAGCGCGGCGCTTTCGCGTGGCGTGCGGCCATGCGCGCGAGCGCGCTTTGCAGCGGCGACGGCTCGAGCGTGTCGGCGAGTTGGCGCAGCGCGTCGGTGCCGGCCGCCGACATCCGAGCCTGCTTGACGCGCGGCGGCTCCGGCGCGGGCTGCGGGCGCACGCGCACCTTTAGGGCGGCCGCTGCCCATCCGCGCGCCTGTAGTTCCGACAGAAGCCGCGGTTCGACCTGCCGCAGCCGAGCGGCGAGCGCGTTGTGCGCGGCGAACAGCGTGAGCGCGCCGTCCTTGATGAAGCCGGGCTCGACGTGGTTCGCCAGATAATCGGGAAGCAACGCGGCCAGATCCCGCTTCAGCGCCGCGACCTGCTCGACGCCCGCGCGCAACGCGGCGAACGCGTCGGTGCGCTTGAGGACGTCGGCGGCCGCTTGCGGCCGCGACCAGTCGTTCGGACGAAATAATTGCTTCGGCGGTCGGTTCATGAGGGCAGTCGGCTGCGCCGCGTGGCTGGGCGCATGACGGGCGACCGGATGGTGGAGCGATGCGCCGATTGTACCGCGATGTCGTTCGGCGGCCGCGGGTATCGTGTTTGCCGACCGCCGACCGCCGACCGCCGACCGCCGACCGCCGACCGCCGACCGCCGACCGCCGACCGCCGACCGCCGACCGCCGACTGTCGGATGGCGGTCGCTTTTCGCGTTCCCGCCCGGCCGAGGCGCGCCCCATGGCGGCCGCCGCCGCCGACACCGGCGCGCCCTGGAGCGCGTGCTAAAATTCGACGTTTGAATTCACTTCTACGCTAAGCCGCCGAGGCTCGGCGCGCCGGGGAGGGCGTTCACCGCTCCGGGGCCGTTGCACCGACGCACACCCGATCCGATGACAACCGGTTTTCTTCAGAAAATTTTTGGCAGCCGCAACCAGCGGCTCGTCAAGCAATACCAAAAGACCGTCGCGGCGATCAATGCGCTCGAAACGCAGATCGAAAAGCTGACGGACGACCAGTTGCGCGGCAAGACAGGGGAGTTTCGTCAGCGCATCTCGGCCGGCGAGTCGCTCGACAAACTCCTGCCCGACGCGTTCGCCGTGTGCCGCGAAGCGAGCCGCCGCGTGCTGAAGATGCGCCACTTCGACGTGCAGCTGATCGGCGGGATGGTGCTGCACTACGGCAAGATCGCCGAAATGCGCACGGGCGAAGGCAAGACGCTCGTCGCGACGCTCGCCGCGTATCTGAACGCGCTCGCGGGCCGCGGCGTGCACGTCGTGACGGTCAACGACTATCTCGCGCAGCGCGACGCGGAGTGGATGGGCCGGCTCTACAACTTCCTCGGGCTGTCCGTCGGCATCAACCTGTCGGGGATGGAGCACGACCAGAAGCAGGCGGCGTACGCGGCCGACATCACGTACGGCACGAACAACGAATTCGGCTTCGACTACCTGCGCGACAACATGGTCTACGAGACCGACGCGCGCGTGCAGCGGCCGCTGAACTTCGCGGTCGTCGACGAAGTGGACTCGATCCTGATCGACGAGGCGCGTACGCCGCTCATCATCTCGGGCCAGGCGGAGGATCACACCGAGCTGTACGTGCGGATGAACGCGATGCCGCCGCTCCTCGAGCGTCAGATCGGCGAGGAGAAGGCGGACGGCACGGGCGTCGAGAAGCCGGGCGACTACACGCTCGACGAGAAGGGCCGCCAGGTGTTCCTGACCGAGTCGGGACACGAGAAGGCCGAGCGGATGCTCGCCGAATGGGGCTTGATCGGCGACGGCGAGAGCCTCTACGCGCCGCAGAACATCACGCTGATGCACCACGTGTACGCGGCGCTGCGCGCGCATACGCTGTTCCATCGCGACCAGCACTACGTCGTGCAGAACGGCGAAGTGATCATCGTCGACGAATTCACGGGCCGCCTGATGCCGGGCCGCCGTTGGTCCGACGGCCTGCATCAGGCGGTGGAGGCGAAGGAGCACGTGAAGATCCAGAGCGAGAACCAGACGCTCGCGTCGATCACGTTCCAGAACTATTTCCGGATGTACGCGAAGCTCGCCGGCATGACGGGCACGGCGGACACCGAAGCGTACGAGTTCAACGAGATCTACGGCCTCGAGACCGTCGTGATCCCGACCAACCGGCCGCCGAAGCGGATCGACAAGCAGGATCAGATCTACAAGACCGCGAAGGAGCGCTACGACGCGGTGATCCGCGACATCCGCGAATGCCATGAGCGCGGCCAGCCGGTGCTCGTCGGCACGACGTCGATCGAAAACTCGGAGCTGCTGTCGCATCTGCTCAAGCAGGCGGGCCTGCCGCACGAGGTGCTCAACGCGAAGCAGCACGCGCGCGAAGCGGCGATCGTCGCCGAGGCCGGGCGTCCGCAGCGCATCACGATCGCGACCAACATGGCGGGCCGCGGCACCGACATCGTGCTAGGCGGCAATGCCGAAAAGCAGGCGGCGTTCATCGAGGCCGACGAATCGATTCCGGCCGACGACAAGACGCGCCGGATTCAGAAGCTGCACGACGAGTGGGAAACGCTGCACGAGCAGGTGAAGGCGGCGGGCGGCCTGCACATCATCGGCACCGAGCGGCACGAATCGCGCCGGATCGACAACCAGCTGCGCGGCCGCGCGGGCCGCCAGGGCGATCCGGGCTCGTCGCGCTTCTACCTGTCGCTTGAAGATCCGCTCCTGCGCATCTTCGCGGGCGACCGCGTGCGCGCGATCATGGATCGCCTGAAGATGCCGGAAGGCGAGGCGATCGAAGCGGGCATCGTCACGCGTTCGATCGAATCGGCGCAGCGCAAGGTCGAGGCGCGCAACTTCGACATCCGCAAGCAGCTGCTCGAATACGACGACGTGTCGAACGATCAGCGCAAGGTGATCTATCAGCAGCGCAACGAATTGCTCGAGGCGCACGACATCGCCGAGACGATCGGCGCGATGCGGCACGGCGTGATGTCGGAAGTGGTCCGCCCGTTCGTGCCGGCGGGCAGCATCGAAGAGCAGTGGCAACTCCCCGAGCTCGAAGAGGCGCTGCGCAACGACTGGCAGCTCGATCTCGCGATCCAGGAAATGGTGAACGAGTCGTCGTCGATCAACGCGGACGAGATCGTCGACGCGGTCACGACGGCCGCCGACGAACACTACGAAGCGAAGGTCGCGCTCGTCGGCCGCGAGTCGTTCAGCGCGTTCGAGCGCTCGATCATGCTGCAGACGCTCGACCGCCTCTGGCGCGAGCACCTTGCGGCGCTTGACCACCTGCGCCAGGGCATCCACCTGCGCGGCTACGCGCAGAAGAACCCGAAGCAGGAGTACAAGCGCGAGGCGTTCGAGCTGTTCGCGGCGATGCTCGACGCCGTGAAGCAGGAAGTCACACGGATCGTGATGAACGTGCAGATCCAGTCGCCCGAGCAGCTCGAGGAAGCGGCCGAGCAGATCGAGGAGCAGGGCGGCCATCTCGAGAACGTCGAATTCCAGCACGCCGATTTCGCCGCGGCTGCGGCGGGCGGCGCGGCGGTCGCGGATGCGACGGCCGAAATGGTCGGCCACGCGATGAGCCATAGCGGCCCGGCGGGCGAAGTGCCGCGGGTCGGCCGCAACGATCCGTGCCCCTGCGGCAGCGGCAAGAAGTACAAGCACTGTCACGGCAAGCTGAACTGACGTGATCGAAGGCGGCGCGCGATGAGCGCGCCGCGTCGTCTGTGCGCAAGGTTTTTCGAGGTGTGATGCGCGGCGGCGCGTGAGCGGCCGCCGGTTCTTCAATCCAATCGATGCCGGCTCGAATGCCGGCATTTTCCTTCGGGGCAGGTGCTTCAGATGGCTGTCAATTTTCCCTCGATCGATCCCGCGCAATTGCATCCCGTCGCCGGCGTGACGCTCGGCTGGGCGGAGGCGAACATTCGCAAGCCGAACCGCAAGGACGTGCTCGTCGTTTCCGTCGACGAAGGCGCGGCCGTGTCGGGCGTGTTCACCGAGAACCGCTTCTGCGCGGCGCCCGTGACGGTCTGCCGCGAGCATCTGGCGAAGGTGCGCGCGGGCGGCGCGGGCATTCGCGCGCTCGTCGTCAACACGGGCAACGCGAACGCGGGCACGGGCGAGCCGGGCCTCGCGCATGCTCGCGAGACCTGCACGGAGCTCGCGCGCCTCGCGGGCATCGCGCCCGAGCAGGTGCTGCCGTTCTCGACGGGCGTGATCCTCGAGCCGCTGCCGATCGAGCGCCTGAAGGCCGGCTTGCCCGCCGCGCTCGCGAGCCGCGCGGCGGCGAACTGGTACGACGCCGCGCAGGCGATCATGACGACCGACACGCTGCCGAAGGCGGCGTCGCGCCAGGTGACGATCGACGGCCACACGATCACGCTGACGGGCATCAGCAAGGGCGCAGGGATGATCAAGCCGAACATGGCGACGATGCTCGGCTTCCTCGCGTTCGACGCGAAGGTCGCGCAGCCGGTGCTCGACGCGCTCGTGAAGGAAGTGGCCGATCGCTCGTTCAACTGCATCACGATCGACGGCGACACGTCGACGAATGACTCGTTCATCCTGATCGCGTCGGGCAAGGCGGGCCTGCCCGAGATCGCGTCGACCGATTCGCCCGCGTACGCGGCGCTGCGCGACGCGGTGACCGCTGTTGCGCAGACGCTCGCGCAGCTCATCGTGCGTGACGGCGAAGGCGCGACGAAGTTCATGACGGTGACGGTCGAGGGCGGCAAGAGCGTGGCCGAGTGCCGCCAGATCGCGTACGCGATCGGCCACTCGCCGCTCGTGAAGACGGCGTTCTACGCGTCGGACCCGAACCTCGGCCGGATTCTCGCGGCGATCGGCTACGCGGGCGTCGCGGATCTCGACGTCGGCAAGATCGATCTCTATCTCGACGACGTGCTCGTCGCGAAGGCGGGCGGCCGCAATCCCGCGTATCTGGAAGAGGACGGCCAGCGCGTGATGAAGCAGAGCGAGATCGCGATCCGCGTGCTGCTCGGCCGCGGCGACGCGCAGGCGACGATCTGGACTTGCGATTTGTCGCACGAATACGTGAGCATCAACGCCGACTATCGTTCGTAAGCCACACGGGGGCGCGACATCATGGACCCACTCGAGCAGTTTCTCAACCGCGCCGAGGCGTTGCTTGAGCGCCTCGAAGCGATTCTTCCGCCGGCGGCTGCCGCCGTCGACTGGACGGCAGCGCTCGCTTTCCGTTGGCGCAAGCGCCAGGGGCGCGGCTATCTGCAGCCCGTCGTCGCGCGTTCGACGATCTTGCTCGACGATCTGCAGAACATCGAGCGCCAAAAGGCGCTGATCGAGCAGAACACGCGCCAGTTCGTGATCGGAAAGCCCGCGAACAACGTGCTGCTGACGGGCGCGCGCGGCACCGGCAAGTCGTCGCTGATCAAGGCGTGCCTGAACGCGTACGCGGCGGACGGGCTGCGGCTCATCGAAGTCGACAAGGAAGATCTGCACGATCTGGGCGACATCGTCGAGCTGATCGCCGCGCGTCCCGAGCGCTTCATCGTGTTCTGCGACGATCTGTCGTTCGAGGAGGGCGAATCGGGTTACAAGGCGCTCAAGGTCGCGCTCGACGGATCGGTCGCCGCGCAGTCCGACAACGTGCTGATCTACGCGACGTCGAACCGCCGCCATCTGCTGCCCGAGTACATGAGCGACAACGAGACGTACAAGCATCTGCCGGACGGCGAGATCCATCCGGGCGAGGTCGTCGAGGAGAAGATCTCGCTGTCGGAGCGTTTCGGCCTTTGGGTCAGTTTCTATCCGTTCAAGCAGGACGACTATCTGACGATCGTCGGCCATTGGCTCAAGCATTTCGGCTGCGACGACGCCGAGATCGAGGCGGCGCGCGGCGACGCGCTCGTCTGGGCGCTCGAGCGCGGCTCGCGCTCCGGCCGGGTCGCATGGCAGTTCGCGCGCGATCGCGCGGGCCGCAAGGAGAAAGTATGAGTAGCGAAGTGACGAACGACGCGGCGCCTGCGGGCGTCGGCCGCAAGGTGACCGAAGTCGCGGTCGGCGTGCTGGTGCAGCCTGACGGCCGCTACCTGCTCGCGCAGCGGCTGCCCGGCAAGCCTTACGAGGGCTATTGGGAGTTTCCGGGCGGCAAGCTCGAGGCTGGCGAGAGTGTCGAAGAGGCGCTTGCGCGCGAGCTGCACGAGGAGCTCGGCATCGCCGTGACCGAGTGTCATCGCTGGCATACGCTCGAGCACGACTATCCGCACGCGTACGTTCGCCTGCACTTCTGCAAGGTCACGGGGTGGACGGGCGAGCCGCACAGCCGCGAAGGGCAGGCGTTCGTCTGGCAGCATCTGCCCGTCGACGTCGAGCCGCTGTTGCCCGCCGCGCTGCCCGTGCTCGAACTGCTCGCGCGCGAGCACGGCGAGACGCCGCAATAAACGTGCGCGGAACCTCGGTTCCGCAGCTTTCCTATTACCCTATTTAGTCGGCCGGACTTTTTCAGGGCGGCGATTCGCGGCACGAGCCGCGTCGGGGCCGCTTGGCGCGGCGGACGGTCAGTTGCGGCCGCCGTCTTCCCGATGGCCCGCGTCGTCGTCGGACGGCGCTTCGTCATCGGTTCCGCCGATTCGATACTTCTCGGCTGCCCAGGCGCCGAGATCGAGCTGCTTGCAGCGGGCGGAACAGAACGGGCGAAAGCGGTTTTCGGGCGTCCAGCGCACTTCCTTGCCGCAGGACGGGCATTTCACGACGGTAGCCATACGGATGATCGATGCGGCGCGAGGCCGCAGTTACAGGTTGCAGAGCGTGAGCTGGAACGGCACGTCGATGTCGACCGCGCGCGGCCGGACATCGCCGTCCTGCGCGGTGAAGCGCACCCATAGCATGTATTTGTTCGCGCTCGCCTCGGGAATCACGCGCAGCTCGGGAGAGACGCGCACCTGCATCAGCTGGTAGGTGCGTCCGGACAGCATCTGCTGATAGCTGCCCTGCATCGCCATCACCTTCGACGCCTGCCCGGATTCGCGCGCGAGGCGCAGCACGATCATCGCGGCGTCGCGCAGCGGCAGGAGCGGCATCGCCCACTTGGCGATGTCCTGGCGGCGCTGCTCGGCGGGCCACTGCTGCCACGCGTAGTACGAAGGGAGATCGAACTTGCAGGTGCCGCCGGGGATGACCGCGCGGCTGCGGATGCTGGCGAGCCATTCGTTGTCGATCAGATGCTGGCCGGTCTTGCCCTGCATCTGCGCGAGGTTCGCAAGCGTCTGCTCGATTTCGCCGAGCACGGCTTCCAGCGCGTTCTGCTCGATGCCTGGATTGCCGCGAAACGGCGCGAGCGTCTGCCGCTGGCGTTCGAGCTCCTTCATCAGATCCGATTTCAGATCTGCGCGGCCCGCGACTTCGGAGATTTCGAACAGCGTCGTCAGCGCGACATGATGCTCTCTCGCGTCCTCTTGAGCCACGAAGAACGTGAAGCGTTCGAACAAATCTTCGAGACGCAACAGCGTGCGGATTCGCTCGTTGAACGGATACTCGTAAAGAATCAAGCGCGCTCGCCTCTCGCGGTGGGTGACCAAAATTGCAGGGACATTCTAATGCCCACTGTCTACCCTCGCAATCGCGCCATTTTTCGGGGCGTATGGCGCACGCGGCGATTTCATGCAGCGGACGCAACATATGCACCGCAAGTTCGTCACTTCTGCGCGCTGGCCGCGTGTGCGAGATAGCGTTGGTGCAGTGCGGCGACCTCGGCTGCGAGCTCGTCGTGCGACGCGCCGTCGTTGACGATCACGTCGTCGGCGGCGGCGAGACGTGCGTCGCGCGGCGCCTGGCGCGCGACGATCGCCTCCACCTGCTCGCGGCTGAAGCCGTTGCGGCGGATCACGCGCGCGATTTGCGTCTCGACGTTGCAATCGACGACGAGCACGCGGTCGACGCGTGCCTTCCACGCGCCCGATTCGACGAGCAGCGGCACGACGAAAACGACGTACGCGCCTTGCGCGGCGCTCGCTTCGCGCTCGGTTTCTTCGCGGATCAGCGGATGAGTGATCGCCTCGAGCCGCTTGCGCGCGGATTCGTCGCTGAAGATCAGCTCGCGCATCTTCGTGCGATCGAGCGAGCCGTCGGCCGCGACGAACGCGGCGCCGAACTCGCGGGCGATGAGCGGCATCGCGAGGCCGCGCGGCGCGGTGATGCGGTGCGCGATCAGATCGGTGTCGACGATCGATGCGCCGAGCTCGCCGAACAGATTCGCGACGGTTGTCTTCCCGCTGCCGATTCCGCCCGTCAATCCCACCGAGAACATAGGTCAGCCTCCGAGCAGCAGATAGAACGGCGTGCCGAAAAAGAGGGTCGCCGCACCGCCCGCCGCGAGGAATGGACCGAACGGCAGCGGTTCCTCGAAGCGCATGCGGCCGCGCCAGGTCGCGACGAGGCCGACGGCGGCGCCCGCGACCGCGGCGATCAGCACGATTTGGGGCAGCGCTTCCCAGCCGAGCCATGCGCCGAGCGCGGCGAGGAGTTTCAGGTCGCCGTAACCGATCCCTTCAATGCCGCGCAGCAACTTGAAGAGCCACAGGATGCACCAGAGAAACAGATAGCCGGCGATCGCGCCGATCACCGCGGTGCGCAGGCTCGCGAACGTCTCCCACAGATTGACGCAAAGCCCGGCCCACAGCAGCGGCAGCGTCAGCGAATCGGGCAGAAAGCCGGTCTGCATGTCGATCGCGCTCATTGCGAGAAGCGCCGCGCACAGGCCGAACGCGGCGAGCGCAGCGACGCTCGGGCCGAAGAGCAAGAGCGAACCGGCGGCGAGCGCGCCGCTCGCGAGCTCGATGAGCGGATAGCGCGCGCCGATCGGCGCATGGCAGCGGCCGCAGCGGCCGCGCAATGCGATGTAGCTCAGGACCGGCACGTTTTCCCATGCGCGCAGCACGTGGCCGCAGTGCGGGCATGCGCTGCGCGGCGCCCAGAGGTTGTAGCGCGCCGGCAGGCCGTCGTCGGCGTGCGGCTCGCCCGTCGCTTCGGCGATCTCCGCGAGCCACGCGCGCTTCATCATGATCGGCAGCCGATGAACGACGACGTTGATGAAGCTGCCGACGACGAGGCCGAGCACGATCGCGAACGCAAGCTGCATGCCCGTGGGGAGCGCCGCGAACGCGGCGAGCGGCCCGGCGGCCGCGTGCGCGGCCGGATCGGGAAGGAACGGATTGGGCGTCATCGGGGCGGTTGGCATTGCAAATGGAGTCGGATTCGGCTGCGATGCTACACCACGTTGCCGAGCTGGACGATCGGCAAGTACATCGCGACCACGAGTGCGCCGATCAGCGCGCCGAGCACGACGATCACGACGGGTTCGCACATGTTCGCAAGCACGCCGATCTGTTCGTCGATGCGGCGATCGCAGAGCGCCGCGACGTCGATGAGCATCGTATCCAGCGTGCCCGATTCCTCGGCGACGGCGATCGGCTGGACGATGTCGTCCGGGAAGCACCTTTCGGCGCGCATTGCGCGGGCGAGCCGTTCGCCGTGCTGCAAGCGCGCGGCGATGCCGGCTGTCGCGAGATCGAAGCGTGCATTGCCGGTTGCGTTCGACAACGCGGCGAAAGCGTCGGTGAGGGGCGTGCCGGCGGCGAGCAGCGTGCCGAGCGCGCGGCTCCACCGGGCTGCGGCGAGCGTGCGCATGAGCGGTCCGGCGAACGGCGCGCGCAGCAGCGCCTGCGCGAGTGCAAGGCGCGCGGCCGCGGAACGGCGAGCTGCGTGGCGCAAGGCGAGGCCGGCGAGCAGTGCGAACGCGGCGACGGGCGCGCTCCAGCGTGTCACGCCAGCCGACAGCGCCAGAATGAAGCGGGTCGGCGCCGGCAGTGCGGCGCCGAAGCCCGAGAAGATCTGCTCGAACGTCGGCACGACCCAGATCAGCAGCGCTGCGGTGATCGCAAGCGCGAACAGCAGCACGGCGACGGGATAAGCGAGCGCGCCCCGGACTCGCGCATATTGCGCGGCCGCGCGCTCGCGATCGTCGGCGAGTCGTGCAAGGACGGCCGCGAGCGCCCCCGCCGTCTCGCCGACCGCGACCAGTTGGCAGAAGAGGGGATCGAACTGGCGCGGGTAGCGGCGCAGCGCGGCGGAGAACTGTCGTCCCGCAACGATCTCGCGCGCAAGGCCAGCCGCGATGCGTGGCATTTCGCTTCGCTGCATCGCTTGCGCGAGCAAGTCGAGCGACGGCGCGAGTGCGAGCCCCGCGCGCAGGAGGTCGGCGAGCTGCCGCGCGAAACGCGTGACTTCGCTCGCCCGCACGGCGGGCTGCGGCGCCGTGCCGCGCGCTTCGAGATGCAGCACCGTGACGCCCGTGCCTTTGAGCGCCGCACGGGCAGCGAACGGACTGACGGCGATCAGTGTGCCGCGCCGCCGCGCGCCGTCGGTCGTCACGCCCGCCCAGCGATATCGCGCCTCGATCGGTGGGGGCGGATTGCGCGTGCTCATGCCGCCTCCGTCGTGCCGAGCGCCTCGTCCAGGCTCGACGTGCCGTCGCGCACGCGGGCGAGCGCCGCGTCGCGCAGACTCGTCATGCCTTCGGTGCGCGCTTGCCGCGCGAGCTCGGCGCTGCTCGCGCGCGCGACGATCAGGTCGCGTTGCGCGTCGGACAGCGGCATGACTTGATGAACGCCGATGCGCCCCCGATAACCGATGCCATGGCACGCGGCGCAGCCCGCCGCCTCATAGGGACGCCAGCCGGCGTGGAGCGTAGCGGCGTCGAGGCCCGCCGCACGCAGAGCGTCGAGCGGCGCGCCGGACGGCGTACGGCACGCAGGACAGAGTCGCCGCACAAGCCGCTGCGCGGTCACGAGCCGCAGCGCGGCGGCGAGGTTGTACGGCGCGACGCCGATGTCGAGCAGTCGGGCCACCGCCGCGGGCGCGTCGTTCGTATGCAGCGTGGACAACACGAGATGCCCCGTCTGCGCGGCTTTCAGCGCGACGTCGGCGGTTTCCGCATCGCGTATCTCGCCAACCATGATGACGTCCGGGTCCTGGCGCAGGAACGCACGCAGCGCGACCGCGAAGGTCAAGCCCGCTTTCTCGCGCACGCCGACCTGATTGATTCCGTCGAGCTCGATTTCGGCCGGATCTTCGACCGTGCAGACGTTGCGCGACACGTCGTTCAGCATTTGCAGGAAGCAGTAGAGCGACAGCGTCTTGCCGCTACCCGTCGGTCCCGTGACGAGGACGAGGCCGTGCGGCGCGCCGATCGCCGCCTCGACGTTGCGTGCCTGAGCGGCGTCGAAGCCGAGCTTGGCGAGCGACAGATTGTCGGGCAGCGTTTCGAGGCGCCGCAGCACGAGCTTTTCGCCATGCAGCGTCGGCAGCGAGCTGACCCGGTAGTCGCCCGCTCGCCCCGGCGCGAGCGTGAGCCGCAGGCGGCCGTCCTGCGGCACGCGGCGCTCGGCGATGTCCATTCGCGCGAGCACCTTGATGCGCGTCACGCATGCGTCGCGCAGATGGGCGGGCGGGCGCGCGAACTCGTGCAGCACGCCGTCGATGCGCAGGCGCACGCGCCAGCCGGATTCGCCCGGCTCGACGTGAATGTCGGACGCATCGCGTTCGTGCGCCGCGCGCAGCATGTCGGCGACGACACCTACCGCGGGCGCGTCGTCGGCGAGCTCGGCGGTGCGAGCCCGAGGCGGGGCGGACGCCGCGGGTGGGAGCGCCGCTGCGGGCCACGCGGAAGAAAAGGAAGGGTTGGGGGGCGTTGCGGACATCGGATTCGGCCTCGCGGCCGCCTGCTCGACACGATGGAGCGATCATCGCGCGTCGGGCAGGGCGGCCGCCAGTCGGCCGATCGGCCAACCGCGGCGCGCCGTCAGGCGTTCGACGCGCGCCCGCCGCGCTGCGTGCGCGGCTTGAACAGCTTGACCGTGCGCACGCCCTGGTCGTCGGTGCGCAGCACTTCGATCATCACGTCGTCGATCTTCAGACACACGTCGCCTTCGGGAATTTCCTCGAGCATTTCGAGGATCAGGCCATTGAGCGTCTTGGGGCCCGTGGTCGGCAGGCTCAGATGCAGCCAGCGGTTCAGCTCGCGCAGCGGCATGCTGCCCGCGACGATGCATTCGCCGTTCGCGTCCCAGCCGCTCTTCGAGTTTTCGCTTCGCGGCATCGTCGTCGTGAATTCGCCGATCAGCTCCTCGATGATGTCCTCCGGCGTGACGAGCCCCTGCAGCTCGCCGTATTCGTTGACGACGAGCGCCGTACGCTGCCGGCTCTCCTGGAAGAATTGCAACTGCTGGAACACGGGCGTGCCCGACGGCACGTAGTACGGTTCCGCGAGCAGCCCGCGCAGCGTTTCGCGATCGAAATCCTGATTGTGGAACGCGGCGAGCGTCTTGCGCACGTGCAGCACGCCGAGCACGCGGTCGATGTCGCCTTCGTAGACGACGAGCCGGTTGTGATAGCAGGTTTCGAGCTGATGCAGCACGTCGTCGAGCGGCGCGAGGATGTTGAGCGCCTCGATCTGGCGGCGCGGAATCATCACGTCGTCGACAGTGATGTTCTCGAGATCGAACAGATTGAGCAGGATGCTGCGGTGCTTGGTCGGCATGAAGCTGCCCGACTCGAGCACGAGCGAGCGCAGCTCCTCGGTCGACAGCCGCTGGTCGCGGCCCGCTTTCGTGTTGATCCGCAGCGTGGCGAGGATCGATCCCGACAGCGTGTTGACGAACCACACGACAGGCATCATCACGCGCATCAGCGGCGCGATCACGACGCTCGCCGGCAGCGCGATCCGTTCGGGGAACGTTGCGCCGACGATCTTCGGCGTGATCTCCGCGAACACGATGATGAGGAACGCGACGATGCCGGTCGCAATCGACAGCACGAAGTTGTTGTGGCCGAACGTGTGCAGCGCGATCGACGTCGTCAGCACCGGGATGATCGTGTTGAACAGGTTGTTGCCGATCAGGATCACGCTCAGCAACTGATCGGTTCGCGCGAGGAGCCCCTGCGTCGTTTTCGCGCCGAGCGCGCCGCGGCTCGCGAGATGTTTGAGCCGATGGCGATTGAGCGCCATCATCGCGGTTTCAGAAATGGAGAAGAAGCTGGAGCAGAGAAGAAGCAGGAAGACGGCGCTGATTTGCGCCCATAAGGGAATTTGGTCCACGCGTCGGAGAGTCGGTGAATGACAGGAATGGAAAAGACTATAGCAGAGGGGCGCGATCGGATCGTGTACGGCGCCGCGCCGTAGGTGCCGCAGCGCGACGCTCGCCGTCGCGCAAAAAAAAACCGCGCATCGTGTGCGCGGTTTTTTGCAAATCTGGTCGGGGTGAGAGGATTCGAACCTCGTTTACCCATTAAAAATCAATCACTTAGTCACGGTTTCGTGCTACAGGTTTGACGATGTAGTGTAGCAGGACGGACCAAAATTTGCTGCAATTTTTCGCAGGCTCAGCGCGCCGCCGTGCGCCCTCCCTATGCCCCATATGGCCCTTTGGCGAACGCGTCGCGAATTGGCAGGACGCGGCGCACGCGGGCATTTTCCGCCGCCGTGGCGTACCGGGACCGCCGCCGTAGTCCCGCGCAGGACTGTCAGAAGAAGGCCGTTAGCGAGGCTATAGTAAGCCGGGGCCGCAATCCTGCTGTTGCGATTGGCGGTCTTTCCGGTGGAGGCGGGGTCAACGGCGGGTGCGGTGTACCAGTACCATTAGGGCATACCTTAAGCGACCGCCTGAATCCAGTACTGTAAATTGCTCTTGACTAACCCTATCGGTACCGGTACTGTTTAACCATTCCAACTGTACCGGAGCGGCAACATGCACATTCGGGCCTACATGCGGGCGTCTACAGACGAGCAGGACGCGAAGCGGGCCAAGGGCGCACTACAGGCGTTCGCTAAGGATCGCAGCGTCAAGGTGGCGGCGTGGTATTGGGAGAACGAGAGCGGGGCCAGCCTGCAACGCCCTGAACTGTTCCGGCTATTGGATGACTGCGAACCGGGGGACGTGCTGTTGCTGGAACAAGTGGACCGGCTGTCCCGGCTGAATGAGGCGGACTGGCAGAAACTACGCACGGACATTGCTGCGCGGGGTGTGCGCGTTGTTGCGCTCGACCTGCCAACCTCTCATGGCGCGCTATCGTCGGCTACGGCGGATGAGTTCACAGGGCGTATGCTGGACGCGATCAACGGCATGTTGCTCGACATGCTGGCGGCAATCGCCCGGAAAGACTACGTAGACCGCCGCCGCCGTCAGGCTGAGGGGATCGCTAAGGCCAAAGCCGCAGGGGCGTACAGGGGCCGTGCCGTGGATACCGTAAAGCGCGCAGCGATCCGTCAGGCGCTCGACAAGGGCATGCCGTGGCAGTGGATTCAAACCAACCTAGAGTGCTCGCGTGCGACGATTGCGGCGGTATCGAAAGAGCGCGCCGAGCAGTAACCAGCCGAGCAGCAACCAGACTGGCCCTTTTCAATTTCGGTTGACTAGGCGACTTAACACACATACCTATTTCAGCCCTATTCGTCTGGCTGTCAGGAAGTGGGGCGAAGAAACACATGGCTATTTCGGTCGCGTAGGTGACAAGACCATTAATCGGAGGCTGTATGAAGTACACAGTACACCCGCTGGAGCACAACATAGCCGAGGCGGAATATCTTGCGCGGCAGAGCAGCAACGGAGCGGCGGCGTACCGCCGTGCCGTCGAGGCGACTACCGGAAGTCTGCCGACATGGGCCACGCGCCAGCGTGCGGGCCGCAAGAAGCAATTCGATGAGGATGCAGCACTCGAATCCGGCGCGATTGGCCTGTAGGCGAAGTTTCTGGCGACGGCCCGCGATTGCGGGCGAGAGAGCGCGCAGGCGCGGCCCGAGAGTAGTCCGAAATCACAAATCAAGGAGGGGTATGACGAAAGGCGTTAGACGGCGACCAGGGCAGCGAGCGATTGCGAGCAATGCGCGGGAGCCGAGTGGATACAACTTGGACCGAGACCGCACTATTCGAGCACGGGCGAGGTTCGAGGGATTGTCGCTTGGCGAGGTTTGCCGGAGCTATGGCGACGGTCTGGCGTATGCCCCTATCCGGGGTGAATCATTTATCGCCCGTGAGCGGTACAGGTGCGTTCCGAATGAGGAACTGAGCGAGAGTGAAATCGCTTTCCACGACCGCATGGCTGAAGTCAGACGGACGGGGTTGCCGAATCTTCCCAAGAGGCTGCAATCCGGGGCGTGTAAGGCGGTATTGGCGAAGCTAGAGACAGGTGCGGCGCGAGCACGGCGAGCGCGACCTACAGCCAGCGTTGTCGTGCATGTCGCGGAACTTAGGCGACAGCCCCGGTACATCCGGCTGAATCTCGATGCAATTGACGACGCGCAATGCGTCCCGTACTGAGTCGGGAGAATCTCGGAGACCATCGCATGACGCCGTAGCAACTACGGGAGCTTATAAGGCGATCACGGCGCGACAAGGGTTTCCGAGAGATTGCCTAAATTTTGGGCGTCCAGCCATGCGGGCTATCGAGGTGTCCCCATTTAATAATTACCCTTCGTTGCCTAAAAAATAAGCGGGCTTCCTTCTGCCCGCGTAGTCCGCGTGTGGGACATCAACCCGGCGGCGCTATGAGCGGGGCAGTCGCGGCGAAGCCGCTCACCATGACCAGCCGGGAGATTGCGGAACTGGTCGAATCCCGGCATGACAACGTGAGAGTCACCATCGACCGCCTTGCGAAGCGCGGGCTGGTGTCGGTTACTGCGACGCAGGAACCGCTGCCCGGAGGCGGCAAGCCGACCACTATCTACCATGTCAACCAGCGCGACAGTTACGTGATTGTGGCGCAGCTTTCCCCCCGAATTCACAGCCCGACTGGTTGACCGCTGGCAGGAGTTGGAGAAGCAGGCGGCGGCACCGCAGTTCGCCGTCCCGCAGACGTTGCCCGAGGCCCTACGGCTGGCCGCTGACCTTGCCGACCAGCTTGCGCTGGCTGCACCGAACTCTTCAACATCCTGAAAATTACTAAGGAGTGCATTTTATGATGTCTTATCGTGTTCGTGGCTTCCGTTCGCGGGGGTTCAACCATGGGTGCTAATGGTTGGGCAGCACTGGCTGGCGGCATCGCTGGCTTCATGAATACGTGGCTGTCTGCGTACGCGCAGAAGGCTGCGGACGACGCGCAAGGGATCATCGACAACGCGAACACGTATTCGCAGAACACGATCAACCAAGCGAACGCCGACGCAGCCAACGCGGTGCGCGCCGCCAACAACGGCTTCGCCGTCGCGCAGGCGTCGTTGTCGAACCTCACTCGCAGCATCAGCAACCAGTCGAAGCTGGAAGCGGGCGGCAAGGCCGAGGACGCGATCACGACGAACATCCTGCGGCTTCAGGATCAGGCGACTCGCGGCAGCTTGGAGTCGCAGCTTCGCTCTGCCGAGCAGCTTGGCGCGGTCCGCGCTGCGGCTGCTGCGGCGGGCGTGGGCGGCTCGACGGCGCGGATGCTTCAGAACACGATGGCGTTGACTGCTGCGCGTGCGCAGACGACGACCGATCAGAACACGCAGTACCAGACGTACGACATGCTGCAACAGCGTGCGGGCCTCGTGTCGAACAAGATAATGTCGCTGGACGAGGGACAGACCTTCGCGGCCATCGACTACAACATCAACGTCGCGCCGCTCGTGCAGTCTCCGCTGCGCGCAGGGCAGTTCGCGAACAGCGTTATGTCGCAGGCATGGCTCGGTGCGGCGAACGGCGCGATGGGTTCGCTGAACCTCGCGTCGAATACAGGCCCGAAGTCGGACGTGGGCACCGGCTCGACGGGCGGCATCGGCAACACGCAGGGCTACTCGTCAGGAGCAACGCTATTCGGCCCGAACACCTTCTCGTACGAGGCACCGTCGAACTACGGCGTCGGCGCGAACACCTACGGGTTCAGTACCGGCCTCGGCGGCGGGACCAATGGGTTCTTCTCGACCGGATCGAGCAGCAAGATCGCGGACTACCAGTTGCATTGAGCAGGCGGGCAGTGTCGCGGGCTACGTGCCCGTGATGCTGCCGCGCCGATGGACAGTGCGTATGCGAGCGCGGTATCTATTTGCTCTTTGCCGTCTGTGCAGGTTGGCCCTCGGCGTCGTCCTGCATCGCTTCGTGGTACGCCAGTAACGACCGCAGCATGTAATGGCGGCGGACATTGAGAACGATGACCCATCGCACCGCCCATACCACGACGACGGACACACAGTAGCCGCCGAAGGGCAGGAAGGACCATGCGGAGGCTGTCCATAGAATCGCCGCGATGCTGAGCAGGGTGATACCTGCATTGGCTAGGCGGGCTTCGTCGTAAACATCGTTGATAGGGTCTTTCATTGGCTCGCTGGCTGTCCGTGCAGGGATTCGCACGGCAAGAGGTTGACGGGCGTATACAGCAAATCGTAAACTTCATTCGTCGCGCAAACAACCGCGACCGGGTTTGGCGACCTGTATCATGTGAGCGCGCAGCCGACAGGATCGGCATTGCGCTACGCCATTGCGCGCCGTTTCAACGGGCGGGCCGTGGTGGGGAGACCGTGAGGTCTGCCGGGTGCTTACGTGACCGGTTCGCCAACCCCGCTACGTGCCCGCTCACCCATTTGGCGATGGGCGCGGGTCCACCACTCACGTAAGGACCGCACCATGTCGCATCAGCCCTCGCAGCAAGTCTCCCTCACCATTCCCCTGTCTCGCTTTGACGGCAAGCCCGATAACGGCGCGCTGTATGTGATTGCTGCGCTGGTCGAGCGCGGGTTCCGATATGTCTCGGGCGATGTGCTCGAACTTGAACACGCGCTCGGCACTGAGCGCACGCTGCGGCTGGTTTGCACGACACCGACGAGGGACCGCACCTACTGGATTCCTCGGCTCGTCCGAGTGTTTCAGGAACTGAGCGTCCCCTATTCTGAAATCGACGCTGCGCACGAGCGCGAGCGGACTGCGCTCGGCGCGGTGCTGGATGCCGCCACGGGCCGTCACGCGCTCGCGTGAGCCTCCGTTACTCCTGCTGGTTGTCCGGGCGTCGTGAAGGCCATGCGTCGCCCGGCAGCCGTTGCGGCTCTCCTAGCCATACATCAAACGGTAAGTCGTCATCGTATGGCCCGGTAGCTGTCTTTGTGAAATCGCGCTTTTGCACTGCGCGCTCGGTAGCGCGGCGGAGCCAGTCCGGTCTGTCAGTCATACCATCGCTCCGTCGTCGGGCCGAGGTTTGTCCAGCTTGCGGGCAAGGTCGCCAAGTTGCAGGTGGGTGTACCGTCTGAGAAGCTGTAGCGTTTGGTGCCCGGATACCGTTGCGACCTCCATCGCAGGCAACCCCTTTTCGAACATGCGGCTGACTGCTTCGTGCCGCAGATCGTGGAAGTGCAGATCGACAATCTTGGCCCGAGCGACTGCGCGGATGAATGAACGCTTCAATGCTTCGGGGGTGACGCCGGGAAATACCCGAGGCTGAATTTCGCGCTGATCGCCGCTTCCCTCCCGCGCCTGCTGTTCGCGGATGCGCGCCAGAGTTTCGACAGCCCGCATCGACAGCGCAACGCCTCGCGATACGCCGGTCTTTGTCTTAGTTAGATGGATCGCTCGGCCTGTCAAGTTGATTCGAGACCATTCCAGCCCGGTTATCTCACCGAGGCGCATGCCGGTCTCAACGGCGAGGGTAATAGCGGGCCGCAGGTACGGATTCTCGACAGGGCATGCGTTCAGTAGCCGCGCCTCCTCGCCCTTGGATAGCCGTCGCTCACGCGGCGGATTGTGCTTCGGGCGGCGTGTGCGTTGAAAGGGGTTGTCATCGAGTTTGACACCCCATTCACTGCGCGCTATTTCGATGACGTGGCCCAAGAGATTCATGTCCCGGTTGACCGTCGAGCCTGATACTTCTTTCAGACGGTCGTCGCGCCACTCCGCTACCTGCACGGTCGAGAGATTGCTAACTGAGCAGTACGACAAGGGGTGCTTGAGCAGCCCGCCGATGCGCCAACGCTCCGCCTCTGCACTTCGTTTATGCGGAGTGATTCGGTCCCGATATTGGCAGAGCAAGTCTCCTAGCGTCAGCTTATCAGGCGGCACGTCGAGGAAAAGTCGCCGGATCGACTCGTCGGCGTTGCGCCGTCGTTCGCGCCGGTCGATTTCGTCTTCGACTGACTTGGCCCATTCGACGGCCTCGGCGCGGGTTCGAAAGGTCCGGGACATAAGTGGGTAGCCTACCTTGCGAATCTTAGCTTGGTAGGTGATCTTGCCAGCGCGACCGGCGCGCTCAATGATTGTAGACACGGATGGGGTCTCCACAATGACGGGAGTAAGCCCACGGGAATCCTTGTTCCCGATGTCAATGGATGCTCGCTCTTGTACTAGCGCGGCGCGGTGGGGCGGGTCCGAAAGGGGCAGGGAACGTTCCCTGCCCGTCGTGCATTGTGTCGCAAGGTTACCTGTCTGCCAAGCGCTCGGGCTGCATCGTGTGATGCGCCAGTGGCGCGTCGGTCATACGCGGATGCGCGGGCAGTACTAGACCGGGCACCCGGTAGCGCCGCACAGCGTCCACAAGCGGGCGCAGCGGGTACGTCAGACCTCCGTACCGTCTGGAAACCTTGCTGCTGCTATGGCCGGACAGCGCGTCTGACACCTCGTCCGTTATCCCGGCCTCGCGGCACAAATCCTTGAACAGGTGGCGGAACGAGTGGAACACCATCCGCTTGTCCGTGACCTTGCAGACGCGCCGCAGGTACTTCCCGAACCACTTCCCCCAATTCCCGGCCTCCGCGCCGAAGGCGTCGGGCTGTAGCGGGAATACGCGGGTTTTGCCCCGCTGTACCTGTATGAACTCGATAAAGCCCCGCGCCAGTATCTCCGGGTGTACCGGGAATCGACGTACACTCCCAGCGTTTTTGACGCCCTGTGATTCGCCCTCGTTCGTGATGCGGAGTACCCAGCATTCGGCCTCTGCGTCGTGCTCGTCCCGGTATGTTTCCCGATACACATCCTCTGGACGTAGCTGCGCCAGTTCCTCAAGACGCGCACCTGTGAACAGGGCGAGCAGCGGGAGCCAGTAAGCGGCCTCCCCCGCCCCGCCATCGGGCCGAGCCCCTCTTGAGTACACGGGACTGCCGAAGATTGCGTGAAGGGCCTTTAGGTCGAATGGGAGCCGTGCAGCCTTGGCGTTCTTGCGTTCCCCAACGCGCACCCCCTTGGCGGGGTTGTGATCGAGCAGCAGGTTGCTCACTGCGTAATTGAGCAGTGTCCCGAAGTTGACTAGCTGCTTGTCCGTGTTGACCGGGGATTGGCCCGACGCCAGCAATTCGTCCTTGAACTTCACGACATGGCGGCGTGTGATGCGATGGACCGGCACCTTACCGACAAGCGCCTCGAAGCGGCCTGTAACGCGCTCCATTATCTTGACCGTGCGTACATCCGGCTTGCGCTCGTCGGCCCATTTCTCAGTGAGTCGCGATAATGGCATCCCGCCTTGCGGAGCGTCGGCAGCAGGAGCAGGCCCGCCAGCATGGGCGGCGCTGGTAGCGGCATATGGTAACGCCCCTGTCTCGGACAGCACGGCACGGATAGCCCGCTTTAGCATCTCGAATTCTTCGGCCTCGCATTCCGCGTTATAGGCGAAGTGCGCCGCCGCTTCATCGTTATGCTGTTGCCACCGTTCCCACGCCTCGACCTCGGCGGCGGTCATGCGCTGCGGCGGCGGAGTATCTGCCGACTCGGCGCGGACGCGGGCGAATTCCTCGTCAAGCTGCGCGCCGATGCGGCGGCAACGGACGCGGGCTTCTGCCGGGTCGCTCGTGCCTAGGGCCTGCTGAATCTCATTGCGCTTGTAGTGCCCCACCAGATCGGTGGGAATACGGCGGCGGATGTAGTAACGACTACCGCGCTTGAACAGATGTGTACACATGCCTTGCTCCTTGGCTTGTGTAGCACTCACGTGTGACATGTGGGAAGTGACGGGCCTTGATCTATGGGGATTCCATTATAAATCAAGGCCCTAAATCTGGTCGGGGTGAGAGGATTCGAACCTCCGGCCTCTACGTCCCGAACGTAGCGCTCTACCAGGCTAAGCTACACCCCGATTTGGACTCGATTCGTACTGCTTCGTCGCTTCGGTCTAGATCAAGACTGACGTGACGTCGAGTAAGAGCATAATTCTAGCAGGCTCTCTTTGAAAATGGAAGAGGGAAATGAAGAAATCGCTGCGGCTGCTGCGTGGGCCTCCTGGCGAGCGCATTCGAGCGTATGGTCGAGCGCGCCCGACCGCGTGATTGCGTCGAAGATCGTGTCGAAGCGGTCGGTGCCGCCCTGCTCGATCGCCTCGCGCGCGAGCGCCGACTGCTCGGGCGTGCCGCGCTCGATCAGATAGATGAGCGGCAGCGTCGGCTTGCCTTCGCGCAGGTCGTCGCCGGCGTTCTTGCCCATCGACTCGGCAGTGCCCGCGTAGTCGAGCCAGTCGTCCATGATCTGGAACGCGGTGCCGATGCGGCGGCCGTATTCGGCGGCGGCGGCTTCCGTCGGCGCGTCGGCGCCCGCGAGCACCGCGCCGAGCCGCGCGGCGGCCTCGAACAGCTTCGCCGTCTTGTAGCGGATCACCTGCATGTAGCGGGTTTCGTCGACGTCGGCGTCGTGCATGTTCAGCAGTTGCAGCACTTCGCCTTCGGAGATGATCGTCGTCGCCTCCGACAGGATCTCCATCACGCGCATCTTGCCCACGCCCACCATCATCTCGAACGAGCGCGAGTACAGGTAGTCGCCCACGAGCACGCTCGCCGCATTGCCGAACAGTGCGTTCGCGGTCTTGCGGCCGCGCCGCAGCTCGGATTCGTCGACGACGTCGTCGTGCAGCAGCGTCGCCGTGTGGATGAATTCGACGACGGCCGCGAGCACGTGCTTCTGGCTCGTGTTTTCGCCGAGCGCGCCGGCGACGAGAAGAAGAAGCGCCGGCCGCAGCCGCTTGCCGCCCGCGCCGATGATGTACTCGGCGATCTGGTTGATCAGCAGCACGTCGGACGCGAGGCTTTGCCGGATGACGCGATTCACCTGCTCCATATCGCTTGCGATCGGGGCGAGCAGGTGGGCGGCGCTGAGGGAGGGGGTGGCAGTCGACGACATGATCATGGAAATGGGTAGTGCCGCGGATTATAAGGCGAATCGCCGTTGAGCCGAGCCGTCGTGCGACTTCATCGCGCGTTTTTCGGCCGTCCGGCCGATGTCCGCGCCACGATCAGGCGCGCAAGACGTGGATGGGCTTTGACCGAAGCGCTAACTCTATGTATAATCACGCGTTTTCCGCGCACGGTGTGCGGAAAAATGGATCCAGAGTGAGGTTCTCAATGTACGCGGTCATAAAAACCGGCGGCAAGCAGTACAAGGTTGCCGTTGGCGAAAAACTGAAAGTAGAACAGATACCGGCAGACATTGACGCAGAAATCACGCTCGACCAGGTTCTCGCAGTGGGCGAAGGCGAATCGATTAAGTTCGGTACGCCGCTGGTCAGTGGGGCTTCCGTCAAGGCTACCGTCGTATCTCACGGTCGTCATGCCAAGGTCACCATCTTCAAGATGCGTCGCCGGAAGCACTACCAAAAGCACGGCGGCCACCGCCAGAACTACACCGAGCTGCGCATCGACGCGATCAACGCGTAAGCGCCTCCCTCGGTAAAGGAGCAATCAGATGGCACACAAAAAAGCAGGCGGCTCGTCCCGGAACGGCCGCGACTCCGAGTCGAAGCGTCTCGGCGTCAAGGTGTATGGCGGCCAGGCGATCAACGCGGGCGGCATCATCGTGCGTCAACGCGGCACGCGCATGCACGCAGGCGAAAACGTCGGCATGGGCAAGGACCACACGCTCTTCGCGCTGGTCGACGGCCACGTGAAGTTCACGACGAAGGGCGCCGACAAGAAGCATACGGTCGTCGTCGTTCCGGCCGCTGCCTGAGTTCAGGCGCGACGGGCTTCGTAGCCAAGAAAAGGCCCCGCGGTAGCAGCGGGGCCTTTTTTATTTTGCGCGCGTCTTGCGCGCGGGCACCCGGCGCGCGCGTCGGCCGTTCGGCCGATTGGTCAAGCGCTGCGCCGCGCGGCACAATAGCGGGAATGGCAGCACATACTGAACGGAGTGACGGATGAAGTTCATTGACGAAGCGCGAATCGAAGTCATCGCCGGAGACGGGGGCGATGGCAGCGCGTCGATGCGCCGCGAGAAATTCGTCCCGTTCGGCGGGCCGGACGGCGGCGACGGCGGCCGCGGCGGCAGTGTCTACGTGATCGCGGATCGCAACATCAATACGCTGATCGACTATCGGTACGCGAAGAAGCACCTGGCGCGCAACGGCGAGAACGGTCGCGGCTCGGATTGCTACGGCAAGGGCGGCGACGACATCACGCTGCGCATGCCCGTCGGCACCGTGATCAACGACATGGATACGGGCGAGCTGATCGCCGATCTGACCGAGCACGATCAGAAGGTGCTCGTTGCGAAGGGCGGCGCGGGCGGCCTCGGCAATCTGCATTTCAAGTCGAGCACGAACCGCGCGCCGCGCCAGAAGACGGACGGCAAGCCGGGCGAGCGGCGCATGCTGAAGCTCGAGCTGAAGGTGCTTGCGGACGTGGGCCTCCTCGGGATGCCCAACGCCGGCAAGTCGACGTTCATTTCGTCGGTGTCGAACGCAAAGCCGAAGATCGCCGACTATCCGTTCACGACGCTCGCGCCGAATCTCGGCGTCGTGCGCGTCGGGCCGGGCAAGAGCTTCGTGATTGCCGACATTCCGGGCCTGATCGAAGGCGCGGCGGAGGGCGCGGGCCTCGGTCACCAGTTCCTGCGGCATCTGCAGCGCACGGGTCTCCTGTTGCATCTCGTCGATCTCGCGCCGTTCGACGAAAACGTCGATCCCGTTGCGGAGGCGAAGGCGATCGTCGGCGAGTTGCGCAAGTACGACGAATCGCTGTACGAGAAACCGCGCTGGCTCGTCCTGAACAAGCTCGACATGGTGCAGGAGGACGAGCGCGGCGCGCGCGTCGCCGATTTCGTCGAGCGCTTCGGCTGGACGGGCCCCGTATTCGAGATCTCCGCGCTGACCGGCCAAGGCTGCGAAGCCCTCGTCTACGCGATCTATGACTATCTTGCCGAACATTCGGATGCGCATCGCGCCGAGCTCGCCGAGGATCTGGCGTCGGACGTGCGCTTTCGCGACGTACCGCCCGCGGCGGGCGAGCCGCGCGAGCGTGAAGCCGACGCGCCCTAAGCATATTCGCCGCCGCAACGCGCCGAGCGGTTCGCTCGGTGCGTGAGAGATTCAATCGCGCATCATTCACAGGATTCACAGGAGACAGCGCACGATGCGTTCGATCATCGCCGATTCGAAGCGCCTGGTAGTGAAGGTCGGCTCGAGCCTCGTCACCAACGACGGTCGCGGGCTCGACCACGACGCCATCGGCCGATGGGCCGCCCAGATCGCCGCGTTGCGCGGCGCGGGCAAGGAGGTGGTGCTCGTGAGCTCAGGTGCGATCGCGGAAGGGATGCAGCGCCTCGGCTGGAACAAGCGGCCGCGTGAAATCGACGAACTGCAGGCGGCCGCGGCCGTCGGGCAGATGGGGCTCGCGCAGGTGTACGAGAGCCGCTTTGCCGAGCACGGTATCCGTACAGCGCAGATTCTCCTCACGCACGCGGATCTTGCCGATCGCGAGCGCTATCTGAACGCGCGTTCGACGCTCCTCACGCTGCTGCGGCTCGGCGTCGTGCCGATCATCAACGAGAACGACACCGTCGTCACCGACGAGATCAAGTTCGGCGACAACGACACGCTCGGTGCGCTCGTTGCGAACCTGATCGAAGGCGACGCGCTCATCATCCTGACCGACCAGCAGGGCCTCTTCACCGCCGATCCGCGCAAGGACCCGAGCGCGACGCTCGTCGCCGAGGCGAGCGCCGGCGCGCACGAGCTGGAGGCGATGGCGGGCGGCGCGGGCTCGAGCATCGGCCGTGGCGGCATGCTGACGAAAATCCTCGCGGCGAAGCGCGCCGCGCATAGCGGAGCGAACACGGTGATCGCGAGCGGCCGCGAGCGCGATGTGCTCGTGCGGCTCGCGTCGGGCGAAGCGATCGGCACGCAACTGATCGCACGCACCGCGCGGATGGCGGCGCGCAAGCAATGGATGGCCGATCACCTGCAGATGCGCGGCCACGTCGTCATCGATGCGGGCGCCGTCGACAAGCTGACGGCGGGCGGCAAGAGCCTGCTGCCGATCGGCGTCGTCGCGGTGCAGGGCGTGTTCGCGCGCGGCGAAGTGATCGCGTGCGTCGACGATGCGGGGCGCGAAGTTGCGCGCGGGATCACGAATTACAGCAGCGCCGAGACGAAGCTGATCCAGCGCAAGCCGAGCGGCGAGATCGAAGCGGTGCTCGGCTACATGCTCGAGCCCGAGCTGATTCATCGGGACAACCTCGTCGTCGTCTGACGACGCCGCGCGTCGAGCGAAGCCGAACGAACAAAGCGAACAAAACGAAAAAGCCCGCACGTGCGGGCTTTTTTTGCGTTTGTCGCGCTGTCGCGGCGCTGCTTCGCGGCCGATCTTCGGCGCATTCGCGCGTCCCGCCTGCCGGGGCGCCAGCAGGCGGTCGCGTGTCCGGCAGCACCCAATTAGCGGATCACAGGATCAACGGATCTGATTGAGCGTCGTCCGGTTGTAGCGAATGTTCTCGACGATCGATTGGCGCTTGCCCGCCGGCATCTTGTTCGCGCAGAAGAAGTCCTGATAAAGCGCCGCATGGTACGCATTCAGCTCGCCGTTCTCGATGCGCTGCCAATCGGTTTCGACCGTGCGGTCCCAGCCGTCGTGGTCCGCGTTCAGGCCCGCATACTGGCGCCATTCATACGTATCGCAGCGAATGCCTTCGTAGTTGACGTTGCGCGCGCCGGCAGGGCTTGTCACGACGACGACATAGCGGACGACGCCGTCGGTGCCGACGTCGAGCGACTTCGAATCGACGAGGAACTTGAGCGGCGTGTTCTGCGACACGTTGAACGGCAGCAGATCGCTCGTCTGCGGCAGCGGCGGCAGCTTCTCGACCTTGTTTTCAGCCCATTGCGGCTGACGGTCGAGCAAGTAGGTGAACGCACTGTCGTCCTTGTTGGACGGGGTGTTCGAGTGGGCGCAGCCGGCCAGCGCGGCGGCCGCGGCAATCGACGCGGCGGCAAGGGCAATCGCTTTCAATATGCATACCTCGTAAAAAAAGCGCGGCATCCTTCAATGCCGCGCCCGGTCATGCGTTTTTCATTCCCGCCGGACGAGCCCGCGCGTCAGTCGCGCAAGATCAGGCGGGGAGGATTTTCGTCGAGCGTGCTCGCGCCCGGCTCGATTTCCGAACAGACTGCCGACGCGTCGATCGCTGCCGGTGTTTCCGCGGCCGCGTGCCCGTTCGCGACGCGCGGATAGCGCGTCGCGCGCGGACCGCGCGACTTGTCGGGGCGCTGCGCCGGGCGGCGCAGGAAACGCGACAGTTCGGTCAACGCCAACTGATATACATCCCGCTTGAACTCGATCACCGCGTCGAGTGGCACCCAGTATTCGTTCCAGCGCCACGCATCGAACTCCGGATGATCCGTCGCGCGCAGGCAGATGTCGCAATCGCGCCCGACCATTCGCAGCAGGAACCAGATCTGCTTCTGGCCGCGATAATGACCGCGCACTTCGCGCTTGATGAACTTGTCTGGCACCTCATAACGCAACCAGTCGCGAGTGCGGCCGATGATCTTGACGTGTTCCGGCAGCAGCCCGGTTTCCTCGTGCAGTTCCCGGTACATCGCCTGCATCGGGGTCTCGCCGTACTTGATGCCCCCTTGCGGAAACTGCCAGGAATGCTCGCGGAGCCGCTTGCCCCAAAACACTTCGTTGCGCGCGTTCAAGAGGATGATGCCGACGTTCGGGCGAAAGCCTTCACGATCCAGCATACAACCACCTTCGAATCCTTTAAAATTGCTTTGATTATAAACAGATAACGGGCGTTGCGCACCGGAACGGAGCGAATCCGGGCGGGGCGCGTCAACTACACTGTCCCCGATTTGTCTGCTATGTCAGCTGCGCCGCACACTGTCAGGCGCAGTCGTTTATTCACCCTTAGACTTTTTTCGGGCGGCCCGCGTTGGCCGCTGCTAATGGAACCGTTCGCATGAAAGCCTCCCGTTTCTTTATCGGCACCCTGAAGGAAGCACCCGCCGACGCCGAGATCGTCAGTCACAAGCTGATGGTGCGCGCAGGCATGATCCGCCGCGTCGCCGGTGGCATCTACAACTATCTGCCGGTCGGCCTGCGCTCGATTCGCAAGGTCGAGGCGATCGTGCGCGAGGAGATGAACCGTGCGGGCGCGATCGAACTGCTGATGCCCGCCGTGCAGCCGGCCGAGCTGTGGCAGGAGTCGGGGCGCTGGGAGCAGTATGGCCCGGAGCTGCTGCGCTTCAAGGATCGCAAGCAGAACGAATTCGTGATCGGGCCGACGCACGAAGAGGTGATCACCGACATCGCGCGCAACCAGATCAAGAGCTACCGGCAGATGCCGGTGAACTTCTACCAGATCCAGGCGAAGTTCCGCGACGAGATCCGTCCGCGCTTCGGCGTGATGCGCGGGCGCGAATTCATCATGAAGGATGCGTACTCGTTCGACAAGGACCACGAAGGCCTCAAGGAATCGTACAAGAAGATGTACGACGCGTACGTGCGGATCTTCACGCGGATCGGCCTCGAGTTCCGCCCGGTCGCAGCCGACAACGGCTCGATCGGCGGCAGCGGCTCGCACGAATTCCACGTGATCGCCGATACCGGCGAGGACGCGATCGCCTACTGCCCGACGTCCGACTTCGCGGCGAACGTCGAGGCGGCCGAGGCGCTGCCGCTGCTCGCTAGCCGTGCGGCGCCCGCCGAGGCGATGCAGAAGGTCGCGACGCCCGGCAAGGCGAAGTGCGAGGCGGTCGCCGAGCTGATGGGCATTCCGCTCGAGCGCACGATCAAGTCGATCGTGCTCGCGACCGACAACGACGGTGCCGAGCCGACGATCTGGTTGCTGATGCTGCGCGGCGACCACGATCTGAACGAGATCAAGGCGGCGAAGCTGCCGGGCTTGGCCGGCCATCGCTTCGCGACCGAGGCGGAGATCGTCGAGTGGTTCGGCACGCCGCCCGGCTATCTCGGCCCGATCGGCACGAAGAAGCCGGTGCGCGTGGTCGCCGATCGCACGGTCGCGAACATGAGCGACTTCGTCGTCGGCGCGAACGAGGTCGATTACCACATCGCCGGCGTGAACTGGGGCCGCGACCTGCCGGAGCCCGTGATCGCCGACATCCGCAACGTGAAGGCGGGCGATCCGTCGCCGGACGGCAAGGGCGCGCTCGACATCTGCCGCGGCATCGAAGTCGGCCACGTGTTCCAGCTCGGCACGAAGTATTCGGATGCGATGGGCGCGACGTTCATCGACGAATCGGGCAAGGCGCAGCCGATGGTGATGGGCTGCTACGGGATCGGCGTCACGCGGATTCTCGGCGCGGCGATCGAGCAGAATTTCGACGACAAGGGGATCATCTGGCCGGAGGCGATCGCGCCGTTCGAGATCGTGCTCTGCCCGATGGGCTATGATCGCAGCGACGCGGTGCGCGAAGCGGCCGACAAGCTCTACGCGGATCTGGCCGCGGCGGGCGTCGACGTGATCCTCGACGATCGCGGCGAGCGCCCGGGCGTGATGTTCGCCGACTGGGAGCTGATCGGTGTGCCGCACCGCCTCGTGATCGGCGAGCGCGGCCTGAAGGACGGCAAGATCGAGTACCAGGGCCGCCGCGACGCCGAAGCGACGCTGCTGCCCGCCGATTCGGCCGCGGCGACGGTCGTCGAGAAGGTCCGCGCGGCGCTTGGCCGCTGATCGTCGACGAAGCGAAGAGAAGAGGGAGGCGCGTTGGAGTCGAATTTCCTGTCGGCGACGGTGCTTCTCGTCCTCATCACCGATCCGCTCGGCAACATCCCGCTCGTCATCGCCGCGCTGCGGGACGTGCCGCGCGAGCGGCGCGTGAAGGTCATCCTGCGCGAAGTGGCGATCGCGTTCGTGATCCTGCTGTTCTTCATGGTCGTCGGCGACCGCTTCCTGCGGATGATGAGCCTGACCGACCTGTCGCTGCGGATCGGCGGCGGGATCGTGCTGTTCCTGATCGCGCTCAGGATGATCTTCCCGCATCCGGACGGCGCGCTCGGCAACGATCCGCGCACGGGCGGCGAGCCGTTCATCGTGCCGCTCGCGATTCCGGCGCTCGCCGGGCCGTCGGCACTCGCGACGGTGATGCTGCTCACGTCGCAGGCGCCGGGCAAGATGCTCGAATGGGCGGGCGCGCTGACAGTGACGATGCTCGTCTGCGCGGTTACGCTCGTGCTCGCCGAGCGGATTCAGCAGTGGCTCGGCGAGCGCACGGTGGTTGCGTTCGAGCGGCTGATGGGGCTCGTGCTGGTCGCGATTTCGGTCGAGATGATGATGGCGGGCATCCGCACCTTCGTTCACCAGTTGTGACGAACCGGCGTGACGATCGGCCGACGCTTTGCGCCGCCATCGATCGCCTAATAAAGAAAAGCGGCTCGCGCACGATGCGCGAGCCGCTTTTTTGTTTCCGATGGGGCGGCGCTCGACGCCGCCGCGCGTGCGTCAGACGTCCGCCGTCAGCGCGCGGATCGTCGGCAGGTTGCGCCAGTAGCCCTTCGCGTCCATCCCGCAGCCGAACACGTAGCGGTCCGGCACCGCGAACCCGCAGTAGTCCGGATGCAGCGGCTTCGCCTTCGTGAGCGTCTTCTCGCACAGCACCGCGGAGAGGAAGCGCGTCGCGCCCATCTCGAGGATGCGGTCGCGGATCGCGGCCATCGTTTCGCCTTCGTCGAGGATGTCGTCGAGCACGAGCACGATGCGGTCCTTCACCGATTCGCGCGGCGCGACACGCCAATGCATCTCGGGGCTGCCCTTTGTCGTGTTGCGGTAGCGGGTCAGGTGGATGTAGTCGAACTCGAGCGGGAAATCGAGGTGCGGCAGCAGCATGCCGGTGAACACCGCCGCACCGCCCATCACCGACAGCACGAGCGGAAACTCCTCGCCGATCTGGCCGCGGATCTCCGCGGCCATCCTGCCGATCGACGCGTTGACTTCGTCGGCGGAGACGATCTCTTCGGAGTGTTGGAAAATGTGGAGGGCTTCTTCTCGATTCATGAGGTCTGGCGAGCGGTCTCGTCTGGGGTACCAATAAGAATGAAACAATGCGGCGCCACGTGCTACAGCATATACCCGCGCGCGGCGCCGCGGCGAATCAGCGCAGGCCGGGCATCATGCCCTTTATGCCGCGCATCATCTTCTGCAGGTTGCCGCCCTTCAACTTCTTCATCATCGTGCGCATCTGGTCGTACTGATTGAGCATCCGGTTGACTTCCTGCACCGGCACGCCCGCGCCCGCGGCGATCCGGCGCTTGCGCGTCGCCTTGATGATCTCGGGCTTCGCGCGCTCGGCGGGCGTCATCGAGTTGATGATGCCTTCCATCCGGCGGATCTGCTTTTCGGCCTGGCCCATGTCGGCGCCGGCCGCGGCCTGCTGGAACTGCGCGGGCAGCTTGTCCATCAGCGACGACAGCCCGCCCATGTTCTTCATTTGCGAGATTTGCGCGCGGAAGTCGTTCAGGTCGAAGTCGCCGCCTTTCTTCACCTTGTTGGCGAGCTTCTCCGCAGCCTGGATGTCGACGCCGCGCTGTGCTTCCTCGACGAGCGCGAGGATGTCGCCCATCCCGAGGATTCGGTTCGCCATCCGGTCGGGGTGGAACACTTCGAGGCCGTCGAGCTTTTCGGCGACGCCGACGAACTTGATCGGCTTGCCCGTCACGTGGCGCACCGACAGCGCGGCGCCGCCGCGCGAGTCGCCGTCGAGCTTCGTCAGCACGACGCCCGTGAGCGGCAGCGCGTCGTTGAACGCCTTCGCGGTGTTGACGGCGTCCTGGCCGAGCATCGCGTCGACGACGAAGAGCGTCTCGACTGGCTTGAGCGCCGCGTGCAGCGCGGCGATCTCCTGCATCATCGCTTCGTCGATGCCGAGGCGGCCCGCGGTGTCGACGAGCAGCACGTCGTGATAGTGGCGCTTCGCCCAGTCGACGGCTGCGTTCGCGATGTCGACGGGCTTCTGGTCGGGCGTCGACGGGAAGAAGTCGGCGCCGACCTGCTCGCTCACCGTTTTCAGCTGCGCGATGGCGGCCGGGCGATAGACGTCGCACGAGACCGTGAGCACCTTCTTCTTGTACTTCTCGCGCAGGAGCTTCGCGAGCTTGCCGACGGTCGTCGTCTTGCCGGCGCCCTGCAGGCCCGCCATCAGGATGATCGCGGGCGGCGTGACGGCGAGGTTCAGCTCGGCCGCCTTGCCTTCGTAGTCGCCGCCGATCACGGCGGTCAGTTCCTTCTGGACCACGCCGACGAGCGCCTGACCGGGCGACAGGCTGCTGATCACCTCCTCGCCGAGCGCTTTTTCCTTGACCTTCGCGATGAAGTCGCGGACGACGGGCAGCGCGACGTCGGCTTCGAGGAGCGCAAGCCGCACCTCGCGGAGCATCTCCTGGGTGTTCGCCTCGGTGAGCCGGGCCTCGCCGCGCAGCGTCTTGACGACGCGCGCCATCCGTTGGGTGAGATTGTCGAGCATGGGGAGCGATGGACAGTGAAGCCCGCAGGCGCGAGTGGGACAAAAAGCCGGCCGTCGCGGGTAGGGGGCCTAGTGTAAACTTCGAACATGGATATTGTACTGTATGCCCTCACCGCGCTCCTGTATGGCGGCCTCGCCGTCGCCGGCTGGCGCACGCGCCGCATGGGCGAGGCGGGGCCGTTCGTCGCGAGCGTGCCGTCCGTTCCGCACGTGCGCGAACCCGCGCCGGCCGGGATGGGCGGGCTCGGGCGCGCGCTTCTCGGCGCCGCGCTGCTCGCGCACGGGGTGCTGCTGCACATGACGATCTTCCCGCACGACGCGATGGTGTTCGGCTTCGCGTTCGCGCTGTCGGCGATGTTCTGGCTCGGCGCCGGCATCTACTGGGTCGAGAGCTTCTTCTTTCCGCTCGACGGCATGCGGCTTCTCGTGCTGCCGCTCGCGTGCGTCGCGTCGCTCCTGCCGCTCGCGTTCGGCGGCGTGCGCGTGCTGCCGTATGCGGCCGCGCCGCTCTTCAAGGTGCACTTCCTGATCGCGAACATCGCGTATGGGCTCTTCGCGATCGCGGCGCTCCACGCGGTGCTGATGCTGATGGTCGAGCGGCGTCTGCACGCGCTGCGGCGCGACGGGTTTCGCGAGTCGGCGGGCTGGGTCGCCGGCTGGCTCGACACGCTGCCGCCGCTCCTGACGCTCGAGAAGCTGCTGTTTCGCCTCATCGGCGCGGGCTTCGTCCTGCTCACGCTGACGCTCGCGACGGGCATCCTGTTCAGCGAGCAGATTGACGCGCGCGCGCTCAAGCTCGATCACAAGACCGTGTTCGCGATCCTGTCCTGGCTGATGTTCGGCGGGCTCCTCGTCGCGCACAAGACGTCCGGCTGGCGAGGCCGCGGCGTGGCACGCTGGGTGCTCGCGTCGTTCGTCGCGCTGCTGCTCGCCTACGTCGGCAGCCGCTTCGTTCTCGAGGTGCTGCTGCACCGTTCCGTGGTTTGATCACCTGATCTCGATGCGACAAATCCTTCTTCTCATCGTGCTGTTCTTCGCGAGCTCGTGGCTCGCGAGAAAGATTCGCCGGGCGCAGGCACGCGGCGACGGCCCGTTCGCGGGCGGCGCGGGCCACACCGCGGATTCCGCGTCAGGCCCGGGCGGCGCGGCTCATGCGGGCCGCGCGCGCGACGCCGCGCTGCCGGAGCCGATGGTCCGCTGCGCGGAGTGCGGCGTGCATGCGCCGAAGAGCGATGCAGTCGCCGCAGGCGGCGAGTATTTCTGTAGTCCGGAGCACGCGGCGCGCCACGCCGCGCATTCGGGCGGCCGCAGCGAACCATGAACGACGTGCGGCGCTTCACCGTCGACGCCGACGGCTGGGTCGACGGCGTGCGGCGCGAGCCGTCGCCGAATTTCGAGGCGCGGCCCGACGGCGCCGTGCCTTCGCTCGTGGTGATCCACAACATCAGTCTGCCTCCCGGCGAGTTCGGCGGCGACGCGATCGTCGAGCTGTTCCAGAATCGTCTCGACTGCGACGCGCATCCGTACTACGCCGCGCACCTGCGCGGCGTGCGGGTCTCCGCGCATTTCCTGATCCGGCGCGACGGCGCGCTGATCCAGTTCGTGTCGTGCGACGCGCGCGCTTGGCACGCGGGCGCGTCGAGCTTCTTCGGCCGCGAGCGCTGTAACGATTTTTCAATTGGCATCGAGCTCGAAGGCGCGGACGACGTCGCGTTCGATGCGCCGCAATACGCGACGCTCGCCGCGCTCGCGCGCGCGCTCGCCGCGCATTACCCGATCGATGCGTTCGCGGGCCACGAGCATGTCGCGCCCGGACGCAAGACCGATCCCGGTCCGCACTTCGATTGGCAACGTCTTGCAGACGATGTCGGTTTCCCGCCGCGATACTTTCCCTATCGGAAGCACTGAGCGGGGTCTTTTTGACACACGCCGCATCGTTTCAGTGGCCGCGCCTTGTCGCGTCGGCGTATCGCGCTTGTCAATAGACCGCGAGCAAATTTTTCCTTTGGCGCTCGCGCGAGGCTCCACTATACTTTGGGCCAATCGAGCAGTTCGGCACTACATATAGTGTGTCGATCGGGGGCATTTTCCGTTCCCGACCGCAGTCCCGGCGTTGCCGCCGGAACGCGACATTCTCAATGCGGCGCATCCGGCCAGCGGTCCGGCGCGCTGCGACCCACGTGGAAAGGTGCAGCCGGGGGCGCGATGCGCATGAAGAAGACCAGTGTCGAATCAAGCGCGTCGTTCGGACCCAACCGGCAAGGCAGCCGCTTCTTCCGCGTCTTACCGCTCGCGCACCTTGTGGCGCACCGTTCGTTTTAATCCGCGGTTCCTGCCGCATCACCCAACACCAGGAGTTTTGCCCATGCAAACCACCGACAACGCGACGTCCCAATTCGAGAGCGCGGCGAGCCGCTCTCTCGCCGGGGGCGCGCAAGGCGCGCCGGCAATTGCGTCGCAGACGACGTACGCCGACTACAAGGTGATCCGCCGCAACGGCAGCGTGGTGTCGTTCGAACCGTCGAAGATCGCGATCGCGGTGACGAAGGCGTTCCTGGCCGTCAACGGCGGCCAGGGCGCCGCGTCGGCACGCGTGCGCGAGCTCGTCGAGCAACTGACGCAGTCCGTCGTGCGCGCGCTCATGCGCAGCCGCCCGAACGGCGGCACGTTCCATATTGAAGACATTCAGGATCAGGTCGAGCTCGCGCTGATGCGCGGCGGCGAGCACAACGTCGCGCGCGCGTACGTGCTGTATCGCGAGAAGCGCCACCTCGAGCGCGTTCACGCGGGCGAGGCGGCGGCCGTCGAATCGTCGACGGGCGGCGGCATCAACGTGACGGACAACGGCGTCACGCGTGCGCTCGACCTGAACGCGCTGCGCGCGCTGATCGTGTCGGCGTGCGAAGGCCTGGGCGACGCGGTGAGCCCGGAGCCGATCGTCTCGGAAACGGTCAAGAACCTGTACGACGGCGTGCCGATGACCCAGGTCTACGACTCGGCGATCCTGGCCGCGCGCACGATGATCGAGAAGGACCCGGCGTACAGCCAGGTCACGGCGCGCATCCTGCTGCACACGATCCGCCGCGAGATCCTCGGCGAGGAAGTGACGCAGGCGGAAATGTCGACGCGCTACGCCGAGTATTTCCCGCAGTTCCTGAAGCGCGGCGTCGAAGCCGAGCTGCTCGACGACAAACTGCTGCAGTTCGACCTGAAGCGCCTCGGCGACGCGCTCGACGCGAGCCGCGACCTGCAGTTCGGCTACCTCGGCCTGCAGACGCTGTACGACCGCTACTTCCTGCACGTCGACGGCACCCGCATCGAGATGCCGCAGGCGTTCTTCATGCGCGTCGCGATGGGCCTCGCGCTGAACGAGATCGACCGTGAAGCGCGCGCGATCGAGTTTTACAACGTGCTGTCGAGCTTCGACTTCATGAGCTCGACGCCGACGCTCTTCAACTCGGGCACGCGCCGCTCGCAGCTGTCGTCGTGCTACCTGACGACGGTCGCGGACGATCTCGACGGCATCTATGAAGCGCTGAAGGACAACGCGCTGCTGTCGAAATTCGCGGGCGGCCTCGGCAACGACTGGACCCGCGTGCGTGCGCTCGGCTCGCATATCAAGGGCACGAACGGCAAGTCGCAAGGCGTGGTGCCGTTCCTGAAGGTCGTCAACGACACGGCGGTCGCGGTGAACCAGGGCGGCAAGCGCAAGGGCGCGGTGTGCGCGTACCTGGAGTCGTGGCACCTCGACATCGAGGAATTCCTCGAGCTGCGCAAGAACACGGGCGACGACCGCCGCCGCACGCACGACATGAACACGGCGAACTGGATTCCCGACCTGTTCATGAAGCGCGTGATGGAAGGCGGCGACTGGACGCTGTTCTCGCCGTCGACCTGCCCGGACCTGCACGACAAGTTCGGCGCCGAGTTCGAGGCGGCGTACGTCGGCTACGAAGAGAAGGTCGCGCGCGGCGAGATCAAGCTGTTCAAGAGGATTCCGGCGCAGCAGCTCTGGCGCAAGATGCTCGGGATGCTGTTCGAGACCGGCCACCCGTGGATCACGTTCAAGGACCCGTGCAACGTGCGTTCGCCGCAACAGCACGTCGGCGTCGTCCACTCGTCGAACCTGTGCACGGAAATCACGCTGAACACGAGCGACACCGAGATCGCCGTCTGCAACCTCGGCTCGGTGAACCTCGTCGCGCACCTCGCGAAGCAGGCCGACGGCAGCTACGCGCTGGACCAGGAAAAGCTCAAGCGCACGGTCGGCGTCGCGATGCGGATGCTCGACAACGTCATCGACATCAACTATTACGCGGTCGCGAAGGCGCGCAACTCGAACCTGAAGCACCGTCCGGTCGGCCTCGGCATCATGGGCTTCCAGGACTGCCTGCACCTGCTGCGCACGCCGTACGCGTCGGAGGAGGCGGTCGAGTTCGCCGATCGCTCGATGGAAGCGGTCTGCTACTACGCGTACTGGGCGTCGACCGAGCTCGCCGAAGAGCGCGGCCGCTACTCGAGCTACCGCGGCTCGCTGTGGGATCGCGGCATCCTCCCGCAGGACACGCTGAAGCTGCTGACGCAGGCCCGCGGCGGCTACGTCGAGGTCGACACGAGCGCAACGCTCGACTGGCCGGCGCTGCGCGCGCGGATCGACTCGTTCGGCATGCGCAACTCGAACTGCGTCGCGATCGCACCGACGGCGACGATCTCGAACATCATCGGCGTGTCGGCGTGCATCGAGCCGACCTTCCAGAACCTGTACGTGAAGTCGAACCTGTCGGGCGAATTCACGGTGGTCAACGAGTACCTGGTGCGCGACCTGAAGGAGCGCGGCCTGTGGGACGAGGTGATGGTCGCCGACCTGAAGTACTTCGACGGCATGCTGTCGCGCATCGACCGTATCCCCGCCGACCTGCGCGCGATCTACGCGACCGCGTTCGAAGTCGATCCGAAGTGGCTCGTCGAGGCGGCGTCGCGCCGTCAGAAGTGGATCGACCAGGCGCAGTCGCTGAACATCTACATGGGCGGCGCGTCGGGCAAGAAGCTCGACGAGGTCTACAAGCTCGCGTGGCTGCGTGGCCTGAAGACGACGTACTACCTGCGCACGATGGCGGCGACGCACGTCGAGAAGTCGACGGTCGCGCACGGCGCGCTGAACGCGGTGCCGACTTCGGGCGGCTCGAGCGGCGGTGCCGCGGGCGGCGCGCAAGGCGCGGCGGGCGGTTTCGGCGCGGCGGGCGGCGATGCGCAGTCGGGTGCGCTGAGCGCGGCGCCGATCGAAGCGGACGGTCCGGTGTGCACGATGCGCCCGGGCGATCCGGGCTTCGAAGAGTGCGAAGCGTGCCAGTGATGCGGCGCGCGTAGCGCGCAAAGAGCGCGAGCGGCGCGTGGCGAAGACCGATAAAGGTTGAAGTGCGCGCCGCTCTCTACTAAAAAAAATGATAAGGAATCTGTAACGCAGCGAACGCGTTGCAGCGAGCAGGAAGAGTGATCGAAACATTCCCGACGACGTCGCGTTTCGATCCGCGTTCGATGCGTCGAGCGCACCTCGCGAATCACGTGCGGCACACATCGCGCTCCGCATGAATGACGATGCGTTGCTCAAAGTGTTGTATCGAGGTCGCAACGCGAATCGAAAAAAGGATTTTTCGTGAGCGAACCCTTTTATCGCTCAGGAAAAGATGGTACAAACCGATCTAAATTGATGGTGAGAATTTATGCTCAACTGGGATGACGAGAAGACTGCCGTAACTCCCGCGAGCGGAGCGCAGCAAAACGCGATGCGCGACCCCGCAGGAATGGCCGTCGGATTGCAGGCTGCGGTGCCTGCCGCTCATCAAGCTTCGTCGGCGCGCGACATCTTCGCGGGCGATTTCGCGGTAGCGCCGCATGCGCCGGCAGCCGTCGCTTCGGAAGCGCGCGTCAACGTCGCCGACAAGCGCATCATCAACGGCCAGACCGACGTCAATCAGCTCGTGCCGTTCAAGTACAAGTGGGCGTGGGAGAAGTACCTGGCCGGCTGCGCGAATCACTGGATGCCGCAGGAAATCAACATGTCCCGCGACATCGCGCTGTGGAAGGACCCGAACGGCCTGACGGAAGACGAGCGCCGGATCGTCAAGCGCAACCTCGGCTTCTTCGTGACGGCCGATTCGCTCGCGGCAAACAACATCGTGCTCGGCACGTACCGCCACATCACGGCGCCGGAGTGCCGGCAGTTCCTGCTGCGACAGGCGTTCGAAGAGGCGATCCACACGCACGCGTACCAATATATTGTCGAATCGCTCGGCCTCGACGAAGGCGAGATCTTCAACGCGTACCACGAGGTCGAGTCGATCCGCGCGAAGGACGAGTTCCTGATTCCGTTCATCCATACGCTGACCGACCCGGCTTTCAAGACGGGCACGCTGGAAGCCGATCAGAAGCTGCTGAAGTCGCTGATCGTGTTCGCGTGCGTCATGGAAGGCCTGTTCTTCTACGTCGGCTTCACGCAAATTCTCGCGCTCGGCCGTCAGAACAAGATGACGGGCGCGGCGGAGCAATATCAGTACATCCTCCGCGACGAGTCGATGCACTGCAACTTCGGGATCGACTTGATCAACCAGATCAAGCTCGAGAACCCGCACCTGTGGACGGCCGAATTCCGCGCCGAGATCCGCGAGCTGTTCAAGCACGCCGTCGATCTCGAGTATCGCTACGCGGAAGACACGATGCCGCGCGGCGTGCTGGGCCTGAACGCGTCGATGTTCAAGAGCTACCTGCGCTTCATCTGCAATCGCCGCTGCCAGCAGATCGGCCTCGATCCGCTGTTCCCGAACGAGGAAAACCCGTTTCCGTGGATGAGCGAGATGATCGACTTGAAGAAGGAACGCAACTTCTTCGAGACGCGGGTGATCGAGTATCAGACGGGCGGCGCGCTGTCGTGGGAGTGACCCGGCGCGCAGTCGACGAGTAACGATGTGGATGCCGGGCGCCGTGCCCGGCACAAGGTTTAGGAGCAAGAACGCCTGATGCAAAGCATGTCCGGCGCCTCAAGGGCCCAAGTACACGACAGGCACTTTGCGAACCCTTCAGTGGGATGGGCAAACTTCCCTCCGGAAAAAGCGGGCGGCCGAGCGGCCGCCGGCTCGATCAAGCGATTAGGGGCGGCGGCGCAGGGCGCGCCGGTCGCCGACTTGATTTGGCGCGCGGTGCCGAGCGGCACGGTGCGCCATACCGTATTCATTAGCGTAAGCAAGCGTCATCCGCGTACGCCGATGAATAGCCCGCTTCGCAGCGCACGTTCTGATAGACGTCCGCGGGAAGCGGGTTTTGACGAAGGGTGTAGTTTGAACTGACTCTCATCTGAACCTGAAGGAGAAAATGATGGCACTTGCCAAGAAGAAGCCGGCTGCCAAGAAGGCTGCCGCGAAGAAGGTTGCTGCCAAGAAGGCCGCACCGGCCAAGAAGGCAGCGGTGAAGAAGGTTGCTGCGAAGAAGGTCGCGGTGAAGAAGGTCGCTGCCAAGAAGGCGGCACCGGCGAAGAAGGTCGCAGCGAAGAAGGTTGCCGCGAAGAAGGCGCCGGCGAAGAAGGCTGCTGCGAAGAAAGTCGCAGTGAAGAAGGTCGCGGCGAAGAAGGTTGCTGCGAAGAAGGTCGCCGCGAAGAAGGCGCCGGCGAAGAAGGCCGCTGCGAAGAAAGTCGCAGTGAAGAAGGTCGCGGCGAAGAAGGTTGCCGCGAAGAAGGCGCCGGCGAAGAAGGCTGCCGCGAAGAAGGCCGCGCCTGCGAAGAAGGCTGCTGCGAAGAAGGCCGCGCCTGCGAAGAAGGCTGCGCCCGCAAAGAAGGCGGCTGCGCCGAAGAAGGCGGTCGTGAAGAAGGCTGCGCCGGCGACGACGGCGTCGACGGCATCGGTTGCTCCGGCATCGGGCGTGAAGACCGCGCTCAACCCGGCAGCGGCATGGCCGTTCCCGACCGGCAGCCGTCCGTAAAGACTCGCTGCGCCCAGACGGACACATTCGCTGTGTCCTGAATCGAGTAGTCCTACTCGATCGAGATCCCGTCATCGGCTCGCCGGTGGCGGGATTTTTTCATGTCGAGGCCGGCAGCGGTGCGTGGCGGGTTATCCGCAGGCGCATAAAAAAACGCACGCGCGCAGAGGCACATGCGTTTTTTGGCTGTGCGGCTCGCGCCGCATCGTGCTTCGGGGCGCCGGGCGTGCTCGCCGGCGCGCCGATCAGTGCGTGACGCGAGTCACGCCGCCGCTCGACAGCAGTCGCACGCGCTCGCCCGCGCGGAACGCTTCGGGCGTCGCTGCCTGCGTGATCGAGCGCAGGTCGCCGTTGTCGAGGCGCACGGTGATTTCGACGCCGTTCGCCGAGCTGAGGCCCTGGCCGACCGCGTTGCCCGCGACCGCGCCGGCGATGCCGCCCGCGATCGCGGTCAGCACCGAGCCGCGACCGCCGCCGATCGCGCTGCCGGCGACCGCGCCGAGCGCGCCGCCGCCGAGCGTGCCGAGCGCGCCGCCGCCGCCGTCGCCCTGAATCCGCACTGCGCGGACGGTTTCGACCGTGCCCATCCGCACGGTCTGCTCGCGCTGCGCCTGGCCGACGCTATAAACGTCGGCCGAACCCGGCGGCGTGAAGCAGCCTGCGAGCGTCACCGTCGCGGTCAGCATCGCGGCGAGCGTGAGGGTTTTCCTGGTCAACATGTTTCATCTTCTCCAAACAAGATTCACTTCGGACTGTAGCCGAACGCGGTCTCGAAACGCGCATCGATTTCCGCGCGAGTCAGCGTGTACGTTTGCGGACCCTGGTGCGCGATCTTCAGCGAGCCCATCAGGCTCGCGAGGCGCCCCGTCGTCGCCCAGTCGAAGCCGTGCTCGATTCCATGCAGCAAGCCGCCGCGGAACGCGTCGCCGCAGCCGGTCGGATCGACGATCCGATCGGCCTTCACGGCCGGGATCTGCTCTTCGCCGTCGCGATGGCGGACCGTCGCGCCGTGCTCGCCGCGCGTGATGATGAGCGCCTGAACCCGGCTGGCGATTTCGTCTTCGGACCAACCCGTCTTGTCGCACACCAGCTTGGCTTCGTAATCGTTGACAGCAATGTAAGTCGCAAGTTCAATGCTGCGGCGCAAGGTAGCGCCGTCGAAGAGGGGCAAACCCTGACCCGGATCGAAAATGAACGGCACGCCCGCCTGCGCGAGCTCCTCGGTGTGCTGAACCATCCCCTGGAAGCCGTCCGGCGCGACGATCGCGAGCTTGATGCCCTTCGCTTCGCCCGCGTGGTTCACGTGCGACTGCATCATCGCACCCGGGTGGAAGGCGGCGATCTGGTTGTTGTCGAGGTCGGTGGTGATCATCGCCTGCGCCGAGTACGTGTCGGGCAGCACGCGCACGTAGTCGCGCGCGAGGCCGAGCGCGTCGAGGCGGTCGAGGTACGGCTGCGCGTCGATCGCGCCGAGCGTGCCCATCATCCGCGCGTCGCCGCCGAGCAGATTCAGCGCATAGGCGATGTTGCCCGCGCAGCCGCCGAACTCGCGGCGCATCGTCGGCACGAGGAAACTCAGATTGATGAGGTGCACCTGGTCGGGCAGGATGTGCTCGCGAAAGCGCCCTTCGAAGGTCATGATGTTGTCGTAGGCGATCGAACCGCAGATCAGCGTAGCCAAGGTGTGCGTTCCTGTAGAGAAGGTGGAAGGGCGGCCGCGCCGCGCGTTTCGCCCGTCGCGCGGCTGGCGGGCGGGGCGCGTCGCGGCCGTTCGGTGCGGCTTACTTCAGTGCGGCGAGGGCGGCGTCGTAGTTCGGCTCGTTCTTGATTTCGCCGACGAGCTCGGTGTGCGTCACCTTGTCGTTCTCGTCGATCACGACGACCGCGCGCGCGGTCAGGCCGTCGAGCGGACCGCTCGTCACGTTCACGCCGTACGCGTCGGCGAATGCGCGGCCGCCGCGGAACGTCGACGCGGTGATCACGTTCGCGAGGCCTTCCGTCGTGCAGAAGCGGGTTGCCGCGAACGGCAGATCCGCCGACACGACGATGACGACGGTGTTGTCGAGCTTGCTCGCCGCTTCGTTGAACTTGCGAGTCGACGTCGCGCAGGTCGGCGTGTCGAGGCTCGGGACGATGTTCAGCACCTTGCGCTTGCCGGCGAAGCTCGCCAGCGACACGTCCGCGAGATCCTTGCCGACCAGCTTGAAGTCGGGGGCCTGCGAGCCGACTGCCGGGAACGTGCCGGCGATTTCGATCGGGTTGCCACCCAGCGTGACTTTGCTCATGTTCGTGCTCCAAATGTGTGCGCCGATGCGGCGCACGGGTTGAGGCCACGCGCCGCTTCGCGGCGCGTTACGGATAGAAGATCTGGACGCGGAAGTTCGACGCGGCGACGCCGTTCGTCTCGATGCGGACGATCATCGTCTGCGTCGCGCCGGCGGGCATGCCCGCTTCGATGCGCGTGCCGGGGCGCGCGTAGTCGCGCGGCGCGAGCACGCGGCGCGCGGTGATGTTGTTCGCTTCGTCGAGCAGCGTGAGCTCGATCGACGGATAGGCGAGCGCGACGCGGTAGCGATTCGTGAGCGGCACCTTCAGCTCGAGGAGGCGCGGGCCGTCGAGCTGGCGCAGGTCGGACGCGTCGAGCCGCAGACCGTCGATCGCGCGCGGCGGCGCGACCGTGCAGCCGAGCGCGGTGCATGCCTGCTTGAAGAGCGGCTCGGTCGACGGCCAATAGATCGTGATCGTCTCGCGTTGCCACCATGCGAGCTGCGCGGCGAGCAGCGCGGCGAGCGCCAGTGCGACGCTCATGCCGAGCGCGCGCGCGAAGCCGCCGCGCGCGGCATTCGCGCGGGCTTCGCGGGTCATCGCGAAATGCTCGCGCTCGTCGGCTTCGGGCGTTGCCGCGAACGGCTCGGCCTGCGTTCGGGGCGATGCCGCCGCGCCGAAGCGCGGCTCGCGATCGTGCGCGGTATCGGCGAGCGCCGCGGCTGCGGCCGAGGGCGACGCGAGCACGGGTTCGGCCGCATCGTCGTGCCGCAGGCCGAAGGCGTGCGCGGCTTCGGGCTCGCGCTCGGCGGTCACGCGGTGATCGAGATCGGGCGCCGGGTGCGGCGGCGGCGGAAATTCGCGCGTGCCGACGGCGGGCAAGTCGACGTCGGGCGTTCGGGTTGCATGCGCGCCGGGAGCGGCCGCGGGCGGCACGTGCGCCGCGCGTTCGGCGGGCGACGGCGTTTGCGCGGCTTGCGCTTCGGTTTCGGAGAATTCGGGGGCTTCGGGCGCGTCAGGCGCATCGTGGGCTTCGTGGGCTTCGTGCGTCGGCACGTCGGCTTCGGGCTCGCGCGCTTGTTCCGCCGCGCTTTGCATCGCAGCCGCGCCGTTCGGCGGGGCCGCGACGCTCGCGCTCGTCACCTGCAGCTTCGGATCGACGACGCCGTCGAGCCACGGCGCCCACATGTCCCATGCGCCCGGCGCGAAATCGCGATGACCGGCTTCGAGCGGACGTCGATCAGGCGACGTTGCATCGAACAGGCGCTGCGGCGCCGGCTGCTGTTGCGCGTACGGCGCCGTTTGCGCAGCGGCCGCCTCGTGCGCGGCGGGCACGAGCGAGCGCGCCGCGTCGAACACCTGCTGGCAGTGGCCGCAGCGCACGAGACCGTCGTGCAGCGCGAGCTGTTCCCGCTGCAGTCGGAAGACGGTTTCACAATGAGGGCAGCGCGTTGCGAGGAGCATGGTCAGCCGGGCAGCCAGCGGGGCCTGAGTGAAGGACAGCGCTTATTCTAATGGCTTTCGCGCCGCTTTCCGGCGAGGCATACCCAGCCTTCGTGTTCGCGCCAGACGGCGATGTCGATATAGCGGGCGTAGACGCTCGCGACTTCGTCCGCCTGCCGCGCGAGCACGCCCGACAGCGCGATGCGCCCGCCCGGCTTCACTTTCGATGCGAGCATCGACGCCATCAGCTTCAGCGGATTCGACAGGATGTTCGCGACGACGATGTCGAATTCGCCGTCCGGGCAGTCGCCGGGCAGGCCGTACGTGACGTCCGCGCGATTGCGCTCGCTGTTCTGGCGCGCCGCTTCGACCGCCTGCGGATCGATGTCGATGCCGGTCACGCTGCCCGCGCCGCACTTCTTCGCGAGGATCGCGAGAATGCCGGAGCCGCAGCCGTAATCGAGCACCGTCTGCCCGGGCTTTACGGTCTGCTCGAGCCATTCCATGCAAAGGCGCGTCGTCGGATGGCTGCCCGTGCCGAACGCGAGGCCCGGATCGAGCTCGAGCACGAGCGCGTCGGGCTCCGGCGCGTCGTGCCACGACGGCACGACCCAGATCTTCTCGCCGATGTGGATCGGGTCGAATTGCGATTGCGTGAGCCGCACCCAGTCCTGCTCCTCGACTTCGCGCAGCGCGAAGCGCGGCGTCTCGTCGAGGCCGGCCTCGTTCGCGGCGGCGGCGAGCAGCACCGCGGGGTCCTGCGTCGCGTCGACGAGCGCGATCACGCGCGAGTGCTGCCACGCGGTGCGCTCGGGCGTCAGACCCGGTTCGCCGAAGAGCGGCTGCTCGTCCGGCGTGTCGGCATCGGCGTCCTCGACGGACACCGACAGCGCGCCCAGCTCGACGAGCGCGTCGGACAGCGCGTCCGCGTGCTCGCGGGGCAGCTCGGCGACGAGTTCCCGATAGCTCATGATTACGCTTCTTCCGGCGCGGCCTGCAGCTTCTGCGCGAGCCGGTTCTCGAGATAATGGATGCTCGGGCCGCCTTCGACGAACTTCGAGTCGAGCATCAGCTCGCGATGCAGCGGGATGTTGGTCAGGATGCCTTCGACCACCATTTCCGACAGCGCGATGCGCATCCGGCTGATCGCCTGCTCGCGCGTCGCGCCGTAGGCGATCAGCTTGCCGATCATCGAATCGTAGTTGGGCGGCACGAAATACCCATTGTACGCGTGCGAATCGACGCGGATGCCGGGGCCGCCCGGTGTGTGCCACGACGTGATCCGGCCCGGCGACGGCGTGAACTTGAACGGATCTTCGGCGTTGATCCGGCATTCGATCGCGTGGCCGCGGAATTGAATGTCGCGCTGGCGGAACGACAGCTTCTCGCCCGCGGCGATCTTGATCTGCTCCTGGACGATGTCGACGCCCGTGATCAGCTCCGTCACCGGATGCTCGACCTGCACGCGCGTGTTCATCTCGATGAAGTAGAACTCGTTGTTCTCGTACAGGAACTCGAACGTGCCCGCGCCGAGGTAGCCCATCTTCTTGCACGCGTCCGCGCAGCGGTCGCCGATTCGGTCGATCAGGCGGCGCGCGATGCCGGGCGCCGGCGCTTCCTCGATCACCTTCTGGTGGCGGCGCTGCATCGAGCAGTCGCGCTCGCCGAGCCAGACCGCGTTCTTGTGCGAATCGGAGAGCACCTGAATCTCGATGTGGCGCGGATTTTCGAGGAACTTCTCCATGTAGACCTGCGGATTGCCGAATGCACGGCCCGCTTCCTCGCGCGTCATGTTGACCGCGTTCACGAGCGCCGCTTCGGTGTGAACGACGCGCATCCCGCGTCCGCCGCCGCCGCCCGCCGCCTTGATGATCACCGGATAGCCGACCGCGCGCGCAATTTTCACGATCTCCTTCGGATCGTCCGGCAACGCGCCGTCCGAGCCCGGCACGCACGGTACGCCGGTGCGGATCATCGTCTGCTTCGCGGTGACTTTGTCGCCCATCATGCGGATCGTGTCCGGGCGCGGGCCGATGAACGTGAAGCCCGATTGCTCGACGCGCTCGGCGAAATCGGCGTTCTCCGACAGGAAGCCGTAGCCCGGGTGGATCGCCTCGGCGTCGGTGACTTCGGCCGCGCTGATGAGGGCCGGCATGTTCAGGTAGCTCAGATTCGACGGAGCGGGGCCGATGCAGACCGCTTCGTCGGCTAGCTTCACGTACTTGGCTTCCTTGTCGGCCTCGGAGTAGACGACCACCGTCTTGACGCCGAGCTCGCGGCACGCGCGCTGAATGCGCAGCGCGATTTCCCCGCGGTTGGCAATGAGGATTTTTTCAAACATAGCGAGTATTCGTCTCTTCGATGGGCGAGCGAGCGCGCGCCTTGAGAGGAGCGGCGTCGCTTGCGGGCGCGCCGCGCGGCGGGTCTTAGCCGATCACGAAAAGCGGCTGGCCGTATTCGACGGCTTGGCCGTTTTCGGCGAGGATTTCCTTGATGACGCCGGCTTTGTCGGATTCGATTTCGTTCAGGAGCTTCATCGCTTCGATGATGCAAAGCGTCTGGCCTTCCTTCACGGTGTCGCCGACCTGGGCGAACGGATCGGCGCCCGGCGACGGCGCGCGGTAGAACGTGCCGACCATCGGCGACGTCACGATGTGGCCCTGCGGCGCAGCGGCGGCGGGCGCGGCGGCGGGAGCCGAGGCGCCCGCGCCTTCGATCGGCGCCGTCATGACGGGGGCGGGGGCGCTCACCTGCGGCGAGAAGCCGGCCGACGGCTGCACATAGACCGGCGGCGCGTTCTTGACGATGCGCACCTTGCCTTCGCCTTCGGTGACTTCCAGCTCGGAGATGCCGGATTCGGAGACGAGGTCGATCAGAGTTTTCAGCTTGCGAAGGTCCATCGGGAGTTCCCCTTTCAATACGTGAAACGCCGGTTCGGGACCGGCGCTGAATCGAGTTCGTGAAAATCAGCCGCGCGACGCGCTTTGCAGCTTGTCGAGCGCGTATTCGAGCGCGTACAGATAACCCTTCCAGCCGAGGCCGCAGATGACGCCTTCGGCCTGATCGGAGAAATAGGAGTGATGCCTGAACGGCTCGCGCCGGTGCACGTTCGACAGATGAATCTCGACGAACGGAATGCCGACGCCCGCGAGCGCATCCCGGATCGCCACGCTCGTATGCGTATACGCGGCCGGATTGATCAGGATGAACTCGGTGCCGTCGCCTCTCGCAGCCTGGACGCGGTCGACGATCGCGCCCTCGTGGTTGCTCTGAAACGACTCGAGCTCGACGCCCGCCTCCTGCGCCCGCGCGGCAAGCGCCCGATCGATCTGCTCGAGCGTCACGCGGCCGTACACCTCCGGCTCCCGGGTGCCGAGAAGGTTCAGGTTAGGGCCGTGCAGCACCAGCAATCGTGTCATGGTCGCTTCTTTTTCTGCGGAATTGCGCGAACTTTATCGCCAATTAGAGAAATTTGTCTAGTTTTGCCGAATGGACGAGGGCCTCGACGGTCGCGAAACGGCGCGCTCGCGCGCCCAGAATCGGTCAACTTCGCGTAAATTGTCGCCATCGACATTCCAAGTATCGGCAACGCGCCGGTAGTATGCCGGGCTGGATCAGAGCGTATCGAGCGTGCGTTTCAGCTCGTCCGGGTGGATTTGCCCCAATTTTGTCTCGCGAACCTTGCCCGTTTCGTCGATGACGACGGTGAAGGGCAGTGCACCCGCCGTGTTGCCGAAATTGCGGGCCAAATCGGCGCCGGCATAGCCGCTGACGAAGATCGGATAGTCGACCGGCACCTTCTTCAGGAAGTTCTTCACGTTCTGCTCGGAATCGACGCCGATCCCGACGAAACGTACGCCTTTCTTCTCGTATTCCTGCGACAGCTTCACGAGTTCGGGCATCTCCTCGACGCACGGGCCGCACCACGATGCCCAGAAGTTGACGACCACCTTCTGGCCCTTGAAGGCGGCGAGCCCTTGCGGCTTGCCGTCGACGTCCGGATACGACGCGGCCCACAGCGCGTCGACCGCGTTGCTCGCGGCGGGGCCGCCCGCCGGCGCACCGGCTTGCGTGCCGCCGTCGGCCGCGCTGCCGCGCACCCAGTGGCCGGCGACGAGGCCGCCCGCGATCGCGACGGCAGCAACCACGACGCCTGCGAAAATCCCTTTGCTGTTCATTCGGTTCAAGATTCGGTTGATGAGGAGGGCGACGCGTCGACGAGCGCGCGCAGCGCCTGCGCGTCGGCCCGCGACAGACGGCCGCGGGCGTCGGCCTTCACGGCGCCGCGCAAGTCGTCGCTCGTATACAGTGCGACGTGGATGCCGACCGGCTCCGCGCCGCGCGCCTCACGCCACAGGAAGCTGAGCGTCTCGACGTCGCCGCGCCCCGCGAAGTGGCGGGTTTCGGATACGTCGTACTGGATGTTCTGGTTCAGCAGATAGATCGCGACGTCCTTCTGGTTGTCGCTGAACGTCTGCAGATGGATGTCGGAGTGCGCGTTCGCCGTGCCGTTCAGCACCGCGCCCGCGACGTACGGATTGAACGGCGCGAGCCGCTCCATCCACGCGAGCGCGACGACGCGCAGCCGCCGCAGTTCGGCGGGCTGCGTGTCGCCCTGGAAGAGCGCGAGGTATTCGTGCAGTTCTTCTTCGATTTGGTCGTTATCCGGCAGCCATTCGCCGGCAATTCGGCTTTCGCCAAGCACCTGGCGCGCGGCCTTGCGCTTCGCGCCGGCGTAGTCGAGCCCGTCTTCGGCGATCAGGCGTGCCGCGGCGAGCGCGATTTCGTCGCGCACGCGCCGCGGATCGAGTAGGGTTTTGCGAGACATGATCCGGCAATCATACTAGATCGGTGCCGAGCGACCTGGCGGTTGCGTCAAGCGTCGTTCGCGTCGGAGCCGTCAGTTACAATAGCCCCCTTTGCGCGGCGGCGCGAGCGCCACGACGCGCAGGTTTTTCCGGCTGCCGGCGCGAAGCGCGGCCGGCTCCCGATTCGACTACGCCCATGCGGCGCGAAGCTCTATGCATATCCACATTCTCGGCATCTGCGGCACCTTCATGGGCGGTCTCGCCGTGCTCGCCCGCGCGGCGGGCCACACCGTGACGGGTTGCGACGCGGGCGTCTATCCGCCGATGAGCACGCAGCTCGAGGCGCAGGGCATTCAGCTGATCGAGGGTTACGGCGCCGAACAGGTCGACCTGAAGCCCGATCTGTTCGTGATCGGCAATGTCGTGTCGCGCGGCAACCCTTTGATGGAGGCGATCCTCGACCGGGGGCTGCCGTACGTGTCCGGTCCTCAATGGCTCGGCGAGCATGTGCTCGCCGGCAAGTGGGTGCTCGCTGTCGCCGGCACGCACGGCAAGACGACGACGAGCTCGATGCTTGCGTGGATTCTCGAAGACGCCGGCTTGAATCCCGGCTTCCTGATCGGCGGCGTGCCGCTGAACTTCGGCGTGTCCGCTCGGCATACCGATTCGAGCTTCTTCGTGATCGAGGCGGACGAGTACGACACGGCGTTTTTCGACAAGCGCTCGAAGTTCGTCCACTACCGGCCGCGGACCGCGATCCTGAACAACCTCGAATTCGATCATGCCGACATCTTTCCGGATCTCGCCGCGATCGAAACGCAATTCCATCATCTCGTGCGTACGGTGCCGGGGGGCGGCCGGCTTGTGACGAACGGCTGCGAAGATGCGCTCGAGCGCGTGCTGTCGCGCGGCTGCTGGAGCGACGTCGAGCGTTTCGGCGTCGACGGCGGCTGGCAGGCGCTGCCCGCCGAGGACGGCGTGCCGATCGACGAGCGCTTCGCCGTCTATTGGCGCAGCGAGCGAATCGGTGCGGTCGACTGGCAAGTGCAGGGCGAGCACAACCGGATGAATGCACTCGCCGCGATCGCCGCGGCGCGCCACGTCGGCGTGCCGCCCGCGCAGGCGGCCGCCGCACTCGCGGCGTTTCGCAACGTGAAGCGCCGGATGGAAGTGCGCGGCAGCGTCGACGGCGTGACTGTCTACGACGATTTCGCACACCATCCGACGGCGATCGAAACGACGATCGCCGGTCTTCGTGCGCGTATCGGCTGCCAAAATTCTCGAATCCTCGCGGTGCTGGAGCCGCGCTCGAACACGATGAAGCTCGGCGTGATGAAGGCGCAACTGCCGGCGAGCCTCGCCGACGCCGATCTCGTGTTCGGCTACGGCGCGCCGACCGGCCGCGACGCGCTCGGCTGGAGCCTGCCCGACGCGCTTGCGCCGCTCGGCGACAAGGCGCGAGCATTCGACGATCTGCACGCGCTCGTGAAGGCGGTGACGGCGGCCGCGCGGCCGGGCGACCATGTGCTCGTGATGAGCAACGGCGGCTTCGGCGGCGTGCACCAGAAGCTGCTCGACGCGCTGTCGGCGCACGGCGGCGCGGCGACGCCACGGAGCGGCGCGTGATTCTGTATCTGCACGGCTTCCGCTCGTCGCCGCAGTCGTTCAAGGCGCGCGCGCTCGCGGGCCGGCTGTCCGAGCTCGGGCGCGCGGACGAATGGCGCTGCCCGACGCTGTCGGTCGCGCCGCTCGACGCGATCGCGGCGGTGGAGGCCGAAGTCGCGGGCGTGCCCGTGCGCGACGTTACCGTGATCGGCAGCTCGCTCGGCGGCTATTACGCGACGTGGCTCGCGGAAAAGCACGGCTGGCGCGCGGTGCTGCTGAATCCGGCGACGCAGCCGCAGCGCGACCTGCGTCGCCATCTCGGCGAGCAGCCGCTCTGGCACGGCGGCGGCACGATTGTCGTCGAGCCGCATCATCTGGACGAGCTGAACGCGCTGCGCGTCGCGGCGATCACGCGGCCCGAGCGCTACTATCTGCTCGCGGCGACGGGCGACGAAGTGCTCGACTACCGCGAGATGCTTGCGCACTACCCGGGCGCGCGAACACGCGTCATCGACGGCAGCGATCACGGAATCAGCGAATTTGCCGACTATATCGACGACGTTCTTGCATTTTGTGACGCCGGATAGACCGTCGCCGGACGCGAAGTCCGGCGCGCGGCACCTTATACACCACACGCGGCGTCGACGGCTTCCGAAGCGAAGCGCGGCGCGCGGAAGTCTGAACGAAAGACGAGAGTACTGAGTGAACGTTTTCTTCGAGGAATCGGGCAGTTTCAAGGCGGGCAGCGTGCTGTCGCGCCAGGGCGACGCGTTTCAGGTCGAATTGCCGGGCGGCCGGCGCGCAAAGGTGCGCGCGAAGGATGTGCTGATCGAATTCGAGAAACCTGCCGCGGGCGAGCTGATGCAACAGGCGGATGAAGCCGCGCAACAGATCGATCTGGACTTTCTGTGGGAGTGCGCGCCCGCCGAGGAATTCGCGTATGCGACGCTCGCCGACGAATATTTCGGCGCGAGCTATGGCCCCGTCGAGCGCGCGGCGCTCGTGCTGCGCCTGCACGGCTCGCCCGTCTATTTCCGCCGCAAGGGGCGCGGACAGTACCAGCGCGCGCCCGAAGAGCAGTTGAAGATGGCGCTCGCCGCGCTGGAGCGCAAGCGCCAGCAGGCGCTCGTGCAGGCCGGCTACGAAGAGGAGCTGAAGGCGGGCAAGCTGCCCGACGCGTTCGCCGGCAAGGCGCTCAACCTCCTGACGAAGCCGGACAAGAACTCGATCGAATACAAGGCGCTCGACGCGGCGGCGCTCGCTCGCGGCGTGTCGCCCGCGCGCCTGATGCTCGACTGCGGCGGCGTTGCGTCCGCGCGCGCATTGCACGAGGCGCGCTTTCTCGCCGAATACTTCCCGCACGGCACGGGCTTTCCGACCGTCGCGGTGGGCAAGCTGCCCGACGACCTGCCGCGCGCGGACGTGAACGCGTTCTCGATCGACGACATCACGACGACCGAAATCGACGACGCGTTCTCCGTCGAGCATCTGACCGACGGCCGCGTGCGGATCGGCGTGCACATCGCGGCGCCCGCGCTCGGCGTCGCGCGCGGCGACGCGGTCGATGCGATCGCGCGCGCGCGGCTGTCGACCGTCTACATGCCGGGCGACAAGATCACGATGCTGCCGGACGACGTCGTCGACGTGTTCACGCTGAAGGAAGGCGACTATCGCCCGGCGCTGTCGCTGTACATCATCGTGAAGCGCGACACGCAGGAAATCGTCGCGAACGAAACGCGCGCCGAATACGTGTACGTGAAGAGCAACCTGCGGCACAACACGCTCGACGAGCTCGTCACCGAGGAGGCGCTCGCGGCGGGCACGGGCGACTATCCGCACAAGGACGACATCGCAGTGCTCTGGCCGCTCGCGCAGGCGCTCTTCGAGCGGCGCCAGGTCGCGCGCGCGGGCTATGGCCTGAGGCGTGAAGTGCAGCGCAACACCGATTACAACTTCTACGTCGAAGACGAGCGCGTGTCGATCACGCCGCGCCGGCGCGGCTCGCCGCTCGATCTGATCGTGTCCGAGCTCGCGATCCTCGCGAATTCGACGTGGGGCGCGTTCCTGCACGATCACAGCGTGCCCGGCATCTATCGCACGCAGCGCGCGTTCGGCATGCCGAGCGGGCCGAAGCGCACGCGGATGCAGACGAGCGCCGCGCCGCACGAAGGGCTCGGCGTGCCGCAGTACGCGTGGAGCACGTCGCCGCTGCGTCGTTACGTCGACCTCGTCAATCAATGGCAACTGCTCGCCTGCGTGCAGCACGGCGTGACCGCGAAGCTCGCCGCGCCTTTCAAGCAGAAGGACGCGGATCTGTACGCGGTCGTGCAGGGCTTCGACGACACGTATGCCGCCTACGCCGATCACCAGCGGCGGATGGAATATTTCTGGTGCCTGCGCTGGATCAAGCAGGAAGGCCGCAAGCAGGTGAACGCGACCGTCGTGAAGGGCGATCTCGTGCGTCTCGACGAAGTACCGCTGCTGCTGCACGTGCCCGCGCTCGGCGTGCATGCGCGCGGCACGCGCGTGCTGCTCGACGTGATGTCGGTCGACGAGCTGACGATCGAGGCGTCGGTGCGGCTCCTCGGCGTGCTCGACGCGCCGACGGTGTCGGGCGGCGAGCCGGCCGACGATGAAGAGGACGTCGAAGCGGCCGACGACGTGCTGCTCGACGCGGCCGACGAATCGGCCGAAAGCGAGGCGGAAGCGCTTGCCGAGGCGGGCGGCGCGGCGCACGGCGACGGCGAAGCGTCCGCGAGCGGCGAGGAGCAGCCGAAATGAGCGCGACCGTCGATTCCGCCGCGCGCACGCGCGATCGCTATGCGGTGATCGGCAATCCGATCGCGCACAGCAAGTCACCGTTCATCCATGAGCGCTTCGCCGATCAGACGGGCGAGGCGATCGAATACGCGCATCTGCTCGCGCCGCTCGACGGCTTCGCGGCCGCGGTGCGCGAGTTCATCGCGCAGGGCGGCCGCGGCGTGAACGTCACCGTACCGTTCAAGCTCGAGGCCTACGCGCTTGCCGACACGCTGTCGCCGCGCGCGGCGGCGGCGGGTGCCGTGAACACGCTGCGCTTCGACGCAGACGGCATCTTCGGCGACAACACCGACGGCGTCGGCCTCGTACGCGACATCGAGACGAATCTCGGCGTGAGCCTGACGGGCGCGCGCATCCTGCTGCTCGGCTCGGGCGGCGCGGCGCGCGGCGTCGTGCTGCCGATGCTCGAGCGCGCGCCCGCGTCGCTCACGATCGTCAACCGGACCGCGAGCAAGGCAGAAGAGCTCGTCGGCCAGTTCACGCAGGCGGCGCACGACGCGGGTTGCGTGCTCGCGGGCGGCGGGCCCGAGCGGGTCGCGCGCGAGCCGTACGACGTGATCGTCAACGCGACGGCGGGCAGCCTCGATGCGGCGCTGCCCGCGTGCGACGCGGCGGCGTTCGGCCCGTCGACGCTCGCGTACGACATGATGTACGGCGCGCGGCCGACCGTCTTCATGGAGCACGCGGCGGCGCTCGGCGCGCGCGTGGCGGACGGGCTCGGGATGCTGGTCGAGCAGGCGGCGGAGTCGTTCTATATCTGGCGCGGCGTGCGGCCCGACAGCGCGCCCGTGCTCGCCGCACTGCGGGCCGCGCTCGCGGCGTCGGCGGCGCACTGAGCGCGAGAGGCGCGGCGGGGTGCGGAACAGTCCCGTTACGCCCGGCCGGGGCCTCGCGCCGGCACGCGGCGCGACCGGCGCGCGCCGGCGCGGCCTCGCGCGCTGGCTCGCGTACGCAGGCGGCGTGTTCGCCGGCGCGTGGCTCGCGACGCAGCTCTACTACTTCGCGCAGATCGCGCTCTGGACGGTGATCGATCCGGGCTCGAGCGCGTTCATGCGCGCGGACGCGTGGCGCTTGTCGGCCGAGCGGCCCGCCGCAGCGATCCGGCATCGATGGGTGCCGTACGACAAGATCTCGCGAAACCTGAAGCGCGCGGTGATCGCATCCGAAGACGCCGATTTCGCAAACAATTCGGGCTACGAAGTGGATGCGATCCTGCAGGCGTGGGAGAAGAACCGCGCGCACGGCAGGATCGTGTCGGGCGGCTCGACGATCACGCAGCAGCTCGCGCGCAACCTGTTCCTGTCCGGCGAGCGGAGCTATATCCGCAAGGGGCAGGAGCTCGTCATCGCGTGGATGCTCGAAACGCTGCTCGACAAGGAGCGCATTTTCGAGATCTATCTGAACTCCGTCGAATTCGGCCGCGGCGTGTATGGCGCGGAAGCCGCCGCGCAGTACTACTACCGGATTTCCGCGAGCCGGCTCTCCGCATGGCAGTCGGCGCGGCTCGCGGTGATGCTGCCGAATCCTAGGTATTTCGATGCGCACCGCGGCTCGCCTTATCTTGCGCAGCGCGCGGGCGTGATCGCGCGACGGATGGGCGCGGCGGAATTGCCGGCGTCGCAGTAAGGGCGGCCGGGCCGCCCGCGTTTTCCGTTTTCTTCCGCGCGTGCGCGTCGATCGGGCGGCGTTTCTTCATGCGGCCGGCGCGCGCGCATCCTGCGGCACACCATTCCGCTATTCAGGCTTCTACAAATCTTTCAAAATCGATACATCCGGAATTCGGGTAATTCCTCAATTTATTTCGGTCACCAGATTAGTTCTGCTCCGCAGTGCGAATCGAGCAATAAAAAATCCGTTCGATCGGCGCTTTTGTGGCGATCGGATTGACAAAACACGGCTCGAAAGCCCGATTTCATATCGATTCCGTTCAAATCGAAATTCGAATTCGAAAGAATAAAGTAAGCCTGATTTCTTTCAAATGTTTCGCTATTTTTCAAATCGAAGCTTGTCGCGTATATTGGCCGACGCCTTGGCTTATCGGGCCGATCGAGCAAGGTGGGGGCGCCTATCCGGCCGCTCTGGAAAACAACACGAGAGAAGGAAGACGACTATGCCAGCACGTAAAACGAAGCTGTTATTAGCCGCGGTATTCTCTTCGCTGCTCCTCGCAGCGTGCAACGGGGATGACGGAGGCCCCGCTGCGAGCGTCGCCGCGAATGCCGACAGTTCGAGCAATACCGGCACTTCCTCCGGCGCGGACAAGCCCTACCAAGATCCCAACCGCTATTCGTCGAGCGGGAGCGCATCGCTGTCGCCTTCCGCCGTGACCGAGAACGCCGCGATCACGCATCACCAGATCACGGTGAACGGCAAGACGATCAACTACACGGCGACTGCCGGCCACCTGAGCGCCCGCAACCCACAGACGGGCGCCGCCGAAGCATCGTTCTTCTACGTCGCGTACACGGCGGACAACCAGCCGCTCGGCAAGCGTCCCGTCACGTTCTTCTACAACGGCGGCCCGGGTTCGTCGACGGTCTGGCTGCACCTCGGCTCGTTCGGTCCGAAGCGCCTCGTGACCGGCGATCCGAACGCGAACAGCCCGACGCCGTTCCCGTTCGTCGACAACCAGGAAACGCTCCTCGACACGACCGATCTCGTGTTCGTCGACGCGATCGGCACCGGCTTCTCGGAAGCGATCGCGCCGAACACGAACCAGACGTTCTGGGGCGTCGATCAGGACGGCGGAGCATTTCGCGATTTCGTGACCCGCTATCTGCAGGTGAATCAGCGCAACGATTCGCCGAAGTACCTGTTCGGCGAATCGTACGGCACGCCGCGCACCGACGTGCTCGCGAACCTGCTCGAGACGGCGGGCGTGAAGCTCGGCGGGATCGTGCTGCAGTCGTCGATTCTCAACTACAACAGCAATTGCGACATGGCGAGCAACTCCGTCGGCAATTCGAACAACGGATCGAGCGCGGTGAGCTGCGCGGGCTTCGTGCCGAGCTACGGCACGGTCGGCGCGTACTACCGGCTCGACAATCCGAACCCGTCGAATCTGCCGCAATACGCGGACCAGATGCGCCTGCTGACGGCGGGCACCTATTCGCCGGCCGTGGATGCGTATCTCGCGAGCAACACGCAGCCGTCGCAGAGCCTCGTGACGACGATGTCGAATTCGACGGGCGCCGCCGCGTCGCTCTGGCGCGCGAACTTCAACCTGCTGCCGACCACGTACGACAACAGCTATCAGCTCGCGCTGATCCCGGGCACGCTGATCGGCCGCTACGACGCGCGCGTGAACGTGCCGACGAACAGTCCGCTCGCCGCGGACGGCGATCCGTCGAGCAGCTTCATCACGAAGCCGTTCACCGACACGATCGGTACCTATTTGCCGAACGTGCTGAAGTACTCGGCGAAGTCGGCCTATGCTGTGGAGAGCAACGCGATCAATTCGTGGGATTGGAGCCACGACGGTCTCGATCTGCCCGACACGATCCCGGATCTGGCCACGGCGCTCACGCTCAATCCTGCGCTGAAGGTGCTGTCGCTGAACGGTTATCACGACATCGCGACGCCGTTCTATCAGACGGAGCTCGATCTCGCCCGTCTCGGCGCGCAGCCCAACCTGACGATCAAGGATTACCAGGGCGGACACATGGTCTATCTGGACGATACGTCGCGGCCGCGGGAGAAAGCCGATCTGGCGACGTTCTATGCCGCGACGCCCGTCGCGCGGTGACGTCGAACGATGCTGAACCGCTGGTCGCGCCGCGCGCATGATGCGCGGCGCGCGACGAGCCATGACGACCCCATTTCTCATCGGAGCTGACATGAAAATCCATTCGGCATTTGCCTGGTCGGCGCTCGCCGCCGCAGGCCTCGCGCTCTTCATGCAAGCGGCGCTCGCGCAGCAGGCGGCGAGCGGCGCGCAACCCGATCGCCGCGCGCAGGCGCAACTCGGCGATCCGTACGTGCCGCCCGCCGCGCGCAAGCCGACGGCCGGCACACAGACGTCGGGCGCCGCGCTGCACGCGCAGGTCGTGCGCAAGCTGCAGCGCCAGTTCGCAGCGGCCGACGCCGACAATACGGGCCTGACCGAAGCGCAGGCGAAGGCGGCGGGCCTCGGCTACGTCGCGAAGAACTTCAAGCAGATCGACGCGAACCACACGGGGCGCGTGTCGTTCTCCGACGTGCAGCGCTACATCCAATCGCAGAGCGTGACGCAGCAGTAAGCGCGCCGCGCATCGTCTACCCCACGAGGAGCGCGGGGTGCGCATCGAACGGGCTCAGCCGGGCATTCGGCTCAGCCCGTTTTTTTCATGCGCGTTCATGCGCGCGGCCGTCTCGCGGGTATGATCTGGATTCCCAATATATGAGAGCTTCATTCAGATATTGGAGCTTGCTGCAGGCCCCCCTACAATCCGAAGCACATCGAAATGCTTCGGCAGATGTGCGGCCGCCGCGAAATCGCGGCTCGCGCGTCTGAATTGCCGGAGTTCATCGCACCATGAACAAGACGCCCATGACGCTTGCTTTGAACGGCGCGACAGCCGTCCATACCGACATGTCCGACGCGGCGCTCGCCGACAGCATCGGCGCGACGAGCACGCCGCTCGACCTCGCCGCGCAGCAGGCGGGCACGCAGACGCTGCTGCGCGGGCTCGCGATTCTCGAGGCGGTCGCGGGCGGCGCGCGCGACATGCGCGCGATCGGCGCCGCGCTCGGCACGACGCGCAGCACGACGCACCGCCTCGTCAGCAGCCTCGTGCAGGCGCGCTATCTGCGCCAGGTGCAAGGCGGCTATCTGCTCGGTCCGAAGCTGATCGAGCTCGGCACGATCGCGCTCGAGCAGATGCCGCTCACGGCGGTTGCGCGGCCGCATCTCGAGGCGCTCGCGCAAGCGACGCTCGACACGATTCACCTCGGCGTGCGCGACGGCGACGACGTGCTCTACATCGACAAGATTCCCGGCACGCGCGGCCTCGAGATGCGCTCGCGGATCGGCCACCGGATGCCGCTCGCGTCGACGGGAATCGGCAAGGCGATGATGCTCGACCTCGATCCCGACACGTGGCGCTCGCTGTTCGAGGCGTCCAAGCGCGCGCTCGCGGGCGTGAACTTCAAGCCGGATCGCCGCCCCGACGTCGGCACGTTCCTGCAGCGGATGGCGCACTACGCGGCGGGCGGCTACACGTTCGATCTCGAGGAGAACGAAACGTCGATTCGCTGTGTCGCCGCGCCGGTGCGAGACGCGTCGGGCGCGATCGTCGCCGCGCTGTCGGTGGCGAGCACGATTCCGTACATGTCGCTCGACCGCATGAACGAGCTCGTGCCGCTCGTGCAGCGCGGCGCGCGCGCGATTTCGGCCGATCTCGGCTGGAGCGCGCCGCAGGCGACGCGCAGGATCAAGCGATGACGGCGCACGCGGCGGCGCCCGCGCTGATCGGGCTCGACTGGGGCACGACGTCGCTGCGCGCGTACCTGTTCGCCGCCGACGGCTCGGTGCTCGACACGCGCGCGCTTGCCGCCGGCGTGATGAGCTTGCCCGATGCGCAGGGCGCATCGTCGTCGCAGGCATTCGACGCGGCGTTCGAGCGCGCGTGCGGCGCATGGCTCGATCGCGCGCCGCACGTGCCCGCGCTCGCGGCCGGCATGGTCGGCAGCGCGCAGGGCTGGCGCGAAGCGCCGTACGTGACGATGCCGGCCGACGCCGACGTGTTCGCATCGAATCTCGTGCGGCTTCGCACCGCGCGCGGCTCGTCGCTCGCGATCGTGCCGGGCGCGCTCGAGCCGGGCGAGTTGCCGGACGTGATGCGCGGCGAGGAGACGCAGATCGTCGGCGCGCTCGCGGCCGAGCCGTCGCTCGCGCACGAGCGAGCGGGCGTGCTGATCGCGCTGCCCGGCACGCACGCGAAATGGGCGTGGGTGCGCGACGGCCGCATCGAGTGGTTTCGCACGTACATGACGGGCGAGCTGTACGCCGCGCTGCGCGGGCACACGATTCTCGGCCGCACGATGCAGCCGAGCGACGCGCCCGATTGGCCCGCGTTCGCGCATGGCGTGCGGATCGCGCGCCGCAAGCGCGGCGAGGGATTGCTCGCGACCTTGTTCAGCACGCGCACGCTCGGCCTGACCGGGCAGCTCGCGCCGCAAGCGCAGGGCGATTATTTGTCCGGACTGCTGATCGGTCACGAGCTGAACGCGCTCGACGCGCTGCTCGACGGCCACGGCGCATCGCTTGCCGCGCTCGCTCCGCGCCTCGTCGGCGACGGCGCATTGTGCGATCGCTATCGCCGCGCGCTGGCCGAATTCGACTGCGGCGAGGCGCGCATCGTCGAGCGTGCGTCCGAGCGCGGCCTGTGGCGCATCGCGACGCTGGCCGGGCTCGTCGGCGCGGCGGGCGACGCCGTCTGCACGTCGCAATAGACGCAGCACGTTTCGACGCGAAGCTGCTGGAGGAGATGAGATGTCGATGGATGCCGAAGCACTCCGTTTTCCCGCGCCGTATGCGCCGCATCGCGCCCTGATGCGCGCGTTCGACGCGTGTCCGCTGATCGCGATCCTGCGCGGGATCACGCCCGCGGACGCGGCGGCGCACGGCGCCGCGTTGTACGAAGCGGGCTTTCGCATCGTCGAGGTGCCGCTCAATTCGCCCGATCCGTTCGACGGCATCGCCGCGTTGCGCGCCGCGCTGCCCGCCGACGCGATCGTCGGCGCGGGCACGGTGTTGCGCGCCGAATACGTCGACGATGTCGTGCGCGCCGGTGGCGAGCTGATCGTGATGCCGCATGCGGACGGCGACGTCGTGCGCCGCGCGAAGACGCTCGGCATCGGCTGCGCGCCCGGCGTCGCGACGCCGACCGAGGCGTTCGCCGCGCTCGCGAACGGCGCGGACGTGCTGAAGATGTTTCCGGCCGAGCAGCTCGGCCAGGTCGCCGTGAAGGCGTGGCGCGCGGTGATCGATGCGCGCGTGCCGCTCGTGCCGGTCGGCGGGATCACGCCCGAGAACATGGGGCCGTATCTCGCGGCGGGCGCGAACGGCTTCGGCCTCGGCTCCGCGCTGTACGCGCCCGGACAGACGCCCGACGTCACAGCCTCGCGCGCGCGGGCGTTCGTCAAGGGATGGCAGATCGCCCGCAACGGAGCGGCGCGGTGAACCGGCTCGCGGGCAAGATCGCGTTCGTGACGGGCGCGGGGCGCGGCATCGGCGCGGCGATCGCGCGCGCGTTCGTGCAGGAAGGCGCGGCCGTCGCGCTCGCGGAGCTCGACGCGGCGCTCGCCGAAGAGACCGTCGACGCGATCGCGCGCGATGTGGCCGATGCGCGCGTGCTCGCCGTGCCGACGGACGTCGCGCAGGCCGAGTCGGTCGCGGCGGCGCTCGCGCAAACGGAGCGCGCGTTCGGCCCGCTCGACGTGCTCGTCAACAACGCGGGCATCAACGTGTTCCGCGATCCGCTCTCGCTCACCGACGAAGACTGGCGGCGCTGTTTCGCGGTCGATCTCGACGGCGTCTGGAACGGCTGTCGCGCGGCGCTGCCCGGCATGGTCGAGCGCGGGCGCGGCAGCATCGTGAACATCGCGTCGACGCATGCGTTCAAGATCATTCCGGGCTGCTTTCCGTATCCGGTCGCCAAGCACGGCGTGCTGGGTCTCACGCGCGCGCTCGGCATCGAATACGCGCCGCGCAACGTGCGCGTGAATGCGATCGCGCCCGGCTACATCGAGACGCAGGCGACGCGCGACTGGTGGAGCGCGCAGCCCGACCCCGAGGCCGCGCGGCGCGAGACGCTCGCGCTGCAGCCGATGAAGCGGATCGGGCGCGCGGACGAAGTGGCGATGACCGCGGTGTTTCTCGCGTCGGACGAAGCGCCGTTCATCAACGCGAGCTGCATCACGATCGACGGCGGGCGTTCGGTGCTGTATCACGACTGATTCATTCGCGCGGTCGTCCACTCGTGGACGCATACGCGCGAAGGCGGCGCGCGACGGTCGCACGCGCCGCGTCGAGACGACGAAGCGGCCGACGTATCCGGTGACGGAGACAACAAGGAGACAAGCAACATGAAGCGCAGAACGTTCATCACACTGGCGGCCGCCGCGACGGTCGCGGCGGCGGGCCTGCCCGCGCACGCGGCCGAGCCCGTGAAGATCGGCTTCCTCGTCAAGCAGCCCGAGGAGCCGTGGTTCCAGGACGAATGGAAATTCGCCGAGATCGCCGCGAAGAGCCGGGGCTTCACGCTCGTGAAGATCGGCGCGCCGTCCGGCGAGAAGGTGATGAGCGCGATCGACAACCTCGCCGCGCAGAAGGCGCAGGGCTTCGTCATCTGCACGCCCGACGTGAAGCTCGGGCCGGGCATCGTCGCGAAGGCGAAGTCGCACGGCCTGAAGATGATGACCGTCGACGATCGCCTCGTCGACGGCGCGGGCAAGCCGATCGAATCGGTCCCGCACATGGGCATTTCCGCGTACGACATCGGCAAGCAGGTCGGCGGCGGGATCGCGGCCGAGATCAAGAAGCGCGGCTGGAACATCAACGAAGTCGGCGCGATCGACATCACGTACGAACAGTTGCCGACCGCGCACGACCGCACGACGGGCGCGACCGATGCGCTCGTCGCGGCGGGCTTTCCGAAGGCGAACGTGATCGCCGCGCCGCAGGCGAAGACCGACACCGAGAACGCGTTCAACGCGGCGAACATCGCGCTCACGAAGAATCCGCAGTTCAAGCACTGGGTCGCGTACGGCCTCAACGACGAAGCGGTGCTCGGCGCGGTGCGCGCGGCAGAAGGGCGCGGCTTCAAGGCGGCCGACATGATCGGCATCGGCATCGGCGGCTCCGACTCGGCGCTCAGCGAATTCAAGAAGCCGCAGCCGACGGGCTTTTTCGGCACCGTGATCATCAGCCCGAAACGCCACGGCGAGGAGACGTCGGCGCTGATGTACGCGTGGATCACGCAGGGCAAGGCGCCGCCGCCGCTCACGCTGACGACGGGCATGCTCGCGACGCGCGAGAACGTCGGCCACGTGCGCGAGACGATGGGGCTCGCGGCGAAGTGAGCGGCATGCGCCGTGCGCGCGAAGCGGGCGTCGCGCGTTGCGCGGCGCTCGCGGCGAGCGTAGCGAACGATGTGCGCGATGCGCCCGATGGGGCGAGGCGACGCAATGGCAATACGGATGGCGGTAGACGGAGGCGACGTGGCTGCGGCACTGCGTTTTGACAATATCGGCAAGGTCTTTCCCGGCGTGCGCGCGCTCGACGGCATCTCGTTCGACGTGCACGCGGGGCAGGTGCACGGCCTGATGGGCGAGAACGGCGCGGGCAAGTCGACGCTGCTCAAGATTCTCGGCGGCGAATATCAGCCCGATTCGGGCGGCGTGCTCGTCGACGGGCGGGCGATGCGCTTTCCGAGCGCCGCTGCGTCGATCGCGGCGGGCGTCGCGGTGATCCATCAGGAACTGCAATACGTGCCTGATCTGACGGTCGCCGAGAACCTGCTGCTCGGCCGGCTGCCGAACGTGCTCGGCTGGGTCAGGAAGCGCGACGCGCAGCGCTTCGTGCGCGAGCGGCTCGCCGCGATGGGCGTCGATCTCGATCCGCAGGCGAAGCTGTGCCGGCTGTCGATCGCGCAGCGGCAGATGGTCGAGATCTGCAAGGCGCTCATGCGCAACGCGCGCGTGATCGCGCTCGACGAGCCGACGAGCTCGCTGTCGCACCGCGAAACCGAGGTGCTCTTCGCGCTCGTCGACGATTTGCGGCGCGACGGCCGCGCGCTCATCTACATCTCGCACCGGATGGACGAGATCTATCGGCTCTGCGACGCATGCACGATCTTTCGCGACGGCCGTCAGGTCGCGTCGCACGCGTCGCTCGCCGACGTGCCGCGCGAGTCGCTCGTGCGCCAGATGGTCGGCCGCGAGATCAGCGACATCTATCACTACGAGCCGCGCGCGCTCGGCGGCGTGCGCTTGTCGGCGCGCGCGCTCGAGGGCGACGCGCTGCGCGCGGGCGCGAGCTTCGACGTACGCGCGGGCGAGATCGTCGGCTTCTTCGGGCTCGTCGGCGCGGGGCGCAGCGAGCTGATGCGCGTGATCTACGGCGCGGACCGCCGGACGGGCGGCGCGCTCACGCTCGACGGCGAGCCGCTCGACATCCGCTCGACGGGCGACGCGATCCGCCACGGGATCGTGCTGTGCCCCGAGGATCGCAAGGAGGAGGGGATCGTCGCGCACGCGTCGGTTGCGGAGAACATCAACATCAGCTGCCGCCGTCATACGCTGCGCGCGGGGCTCTTCCTCGATCGCAAGCGCGAGGCGCAGACAGCCGAGCGCTTCATCAAGCTCTTGAAGATCAAGACGCCTAACCGTCGGCAGAAGATCCGCTTCCTGTCGGGCGGCAATCAGCAGAAGGCGATTCTCGCGCGCTGGCTCGCGGAGCCGGATCTGAAGGTCGTGATTCTCGACGAGCCGACGCGCGGCATCGACGTGGGCGCGAAGCACGAGATCTACGGCGTGATCTACGAGCTCGCGAAGCGCGGCTGCGCGATCGTGATGGTGTCGTCGGAGCTGCCGGAGGTGCTCGGCGTGTCGGATCGCATCGTCGTGATGCGCGAGGGGCGGATCGCGGGCGAGCTCGCGCGCGACGAGGCGAACGAAGAGGCGGTGCTGAATCTCGCGCTGCCTCAGGGCGCGACCGCGCGCGCCGCATGACGCACGGCGCGCGATATACGACGCATGACGAGTGACGCACGAAGCGCGAAGCATGACGCGCGCGCGATCGGTGCGCAACGGTCCCGCGATACGCGCGACGACTGATTCAGGAATTGGAGACGAGGGCGGCCGCGCCGCCCCGCAGAGGAGCAGACGACATGCAAGCGAGAGAGAATCTTCCCCAGGCCGCCGCGCACGCGGCGGTTGCGCCGGCCGACGACCGGCAACGCTGGCGGCAGCACGTCGCCGATTACAGCCTCGTCGCGATCTTCGCGGCGATGTTCGTCGCGATGTCGCTGACCGTCGATCATTTCTTCTCGATCGACAACATGCTCGGGCTCGCGCTGTCGATCTCGCAGATCGGCATGGTCGCGTGCACGATGATGTTCTGCCTCGCGTCGCGCGATTTCGACCTGTCGATCGGCTCGACGGTCGCGTTCGCCGGCGTGCTGTGCGCGATGGTGCTGAACGCGACCGACAACACGTTCGTCGCGATCGGCGCGGCGGTCGCGGCGGGCGCGGTCATCGGCTTCGTCAACGGCGCGGTGATCGCGTATCTGCGGATCAACGCGCTGATCACGACGCTCGCGACGATGGAGATCGTGCGCGGGCTCGGCTTCATCGTGTCGAAGGGGCAGGCGGTGGGCGTGTCGTCGGAGACGTTCATCGCGCTGGGCGGGCTGTCGTTCCTCGGCGTGTCGCTGCCGATCTGGGTGACGCTCGTGTGTTTCGTCGTGTTCGGCGTGCTGCTCAACCAGACCGTGTACGGCCGCAACACGCTCGCGATCGGCGGCAATCCGGAGGCGTCGCGGCTCGCGGGGATCAACGTCGAGCGCACGCGCGTCTACATCTTCCTGATCCAGGGCGCGGTGACCGCGCTCGCGGGCGTGATCCTCGCGTCGCGGATCACGTCGGGCCAGCCGAACGCCGCGCAAGGCTTCGAGCTGAACGTGATCTCCGCGTGCGTGCTGGGGGGCGTGTCGCTCGCGGGCGGGCGCGCGTCGATCTCGGGCGTCGTGATCGGCGTGCTGATCATGGGCACCGTCGAGAACGTGATGAACCTGCTCAACATCGATGCGTTCTATCAATACCTCGTGCGCGGCGCGATCCTGCTCGCCGCCGTGCTGCTCGACCAGTTGAAGAATCGCGGCGCGCGCGATTGAGCGCGCCGCTTTTTTCGAGACCTTTCGGGAACGTCTGATGACCGACATTTCTTCGCATTTCGAATCGAATGGCGCGCAGGATGCGCAAGACGAGCGTTACGCGCGCTACCCGAGCCTCGCCGGCCGCACCGTGCTCGTCACGGGCGGCGCGACGGGCATCGGCGCGTCGTTCGTCGAGCATTTCGCGCGGCAGCGCGCGCGCGTCGCGTTCGTCGATCTCGACGCCGAAGCCGGCGAGGCGCTCGCCGCGCGGCTGTCCGACGCGGCGCACGCGCCCGTGTTCGTCGCGTGCGATCTCACCGAGATCGCGGCGCTGCGCGGCGCGATCGACACGATCCGCGCGCGCATCGGCCCGATCGCGGTGCTCGTCAACAACGCGGCGAACGACGCGCGCCATGCGATCGCCGACGTGACGCCCGCGTCGTTCGACGCGAGCATCGCGGTGAACCTGCGCCATCAGTTCTTCGCCGCGCAGGCGGTGATCGACGACATGAAAGAGCTCGGCGGCGGCTCGATCGTCAATCTCGGCTCGATCAGCTGGATGCTCAAGAACGCGGGCTATCCGGTCTACGCGACCGCGAAGGCCGCCGTGCAGGGGCTCACGCGCGCGCTCGCGCGCGAGCTCGGGCCGTTCGGCATCCGCGTGAATTCGCTCGTGCCCGGCTGGGTGATGACCGACAAGCAGCGCCGCTTGTGGCTCGACGACGCGGGCCGTGCGGCGATCAAGGCGGGGCAGTGCATCGACGCCGAGCTGCTGCCCGGCGATCTCGCGCGGATGGCGCTTTTTCTCGCCGCGGACGACAGCCGGATGATCACCGCGCAGGATGTCGTCGTCGACGGCGGCTGGGCATAGCATTCGTTCGGATAACGAAGCTCGACGCAAGCAGGAGGACCGAAACATGACGGCGACCCACCGCCGATCCTCGGCAGCCGAGGCGGTGCAGACCTTGCAGACGCGCACGGCGCGGCGCGCGGCCGCCGCGCACCTGGTGAGCCCGGGGCCGCAGACGTCGCAGATCGCGCGCGGCGCGGGCGTCACGGAGACGGCGATCGCGACGCTCGCGAACGACGTGCTGCGGCTCGATGTCGCGCCGCATCTGGGCGGCGGCGTCACGCGCTTCGACTGGCGCGGCGACGGGGCGCTCACGCCGATCTTCCGCCGCTGCGACGCGCCCGGCGCGCGCACCGATCCGAACGAGCTCGCGTGCTATCCGCTGCTGCCGTATTCGAACCGGATCGGCGGCGGGCGCTTCGAGTGCGACGGGCGGCTCGTGCGCGTGCCGCGCAACCGTGCGACGGAGCCGCTGCCGATTCACGGCGACGGCTGGCTCGCGCACTGGCGGCTCGACGATGCGAGCGACACGCAGGTGTGCCTGTCGCTCGATCGCAGCCAAAGCGCGCCGTATGCGTATCGCGCGACGCTCGTCTACGCGCTCGACGGCGCGACGCTCTCGATCGCGCTCGCGATCGAGAACGCGGGCGCGATGCGCTTGCCGTTCGGGCTCGGCGTGCATCCGTTCATCGTGCGCGACGCGTCGACCGAACTCGCGGCCGCGGCGAGCGGGCTATGGCTGTCGACGCCCGACTGGCTGCCGTCGCGCCATGTCGGCGCGCCGGCCGCGTGGCGCTTCGGCATCGCGTATCCGTTGCCGGACACGCTCGTCAATCATGCGTTCACCGGCTGGGGCGGCGGCGCGACGATCGCGTGGCCGCAGCGCCGGCTCGCGCTGACGGTCACGGCCGACGCCGATTGCTACGTGCTGTACACGCCGCCCGGCGAACCGTTTTTCTGCTTCGAGCCGGTCGATCATCCGATCGACGCGGTGAACCTGCCGGGCGGCGCCGACGCGCACGGCATGACGCTGCTCGCGCCGGGCGAGCGTTTGACGCGGCGTTTCCGCTTCACGGTCGCGCGCACCGACGCGCGGGCGGCGCCCGTCGCGCGCGAGTCGAAGCGCGGTTCGATCGGATAGCGAAGGCCGATCTCGGCGCGCGCGACCGTTCGCGCGCGTGCGGGGAGCGCGGTGGGCGCGGCGCGGCTCGAAAAGCGTGCGCGCGATCGGTTCGCGGTTCGCGCCGGCGTTCGCGCGCCGCGCCCGGAGCCGGCACGACCGCTCGGCGCCCGGCGCGCGGCGCCCGGCGCGATTCCGAGCTGCCGCTGCGCATTCGGCCGCGGCTTGATCGTACGAATGATCGTACGAATCCGCGCCAGGCAGGCGCCGCGCGGCGCATTCGCATCCGCGTTCCTGCGCGCCGCCGCCGCCCCGCCACGACGCCGCCCGCGCGATCGCCCGGCGCGACACAGGTAAAATACGCGCCTTCCTAACCGCTTAGCCGCGAGTGAGCACCATGTCTTCCACGCCTACCTTCATCGAATCGCTGCGCGCCGCCTGGCGGCGCACGAATTCGCTGCTGTGCGTCGGCCTCGATCCCGAGCCGACGAAGTTTCCCGCGCACCTCGAGAATCAGCCCGATGCGATCTTCGATTTCTGCCGCGAGATCGTCGACGCGACCGCGCCGTACGCGAGCGCGTTCAAGCCGCAGATCGCATACTTTTCCGCGCATCGCGCGGAGGATCAGCTCGAGCGGCTGATTGCGCACATCCATTTGCAGCATCCCGGCCTGCCCGTGATTCTCGACGCGAAGCGCGGCGACATCGGCAGCACCGCCGAGCAGTACGCGCGCGAAGCGTTCGAGCGCTATCGCGCGGACGCGGTCACGGTCAATCCGTACATGGGCTTCGATTCGATCGAGCCGTATCTCGCGTACGAGGACAAGGGCGTGATCGTGCTGTGCCGCACGTCGAATCCGGGCGGCTCGGACCTGCAGTTCCTCCAGACGGGCGGCCGGCCGCTCTATCAGGTCGTCGCCGATCTTGCGGCGAACAAGTGGAACGCGAAGACGGGCCAGCTCGCGCTCGTCGTCGGCGCGACGTTTCCGAAGGAGATCGAGATCGTGCGCGAGATCGTCGGCGACATGCCGCTTCTGATTCCCGGCATCGGCGCGCAGGGCGGGGACGTCGCCGCGACCGTCGCCGCGGGCCGCACGGCCGACGGAGCGGGCATGATGATCAACTCGTCGCGCGCGATTCTGTACGCGAGCCGCGACGACGACTTCGCCGACGCGGCCGCGCGCGTCGCCGAGCAGACCCGCGACGCGATCAACGCGCATCGCTGAACATCGCCGCCGCCCCCGACGATGCCCGGCGCGGTGCCGGGCGTCGTTCGCCGCCGCTCATTCGCGCAGTTCATTTGCGCAGTTCATTTGCGCCGTTCATTCGAGCGCTTCATTCGACGCCGCCGCGTTGCGCGCATTTCGCGCGCCGTAGCGCGTCCGATCGCGTCCGATTCGATGACGTCGATGCGAGCCGCGAGCCGCGAGCCGCCCGTCGCGCGCTTCAGCGCTCCTCTTCCTCGAGCAGCTTGATGAGGCCGCGCAGCGCGTGCGCGGCCGCCTGCACGCGGATCTGCTCGCGGTCGCCCTTGAACACCAGCGTCTCGACCGACGTGTGCAGCCGGTTGCTCCAGCCGAACGACACGGTGCCGACGGGTTTGTGCTCGGAGCCGCCGCCCGGCCCGGCGATGCCAGTGACGGCGAGCGCGACCTGCGCGCGGCTGTTGCGCAGCGCGCCTTCGGCCATCGCGTGCGCGACGGGCTCGCTGACCGCGCCGTGCTTGTCGATCAGATCGGCGGGCACGCCGATCATCTCGATCTTCGCGGCATTCGAATAGGTGACGAAGCCGCGATCGAACCAGCCGCTGCTGCCGGAGATGTCGGTGATCGCGGTCGCGATCATGCCGCCCGTGCAGGACTCGGCGGTGGCGAGCGTCAGGTGCTCGTCGCGCAGCTTGTTGCCGGCGCGGATCGCGAGCTGGTGAACGACGGAATCGGTTGGCATGCGGGAAGATCCGGTGCGAACGGGGACGAGCGGGAATCGGGCCGCGTCACTGGACGAACGAGCGCCACAGCGCGATCACGAAGAGCGTCATCAACGCGGCGATCAGGTCGTCGAACATGATGCCGAAGCCGCCTTTCAAATTCCGGTCGAAGTAGCGGACGGGCGGCGGCTTCACCATGTCGAAGAAGCGGAACACGACGAACGCCCACAATTGCTCGACGAACGTCGCCGGCGTGACGAGCAGCATCACGAGCCAGATCGCGACGATCTCGTCCCAGACAGCGGGGCCCGGGTCGGCGATGCCCATCTTCTTCGCGGTGAAGCCCGTCATCCAGATGCCGGCGACGAAGCCGACGACGATGAGCGCCCACCATTCGGGCACCGTGAGATAACGGTTCAGCGCGACGAACGTGAGCCAGCCGAACAGCGTGCCGAACGTGCCGGGCATGAACGGCGCGAGGCCGCTGCCGAAGCCGAGCGAGACGACATGCACCGGGTGCGAGAACATGAAGCGCACGGTCGCGCGGCGGCGCGCGGTCGCCTGCGAATCTTGCTGCGGCGCGGCCGAGGGCACGGCAGACGGGGCTGCTGAGGGCGCCGGGCCGGGCTGGCCGGCGGAGTCGCCCGGACGGGACGTCGGGTCAGTTGGCATGGAAATGATCGAAACCGTGCAGCGTGAGCGAAAGCGGCGCGCCCGACGCGTCGCGCCACGTGACGGCGCACGCGTCCGTCGGCGCGGACAAGCCGCGTATTGTACCGATCCGCGTGACGGCCACGCCCGCGCGCGCGCCGGCCGCCTCGATCGCGGTGCGCGCGGACGGCGCGGCCGTGAAGCACAGCTCGTAGTCGTCGCCGCCCTCGAGCATGCAGCGGCGCTGCACGTCGGCGGGCAGCGTCGCGAGCGCGGCCGAGCGCGGCACCGCGTCGACGTTCACGTCGGCGCGCACGCTCGAGCGCGCGAGGATGTGAGGAAGATCGCCCGCGAGGCCGTCGGACACGTCGAGCGCCGCGTGCGCGATGCCCGCGAGCGCGATGCCGAGCGCGACGCGCGGCTCCGGCCGCTCGAGCGCCGCGCGCAACGCGGCCGCTTCGTGCTCACCCGCGCGCCATTCGCCGCGGATCACGCCGAGTCCGGCGCGCGCGTCGCCGAGCGTGCCGGACACCCACACGTCGTCGCCGTCGCGCGCGGCGTCGCGGCGCAGCGCCGCGTCGGGGGCGACGTCGCCGAACACGGTGACGCACAGATTGAGCGGGCCGCTCGTCGTGTCGCCGCCGATCAGCTCGCAGCCATGGCGGTCCGCGAGCGCGAAGAGGCCGTCGGAGAACGCGTCGAGCCAGTCGGCGTCGGCGCGCGGCAGCGCGCACGCGAGCGTGAACGCGCGCGGCGCGGCGCCCATCGCGGCGAGGTCCGACAAATTGACGGCGAGCGTCTTGTGGCCCAGCGCGCGCGGATCGACGTCGGCGAGGAAGTGCCGGCCCTCGACCAGCATGTCCGTCGAAATCGCGAGCATCTTGCCCGGTTGTGGCGCAAGCAGCGCGCAATCGTCGCCGATGCCGAGCGCGGCGCGCGCGTGCGGCCCCTTCGCGCGGCGCGCGAAGAAGCGGTCGATCAACGAGAATTCCGAAAGGGGAGTCTGGGCCACGGGCGAGAATGTCCGAGCAATGAGATGACGCTCATTGTAAGGCGCTTCGGGCGGGCGCCAGGCGCTGCGGCGGCCCGCGCGCGGCCGATTCATGGCGTTTCGGTCGCGGCTGTCAAACCCTAATACGACGATTTAACGTGTGGGATTGGCGCTACAATGCGTCGAACAGGTATTCTAATCCGCAGCCCCCCGTAGAGACACATGCCCACCTCGTCCTCCTCCTCGTCCAAAGAAAAACTCCGCGAAGCCGCTCTCGATTATCACGAATTCCCGACACCGGGCAAAGTCGCGATCGCGCCGACCAAACAGATGATCAACCAGCGCGATCTCGCGCTTGCGTATTCGCCGGGCGTCGCGTTCGCGTGCGAGGAGATCGTCGAGAATCCGCTGAACGCCGCGCGCTTCACCGCGCGCAGCAACTTGGTCGGCGTCGTGACGAACGGCACGGCGGTGCTCGGGCTCGGCAACATCGGCCCGCTCGCGTCGAAGCCGGTGATGGAGGGCAAGGCGGTCCTGTTCAAGAAGTTCGCCGGGATCGACGTGTTCGACATCGAGCTCAACGAGTCCGATCCGCACAAGCTCGTCGACGTGATCGCCGCGCTCGAGCCGACGTTCGGCGGGATCAATCTCGAGGACATCAAGGCGCCGGACTGCTTCATCGTCGAGCGCGAATGCCGCAAGCGGATGAAGATTCCGGTGTTCCACGACGACCAGCACGGCACCGCGATCGTCGTCGCGGCGGCGGTCACGAACGGGCTGAAGGTCGTCGGCAAGAGCATCAAGGAAGTGAAGCTCGTCGCGTCGGGCGCGGGCGCCGCGGCGCTCGCGTGCCTCGACCTGCTCGTCGATCTCGGCCTGCCGCTCGAGCACATCACGGTCACGGATCTGGCAGGCGTCGTCTACAAGGGCCGCACCGAGCTGATGGACCCGGACAAGGAGCGTTTCGCGCGCGAAACCGACGCGCGCACGCTGTCGGAGGTGATCGGCGGCGCGGACATCTTCCTCGGCCTGTCGGCGGCCGGCGTGCTGAAGGCCGACATGGTGAAGACGATGGGCGAACGCCCGCTGATTCTCGCGCTCGCGAATCCGACGCCGGAAATCCTGCCGGAAGTCGCGCTCGAAGCGCGCCCGGACGCCGTGCTCGCGACGGGCCGCACCGACTACCCGAACCAGGTCAACAACGTCCTTTGCTTCCCGTTCATCTTCCGCGGCGCGCTCGACGTCGGCGCGACGACGATCACCCGCGAGATGGAGGTCGCCGCCGTCAACGCGATCGCCGAGCTCGCGCAGCAGGAGCAAAGCGACATCGTCGCGACCGCGTACGGCATCCAGGATCTGTCGTTCGGCCCCGAATATCTGATTCCGAAGCCGTTCGATCCGCGCCTCATCGTGAAGATCGCGCCCGCCGTCGCGCAGGCGGCGATGGACGGCGGCGTCGCGACGCGCCCGATCGAGGACATGGACGCATACAAGGTTCACCTGCAGCAGTTCGTCTACCACAGCGGCACGACGATGAAGCCGGTGTTCCAGATCGCGCGCGGCGCGCCTGCCGAGAAGAAGCGGGTCGTGTTCGCGGAAGGCGAGGAAGAGCGCGTGCTGCGCGCCGTGCAGATCGTCGTCGACGAGAAGCTCGCGAAACCGATCCTGATCGGCCGGCCGGGCGTGATCGAGCACCGGATACAGCGCTACGGGCTGCGCCTCACGCCGGGCGTCGATTTCACGATCGTCAACACCGAACACGACGAGCGCTACCGCGATTTCTGGCAGACCTACTTCAAGATGATGGCCCGCAAGGGGATCAGCGAGCAGCTCGCGCGGGTGGAGATGCGCCGCCGCACGACGCTGATCGGCTCGATGCTCGTCAAGAAGGGTGAGGCGGACGGGATGATCTGCGGCACGATCAGCACGACGCACCGCCATCTGCACTTCATCGACCAGGTGATCGGCAAGCGCCAAGGCTGCAGCGTGTACGGCGCGATGAACGCGCTCGTGCTGCCGGGCCGCCAGATTTTCCTCGTCGATACGCACGTGAACGTCGATCCGACCCCGGCGCAGCTCGCCGAGATCACGATCATGGCGGCCGAGGAAGTGCGCCGCTTCGGCATCGAGCCGAAGGTCGCGCTGCTGTCGCACTCGAACTTCGGCACGAGCAACGCGCCTTCCGCGCAGAAGATGCGCGATACGCTCGCGATCCTGCACGAACGCGCGTCGCAGCTGCACGTCGACGGCGAGATGCACGGCGACGTCGCGCTCGACGCGGCGCTGCGCAAGGAAATCCTGCCGGAATCGACCCTCGAGGGCGAGGCGAACCTGCTCGTGCTGCCGAACATCGACGCGGCGAACATCGCATACAACCTGCTGAAGACGGCCGCGGGCAACAACATCGCGATCGGGCCGATCCTGCTCGGCGCCGCACAGCCTGTGCACGTGCTGACCGAATCGGCGACCGTGCGCCGGATCGTCAACATGACGGCGCTGCTGGTTGCCGACGTGAACGCGGTGCGTTGAACGAAGTTAGCGGCCGATAAAAAAGCGGCGCGCCCATTGCGGGCGCGCCGTCGGGCATGGCGGAGATAAGCGCCTTCCCGAAGCCGACGACGCCACCCTTGGGCCGCAAGAGGCGGCGAGGAGGCAGAAACCCGCCGCAGCTGACGCCGTCGAGGCAATTTTACCTCATTGGAGCTATTTCTATCCTATAAAAGATAGAAATAGTGCCGACGAGGACTATTCTGTCCTTTCATTTCCCTAACGAGCATTGATTCCCGCGTGCATTAGCGCTACGCTTACGCCTTTCTTGGTCGTCAACTTATTGATTTAACAGCGGGAACCCTCGTTTATGGCACGCAAGTGGCTCCGCAACGGCGCGCTCGCGTCCGTCTTCGCGATCGTCGCGATGGGCAATATCGGCGTTTCGCCGGGCAGTCTGGTTTCCGCCGCATACGCACGGGAAGCCGCCGCTGTAAATGGGGCGGCGCAGACCGACACGGTCCCCGCATCCCGATTGCCGCGCGAAGCCGTGACCACGCTGAGCCTGATCGCCGCGGGCGGCCCCTATCCGTACGAGAAAGACGGCGCGGTATTCGGCAATTTCGAACGGATATTGCCGAAGATGCGGCGCGGTTATTACCACGAGTACACCGTGCCGACCCCGCGGGCCCGCAATCGCGGCGCGCGGCGCATCGTTTGCGGCGGTGCCTTGAGGCGCGTCGACAATTGTTATTACACCGACGACCACTACAACAGTTTCAAACGTATCGTTGATTGACTTCGGGATGAGCGGCATGAGCGACAACATTTACGCGCGCGACATGTCGGCTGCGGCGGATCTGTTCGCGGCCGGCGACGGCAACCTCTTCCAGCGCGTCATGCAGATGCGCATGGCGGCGCACGCCGGCGGCGCGCCTGACGGCGCGGCCAGCCCCGGGCTTTCATCCATCGAGGAGCCTATGAGCCTTTTTGCGACCGTGCGACCGAATCTCGTGCAGTCGATCCGTGCATTCCGCGTGCAGGATCTTGCCGACGAAGCGAATCAGCTCGGCCAGCATTTCCTGTATGCGTACTGCGGGAATGCCCAATCGAAGCAGGAAGTGCTGGAGACGATCGCGACGTCGTTCCTGTTTCCGAAGCACTTCGGCAAAAACTACGACGCGCTGTACGACTGCCTGACGGACCTCGTCCACAAGGCGGGCGCGCAGCCCGGCTTCGTGATCGTGCTCGAGGCGCTGCCGATCGCGCACAAGTTCGACAAGGAAGGGCGCGAGACGCTGCTCGACGTGTTCCGCGAAGCGGCGGAATTCTGGGCCGAGCGCAAGGTCGCGTTCCGCGTCTTCTACTCCTTCGCGTAATTCCGGACCGCACGGCCCGCCGGAAAGCCCGCCTTCGCGCGGGCTTTTTGCGTTTGCGGCCTCGGCAGGCGGGCAGCGGGCGCGCGTTCGCCTGACGGCGGCCTTTCATTGCGCATCATTTCTCATGATCGACGAGGCGCCGCTGCGCCGGCGCGTGACGGGCAAGGTGGAAATCCGCGGCACGGACCGATAGGGGTGGGCGACCGATCGCCCTGTGGGTTGTGGTGACCGGTGGTCGACGCGCCGTTCGGCCCCGTCATCGCGGCCGTCGCTCCGCCTTCGCCCGCGGCCGACCGACGCGTGTCGGCAGGTGGCCGCGCGTCACCATCCGCCCCAGCGCGCCGCGAGCGCGGCGAGCACCGCCGCGCCTGCCGTCTCGGTGCGCAGCACGCGCGGGCCGAGCGACAGCGCGGCGAAGCCGCGTGCGCGCGCGGCCAGTTCCTCGTCGGGCGACAGCCCGCCTTCCGGGCCGATCAGCAACGTGACGCCGCCGGCGGGCGGCACCTCGGGCAACGACGCGAACGCCATGCTCGCGCGCGGCGACAGCAGCAAACGCAACTCGCCGTCGGCCGGCGCGGGCGGCAGCGCGTCGAGCCATGCGTCGAAGCCGCGCACCGGCGTGACGTCCGGCACGCGATTGCGGCCGCATTGTTCGCACGACGCGCGCACGACGCCGCGCCAGTGGGAGACGCGCTTGTCCGCGCGCTCGCCCGACAGCCTCACCACGCCGCGCGCGGTCGACAGCGGCGCGACCGCCGAAACGCCGAGCTCGACCGCCTTTTCGATCACCCAATCCATCTTGTCGCCGCCGGCGATGCCCTGCGCGAGCGTGACGTGGTACGGCGGCTCCGCTTCCGCCGGCTCGAACGCGTCGATCCGGGCGAGCGCGCCGCGCTTGTCGATCTCGACGAGGCGCGCGTGGTACTGGCCGCCCGTGCCGTCGAACAGCGCGAGCGCGTCGCCCGGCTGCAGCCGCAGCACCTGCGCGTGCCGCGCGACGTCGGCCGGCAACGGGAGCATGGCGTCGGCCCGCAACGCCGCGTCGACGAAGAAGCGCGGCACCGCCGCGGTCGTGGCGCCGCCGCTCATGCCGCGATCCGCCGCGCGAGCGCCCAGCGATAACCATCGAGATCCTCGATCTGCGCGAAGCGATCGCCCCAGAACTGGTCTTGCGGCGCGCTCAGCGATTTCGCGCCGGCGTCGAGCGCGCGACGATAGGTCGCGTCGACGTCGTCGACGTACAGATAGAACGACTGCGGCGCGATCGCGCCCGCGCTCCTCGGCGTGCGGGCCGTCGAGCCGAACGCGCCCTCGGGCGCGAACATCACGATCAGCTGGCCGCGGTACGACATCTCGACGTGCATGATCGCGCCGTCTTCGTCGATCAACTCGCGCTTTTCGAAGCCGAATGCGTCGCCAAAGAACTGAATCGACACGTGCGCGCTGCGCACCGTCAGGTAAGGGGTCAACCAGGGCACGTCGGCCGGCCGTGGGTCGGTCATGCGGGTTCTCCTGCGGGGAAAAGGCGAATGCTTCGCCGAACTTAGCGATGCATGCCGAGAGTATCGCGCAGCGTGCGCGGCAGCGTGAAGAGCGCGGGATGCAGCTTCGCGTCGTAGAAGCGCAATCCGCCGATGCGCCGCACGGCGAGCCGCTCGTCGACGTCGTGCGAGAACAGCGACGCCGCGTCGAGCGCGTCGCTCGCGATCGCCATCAGCCACGGCGAGCCGTACAGCGGCACGTGCGCGCAAAGCGGCGCGACCACGGCGAAGCACGCATGCAGCCCGGCGAGCAGCGAGACGATGCGCGCCTCGTGAAAGAGCGGCGAGCCGAGGTGCAGCGAGACCGCGCCTTGCGGCGTCAGGATGCGCTTCAGGCGAGCGTAGAACTCGGGCGTGTAGAGGCTTGCGGCGGGCGAGTCGGGCGGCGTCAGGTCGAACACGGCGAGGTCGAAGTGCTCGCACGCGTGATCGACGAAGCGTGCGGCGTCGCCGATCACGAGCTCGACGCGCGGATCGTCGAGCGCGCCCTGGTGGACGTCGCCGAGAAAGCGGCGCGCCATCTCGACTACGGCCGGATCGAGCTCCGCGACGACGATCCGCTCGATGCACGGATGCTTGAGCAACTGGCGCGCGGCGCCGCCGTCGCCGCCGCCCAGCACGAGCGCTTTTCTCGGCGCCGGATGCGCGAGCGCGGCCGGATGCGTCATGCACTCGTGGTACACGAATTCGTCGCCGACCGACGTCATCGGTCGGCCGTCGAGCGTGAAGAGGCGCCCGAGCAGCGCCGTTTCCCAGACCTCGATCGCCTGATGATCGGACGCGACGCGCGCGAGCCGCCGGGCGTTCGGAAAGCCGTAGGCGACGTCGGGGGTCGGATGGAAGAGGAGGGTGGAGCTCAAGGCGGCGGGCGCGGCTGGCGGGGCGGTTCCGATGGTGAGAATTATAGAGGGTGGGAAGACGCGCGAGAAACCGCGCGGCCGGGCGGTTTCCGACAAGGCCCGCGCGGAGGGCATCTGCTAAAATGACGAGCTTTGCAGCCTCGTCCGTTTGCTCGTCCGCTTCGCGTCCTGCCGGCGCCGCACCGCGCGCCGGGAACGGTTTGGTCCGCGAGCTTTCGGATGCCGCCCGCGCCCCGTTTTCTCGACTCGTTCTCCGGACTCGACATGACGACTTCGTCTCCCGCCCCCACCACTTTGATGGCCAACGCGATTCGTGCGCTCGCAATGGACGCCGTTCAGCAAGCGAACTCCGGCCACCCCGGCATGCCGATGGGCATGGCCGAGATCGGCGTCGCGCTGTGGTCGCGCCACCTGAAACACAACCCGACGAACCCGCACTGGGCCGACCGCGACCGCTTCGTGCTGTCGAACGGCCACGGCTCGATGCTGCTGTACGCGCTGCTGCATCTGACGGGCTACGCGCTGCCGATCGACGAGCTGAAGAACTTCCGCCAACTGCACTCGAAGACGCCGGGCCACCCGGAATACGGGATCACGCCGGGCGTCGAGACGACGACGGGCCCGCTCGGGCAGGGTCTCGCGAACGCGGTCGGCATGGCGCTCGGCGAAGCGCTGATGGCCGCCGAGTTCAACCGCGACGGCGCGAAGATCGTCGATCACCACACGTACGTGTTCCTCGGCGACGGCTGCCTGATGGAAGGCATCTCGCACGAGGCGTGCTCGCTCGCGGGCACGCTGAAGCTGAACAAGCTGATCGCGCTCTACGACGACAACGGCATCTCGATCGACGGCGACGTCGTCAACTGGTTCAACGACGACACGCCGAAGCGCTTCGAGGCGTATGGCTGGAACGTGATTCCGAACGTGCACGGCCATGACGTCGACGCGATCGACGCGGCGATCGCGAAGGCGAAGCAATCGGACAAGCCGACCCTCATCTGCTGCAAGACGCGCATCGGCAACGGCGCGGCGACGAAGGCGGGCGGCCACGACGTGCACGGCGCGCCGCTCGGCGCGGAAGAAATCGCGAAGACGCGCGAGGTGCTCGGCTGGAAGTGGGAGCCGTTCGTGATCCCGCAGGAAGTCTACGCGGCATGGGACGCGAAGGAAGCGGGCAAGCGCAGCGAAGACGACTGGAACGCGGCGTTCGCGCAATATCGCGCGAAGTATCCGACCGAGGCGGCCGAGTTCGAGCGCCGGATGACGGGCAAGCTGCCGGCCGACTGGGCCGCGAAGGCCGCGGCGATCGTCGCGGGCGCGAACGAGCGCGGCGAGACGGTCGCGACCCGCAAGGCGTCGCAGCAGACGATCGAGGGGCTGGCGGCGATGCTGCCCGAGCTGCTCGGCGGTTCGGCCGACCTGACGGGCTCGAACCTCACGAACTGGAAAGCGTCGAAGGCGGTGCGCGCGAATGCGGACGGCCCGGGCGTCCAGTGGGGCAACCACATCAACTATGGCGTGCGCGAGTTCGGCATGAGCGCCGCGATCAACGGCCTCGTGCTGCACGGCGGCTACAAGCCGTTCGGCGGCACGTTCCTGACGTTCTCCGATTACAGCCGCAACGCGCTGCGCGTCGCCGCGCTGATGAAGGTGCCGTCGATCTATGTGTTCACGCACGATTCGATCGGCCTCGGCGAGGACGGCCCGACGCACCAGTCGATCGAGCACGTCGCGAGCCTGCGGCTCATCCCGAACCTCGACGTCTGGCGTCCGGCCGACACGGTCGAGACGGCCGTCGCGTGGACCCACGCGGTCTCGCATCAGCATCCGTCGTGCCTGATCTTCAGCCGCCAGAACCTCGCGTTCAACGCGCGCACCGACGCGCAGATCGCGAACGTCGAGAAGGGCGGCTATGTGCTGCGCGACTGGGACGAAGAGATCGTCGCGCGCAAGATCATCCTGATCGCGACGGGCTCGGAAGTCGAGCTCGCGATGAAGGCGGTCGAGCCGCTCGCGCGGCAAGGGATCGCCGCGCGCGTCGTGTCGATGCCGTCGACGACGGTGTTCGACCGGCAGGACGCCGAATACCGCGAGCGCGTGCTGCCGCACGGCGTGCGCCGCGTCGCGATCGAAGCGGGCGTCACCGGATTCTGGCGCAAGTACGTGGGCCTCGAAGGCGGCGTGGTCGGCATCGACACGTTCGGCGAGTCGGCTCCGGCTGGCGTGTTGTTCAAGCATTTCGGCTTCACCGTCGAGCACGTGGTCGAAACGTCGAAGGCGGTGCTCGCGTAACCCAATCGACGCCCGGGCGGCCGTGCCCCGCGCCGGCCGGGCGCGCGTGAAGCTGCACGAAGTATTTTTTCAGCCATCAGGAGATACATCATGACGATTCGCGTTGCAATCAACGGTTACGGCCGCATCGGCCGCAACACGCTGCGCGCTTTCTACGAAAACGGCAAGAAGCACGATCTCGAGATCGTTGCGATCAACGATCTGGGCGACGCGAAGACCAACGCGCACCTGACGCAGTACGACACCGCGCACGGCAAGTTCCCGGGCGAAGTGTCGGTGGACGGCGACTACCTCGTCGTGAACGGCGACAAGATCCGCGTGCTCGCGAACCGCAATCCGGCCGAACTGCCGTGGGGCGAGCTGGGCGTCGACGTCGTGCTGGAATGCACGGGCTTCTTCACGACGAAGGAAAAGGCGAGCGCGCACCTGAAGGGCGGCGCGAAGAAGGTGATCATCTCGGCGCCGGGCGGCAAGGACGTCGACGCGACGATCGTCTACGGCGTGAACCACAATGTGCTGAAGGCCGAGCACACGGTGATCTCGAACGCATCGTGCACGACGAACTGCCTCGCGCCGCTCGTCAAGCCGCTGAACGACAAGATCGGCCTCGAAACCGGCCTGATGACGACGATCCACGCGTACACGAACGACCAGGTGCTGACGGACGTCTATCACGAAGACCTGCGCCGCGCGCGCTCGGCCACGCACAGCCAGATCCCGACGAAGACGGGCGCGGCGGCGGCCGTCGGCCTCGTGCTGCCGGAGCTGAACGGCAAGCTCGACGGCTACGCGATTCGCGTGCCGACCATCAATGTGTCGGTCGTCGACCTGTCGTTCATCGCGAAGCGCGATACGACGGTCGAGGAAGTCAACGCGATCATGAAGGAAGCGTCGCAAGGCGCGCTCGCGGGCATCCTCGGCTACAACGACGCGCCGCTCGTGTCGATCGACTTCAACCACAACCCGGCTTCGTCGACGTTCGACGCGACGCTGACGAAGGTGTCGGGCCGTCTCGTGAAGGTGTCGAGCTGGTACGACAACGAGTGGGGCTTCTCGAACCGCATGCTGGATACGGCGATCGCGCTCGCGAACGCGAAGTAACAGGTCGAGCCGACGCGCGTTGCTATGTGCCGGGGCTGGGCACGGCAGCGCCAGGCAGGATCGGGCCGCGCCGATGATGATTCATCGGCGCGGCTTTTTTATCGGACGGCACCGCATCGGGCGCGACGGCAATGCACGCCTCGATGATGAAGAGGCATGGGGTGGCCGGTTCTCATATCCCGCGCGGCGGCAATGGCGGTGCTGCCGTCGGCGTCCGTCTTGCCGGGCTCGCACCCGCCGCATTTCGCAATCCGCTCCGTCAAAATATTTTCGACACATCCCCCTTCCGGGTTGATGGTTAATATTTTAATAAAAATACGAAAATCGAGTTTTATTTCAAAAGGCGAGTTAATCGGCCTTTGCTAGGATCGGGTGCCTATGTACGGACATGACGTGTCCGAAGGTTGAACCGACCAACGAAGGAGGTAACCCGTATGACCCAAAGTCCTTTCAACGGACGTGTCGTCCGGCAGTTCCGAATGCGCCGGATTACCGGTTTTCCCGCGGTACTGGACAAATTGATTCGGTCCGAGAAACGCCAAGCGACCGGCCGCGGCGCAAACGCTCGGGCGTCGGCGGGCGGCGCACGCCGTATGAACGGCGCAGGCTGGTGGATCGCTCCGGCAGCCGGATGCGCTGACATCGCGGCGGACCCGGTCGCACGGAGTCGGCCCGCTAACGGAACGGCGCTGCTCCGGCGAATCGGACGCCCGATTCTCGCTTGCATGCTCGTCTCCTGGCTGTGCTATTTCCCGAGCGTAAGTCTGGCACAGGCCGCGAGCGGCGAGCTGGCCGATCGCCGGGTAAACGAATTCAAGTATTTCAATATCGACAAGATATACGGACGCGCGCAAAAGCCGGACGAAATCCGGAGTTTCCATCTGACTTTCGAAGGCAGCAGGAATCGGGTGTATTCGACCGAATTGAACGAACACCTGATTGCGTCGTTCGTGGACGGCACGGCGACCATCGTTCAGCAAAGCCGCACCACACCCAAGAAAATGACCGTGTTGTACTCTAACCGGTTGAGCGACAAGACGGCGTTCGTGTCCGTCGCGTTCGAATTGACGCCGGGCCACGGCGCTGCGCTGCAGGTGGTGGAGACCGATCGTAACCACAACTTCGTCGACGGCAGCCCGATCTACAGGCTGCCTTCGCGGGCGGAAGACGACCCGGCGGCAAGCGACGCGTCCGACCAGGTTCGCGTCACCAATCGTCCGCAATTTGGTGGCCCACTGACGATCGAACGCGTGTCCTTCGCCACCCGGGCAAACGAAGACCTGCGCGCGCGACGCTCCGTCCATACCTATCAACTGGAATGCGTGCTGCCGATCCTCGCGATCGCCAATTACGTGTTGAACCGGCCGTGCGACCTCATCAAGAGCGCGCTTTCTCATTTTGACGGCGATCGGCCGCTCAAGAAGGTCGCGGCGAGCCCTGCGCCCGTCGCGGCAGGCCTGGAATGGCGGCTTCACAGCCTGACCTCGGTCGGCAGCAAGAATCCTTACGCCGGCTATGCGGCGAGCATCGCGTGCAAGGCGCCGCTGCAGTTCGCGTTCTCGTCCCGCAAGCCGCGCGGGCCGGAAACGTCCGACTGCGTGTTCATGGTGATGGACGTCATTACGCCGTACCTGATTCTGAACCACTACGATTTCGATCGTGCGCACTTCGATCGCATCATCCAGAATGTCGTGAACACCGGATCGAGCGGCCTCGCCGGTGCGAATTCGCTTGCCGAGCAGCAACTCGTCAGCGCGGTCAACGCCGTGCAGGCCCGGACGAGAGAGAATATGGCGCGCATCAGTCGCGCATTTCACGATGCGTCCAGGCTGAACGCTTCGACCATCAGCTTCGCCAGCACCGAGGTCGGCACGGTCGACGCCAATTCGGCCAACGACACGTTGCCGCCCGTCCCGGAGCCGTCCACCTCGGGACAAGCGACGAGGGCGGTCGGCCAGTTCGAGCTGAATCTCGCCGATCTGACGCTCGAACGCTTCCGGCAACTTCATCCGGAGGTCAGGCCGCGAATCCGGGCCGGCAACCAATGGGTGCAGGGCAACGCGTCCTTTGCGGTCGACGTGCTGCCGAATCCGAGCCCGTCGCAGATCGCCGAAGTGCAAAGCACGCTGTCGCAGTGGTATCCGTCGGATTCCGATTCCAACTCGTCTTCCGACAGCGACTCCAGCGATTCGAGCGGCCCTATCGCCATTTCGAATACGCCGATCGGCGCTGGCGCACTGCTCAGGTCCGGACGGACGATCGCCTCGTCGATGAGCGACGAGCTCGACGAGCGCAATCCCGGTACCGTGATCGTCATCGCGCGCTACCAGAACCGGCCCGTTTCGATCTTGATGGGTAACGTCAACACGGACGTTCGCGAAGCGTCGATTCCTTACAGCGTGTCCAATCCCGACAGCCTGCGTACGCCATACTCGAACGCCGCGGTTCGCGGCGGGGGGCAGCGCACGTTGCAGCGTTTCATCGAGTACAACCTCGAGCGCGGCATCCGGTTGATCAGCACGGATGCGGTCACGGAAGTGTCGGCCCAGGTCAAGCGGAAGTTCGGCTTCAAGCATGAAGACGAACTATGATTGATCGGCGCCGCAATCGCGCGGTGAACGTGCGGAATCGGTGTGTGTCCTTTGCGTCCCGGATTCCGTGCGTCGTCCGCGCGCGGCGCTCGCGTGGTGGTTTTCGGTATCCGAGGCATGCTTCAGCGTGCGGCGCGGCGTGCGCGCACGCCGTGCGTCACGCACCACAGCGCGACGAGCGTGCTCGACAGCGCGCCGCCCGCGGCGCACACGCCGCGCCAGCCGTCGAAGCGGTATGCGGCGCTCGCGACGGCCGAGCCAAGCGCGCCGCCGATGAAGTAGCTCGTCAGATAGACGGTCGTGACGCGGCTGCGTGCGTCGGTGGCGAGCGCATAGATGACGCTCTGGTTCGAGATGTGCAGCCCTTGCACGCCGACGTCGAGCAGCAGAATGCCCGCCACTAGCGCGACGAGCGACTGCGCGCCCGCCGCGATGAACGCGAACGATACGAGCACGGCGGCTGCGAAGAGGCCCGTCGCCGCATGGGCGTGGCCGCGGTCGACAAGCCGGCCCGCCGCGCCCGCCGCGAGCGCGCCCATCGCGCCGACGACGCCGAACAGACCGATCGCGCCTTCGCTGAAGCGATAGGGCGGTGCGCTCAAGAGGAACGTGAGGCCCGTCCACAGCAGGCTGAAGCACGCGAACACGAGCGCGCCGTAGACGGAGCGCAGCGCGAGCGTCGGCTCGCTGCGCACGAGCGTCGCGAGCGAGCCCATCAGCTTTCGGTAATCGAGGCGCGCGGTGCGGCGATCCTTCGGCAGTTTCGTCGAGAGCACGCCGGCGAGCGCGAGCACGAGCGCCGCCGCGATCGCATAGACGGCGCGCCAGCCGAGCCAGTCGGCGATCGCGCCGGATACGACGCGCGCGAGCAGGATGCCGAGCAAGAGGCCGCTCATCACGGTGCCGACCGCGCGGCCGCGCGATGCGTCGTCGGCGAGCGACGCGGCGAACGGCACGAGCAACTGCGTCGAGCACGTGACGAAGCCGACGCACACGTTCGCCGCGATGAAAAAGCCGTAGCTCGTGCTCGATGCGACCGCGACGAGCGCGACGACGTTCGCGCCCAGCAGCCGCACGATCAGCGCGTGGCGATTGACGACGTCGCCGAGCGGCACGACGACGAGCAGGCTCGCCGCGTAACCGAGCTGCGTCAGCGTGACGAGATAGCCGAGCTCGGCCGGCTTGCGCCCGAAGCTCGATGCGATCGCCGCGAGAAGCGGCTGCGAATAGTAGAGGTTGCCGATGACGATGCCGCAGGCGCACGCGAACAGCAGCGTCATCCCGCGCGTCAGCGCGGGCGGGGGAACGGTGACGGAATTCATGGGGCGCGTAGCGAAGAAGAACGGAGTCCGAAAAGCCGGACGGGCATCACGCGAACGGCGCGCGCGGCGGGCCGCGAGAAATCGGCCCGCCGCGCGCGCCGCGCGTCGGATGGGCGATCAGAACGGCTTCGTCGGCAGGTACTTGCCGTCGAGCGTGATGACGGCGCGCGAGCCGCCTTCCGGATCGTCGACCTTCTTGACGTCGAGCTTGAAGTTGATCGCGCTGACGATGCCGTCGCCGAATTGCTCGTGGATCAGCGCCTTCAGCGTCGAGCCGTAGACCTGCACGATTTCGTAGAAACGGTAGATCGTCGGATCGGTCGGAATGCCGCCCGGGATGCTGCCGCGCACGGGAATCGTCTGCAAGAGGCGCACCGCGTCGTCGTCGAGGTCGAGCTTCGCGGCGACGGTGCGCGCGGCGTCGGCGGGCAGCGGATGCTGGCCGAGCAGCGCGGCCGTCGTGAACGCGACGCTCAGGCCGGTGCCCTCGTTGAGCTGCTCGAACGTGAGGTTCTTGCGCGTCTTCGCGTCGACGATGCGATCGGCGAGCGCCTGGCGCGCGGTCTGGTTGTGTTGCGATTGGGTCATGCGGGCTCCTTGCGGTGAGGGTTCGGCAACGAAACGGAGATTGCTGTCGGCGCGTGATGCGTCGCGCCGCGAGCTGCATGTGGCGCCCGGCGCCTCGCGGGCGCGTTGCGCGGCGTGCGTCATGTGCCGTGCGTCAGGCCGCGCGATCGAGTCGCGGCGGCGTCGCGCGCACGTGCGGATGGTCGGCGAGCGCGACGAAGCGGCCCGTCGCGCCGTCGAGCGCGTCGATCGAGCCGGTCTCGATGTCGTACACCCAGCCGTGCAGCGCGAGGCGTCCTTGCTCGAGCGCGAGCCGCACGCATGGATGCGTGTTGAGATTGGCGAGCTGCGCGACGACGTTTTCCCGCACCATCGAATCGACGCGCTCCCGCTCGCCCGCGTGCTCGCGCGCTTCGTTCACGCATTTGGCGGCGTCCGCGTAGCGCAGCCAGCCGCGCACGGCGGGCAGATGGTCGAGGCATGCGCACGATGCGATCGCGGTCATCGCGCCGCAGTCCGAGTGGCCGCACACGACGACGTCGGCCACTTCGAGCACCGCGACCGCGTATTCGACGGACGCCGATACGCCGCCCGGCTCGGGGCCGAACGACGGCACGATGTTGCCCGCGTTGCGGATCACGAACAAATCGCCCGGCTCGCGCTGCGTGACGAGCTCGGGCACGAGGCGGCTGTCCGAGCACGAGATGAAGAGCGCGCGCGGCCGCTGGCTCGCGGCGAGGCGCTTGAACAGTTCCGTGCGCTGCGGGAGCGCGTCGCGCTGGAACTTCAGAAATCCTTCGATGATGTCCTGCATCGTGTGCTCCGTGGTCGATGGCGAGAGCCGACGACCGAAGAATGAGGCAAACGATTCATAGCGTCCAAGACCGGTTTATTATCATTCGTATAGGTAAAACCAATACTCGAGGCGCGATGCTGCTCCGACACATCCGTTATTTTCTCTCCGTCGCCGAGCAGGGAAATTTCACGCGCGCGGCCGAGTCGCTGCACGTCTCGCAGCCGACGCTGTCGCAGCAGATCCGGCAGCTCGAGGACGCGCTCGGCGTGCAACTGTTCGACCGCTCGGCTCGCGCGGTGCGGCTGACCGAGTTCGGCGCCGCGTATGCGCGGCACGCGCGGGCCGCGCTGCAGCAGCTCGAGGCTGGACGGCGCGCGGTGCATGACGTCGAGAATCTTCAGAGCGGCTCGCTGCGGCTCGCGATGACGCCGACCTTCTCCGCGTATCTGATCGGCTGGCTGATCGACGGCTTCAACGCGCGCTATCCGGGCCTGAAGCTGACGATCCGGGAGATGCCGCAGGAGCAGATCGAGCCGCTCCTCGCCGATGACGAGCTCGACGTGGGGATCGCGTTCGATCCGACGCAGTCGCCCGAGATCGACGCGACGCCGTTGTGGGTGGAGACGCTCGCGCTCGTCGTCGGGCGCGATCATCGCCATGCGCGCCGCCGCAAGCCGCTATCGCCCGCCGAGGCCGGCGACGAACCGCTGATCCTGCTGAGCCGTGCGTTCGCGACGCGCAGCAAGGTCGATCAGTACTTCCATCGCAACGGCGTGACGCCGCGCGTGGCGATCGAAGTGAATTCGATCAGCGCGATGCTCGAGATGGTGCGCGGCGGCCGGATCGCGACGGTGCTGCCGTCGGCGATCGCCGAGCGCCGCGACGACCTGCGCGCGATCCGGCTCGACCCGCCGCTGCCGCGGCGCACGGCGGCGCTGCTCACGCGCAAGGGCGGCTATCGAAGCGCGGCGATGCGCGCGTTCATCGACTATGCGCTGGCGAGGCGACACGAAATCCGAAGCAGCGGCGGCTCGCAGGCGCGCGGCGGCGCGTCGCCCGGAGGCGAGTAGCCGCGCCGCGCGCGATGCCGCATGCGCGACGGCGTGCCGCGCGCGAACGCGCCGCGTCAGCCCTTCGGTGTCGGAAAGAACACGCCCGCGCGCTGCGCGGCGTTGGAGATATGCGCTTCGATCGCCGCGCCTGCGGCGGCCGGGTCCTTCGCGATCAGCGCATCGAGAATCGCGCGATGCTCGTGATACGTCGACAGCACGAGCTCGCGCCGGTAGAACGGCATCCGCTGGCTTTCCTTCATGATGTCCGCGCTGCCGCGCAGGATCGATTCGATCGCCGCGTTGCCGGCGAGGCTGACGATCCGCATGTGGAAATCGAAATCGAGCTGCGACGCGCCGTCGAGCTCGTCGTTCGCGAGCGCCTCCTGCAGCGCGGCGACGTTCTCCTCGAACCACGCGAGATCCTGCTCGCTGACGGCGAGTGCGGCCATTCGCGCGGCGAAGCCTTCGAGCGCGTAGCGCATCTGATAGGTGTCGGGCAGCGACGATTGCTCGGCGAAGCGCCACGCGTGCGCGGCGCTCGCCTGCGCGCTCTCGACATACACGCCCTTGCCGGGGCGGATGCGCAGCATCCCGAGCGCCTCGAGCGTCGACAGCGCCTCGCGCAGCGACGCGCGGCTGATCTCCAGTTCTTCGGACAATTGACGTTGCGCGGGCAACAGGCTGCCGACGGGATAGAAGCCGCTCTCGATCCGGCTGCGGATCGTGGCGATGGCGGCGTCGGTGACGGTGTGCGGAACGTTCTTCATGCAGTGGATCGATTGCGCGGTCTGACCGGCATTGTAAACCGCCGCCGGCGGCGCGCGCTCCGGCTCCGGGAAAGCGATGATCCGCGTGCGCCGCAGCATCGAAACGACCGCCGAAATGCGCGGGTAATCCCTATTTTTGGCGTCCTTGACTCGACTATATCGGCTTCCTACTATCGTCCATAACAGTACTGGTCGGACCAGTATGAACAGACGAATCCGCAACCGTTGTGACGGGAGAACGCCGTGTCGAAGTTTCTCAATTCGCTGTTTGGTCGGGTGGTCATCGCGCTTGTGATCGGCGTGGCGCTCGGCGCCTTTTTCCCGCACTTCGCGCAGTCGCTGCGACCGTTGGGTGACGGGTTCCTCAAGCTGATCAAGATGGTGATCGGGCCGATCGTGTTCTGCGTCGTCGTGAGCGGCATGGCGAACGCGGGCGATCTGAAGAAGGTCGGCCGCGTCGGCCTGAAGGCAGTCGTCTACTTCGAGGCGATGACGACGCTCGCGCTCGGCATCGGCCTCGTGCTCGCGTATCTGACGAAGCCGGGCGTCGGGATGAACGTCGATCTGCACGCGCTCGACGCCGCGTCGCTCGCCGATTACGCGAAGAACGCGCAGAGCCTGAAGGACACGGCGGGCTATCTGCTGAAGATCATCCCCGAAACCGCGTTCGACGCGTTCGCGAAGGGCGACATCCTGCAGATCCTCGTGTTCTCGGTGCTGTTCGGCTCCGCGCTGTCGCTGCTCGGCGAGAAGGCGAAGCGCGTGAACTCGCTGATCGACGAATTCGCGCAGGTGTTCTTCCGCGTGATGGGCTTCATCATCAAGCTCGCGCCGCTCGGCGTGCTCGGCGCGATCGCGTTCACGACCGGCAAGTACGGCGTCGCGTCGCTCAAGCAGCTCGGCCTTCTCGTGATCGTGTTCTACGTGAGCTGCGCCGCGTTCGTCGTGATCGTGCTCGGCGCGGTGATGAAGCTCGCGGGCTTCTCGGTGTTCAAGCTGATCCGCTACCTGCGCGAGGAACTGCTGATCGTGCTCGGCACCGCGTCGTCGGACGCCGTGCTGCCGCAGGTGATGCGCAAGCTCGAATGGCTCGGCGTGAAGGATTCGACGGTCGGCCTCGTGATCCCGACCGGCTACTCGTTCAACCTCGACGGCTTCTCGATCTACCTGACGCTCGCCGTGCTCTTCATCGCGCAGGCGACCAACACGCCGCTGTCGGCGCACGACCTGATCGTCGTGCTGCTCGTGTCGCTCGTCACGTCGAAGGGCGCGCACGGCATTCCGGGCTCGGCGATCGTGATCCTCGCCGCGACGCTGTCCGCGATCCCCGCGCTGCCGGTGCTCGGCCTCGTGCTGATCCTGCCCGTCGACTGGTTCGTCGGCATCGCCCGCGCGCTCACGAATCTGCTCGGCAACTGCGTCGCGACGATCGTCGTCGCCGTGTGGGAGAACGACATCGACCGCGCCCGCGCGAAGCGTGTGCTGAACGAGGAACTGCGCTACGTGCCGGCAGGCGACGAAAGCCCGAACGGCGCGATCGCGGACGGCGGCGCGCACGCGCTCTGACGCCGCGCCGCCCGGCATCGCGCGCCGGCGCGGCGGTTCGCGCCGGCGCTTCGTTTTTCAGCTTCCGGTTTTCGGTTTTTCGGATGCACACCCAACAATAGGAGACGACATGGCCGCCCCGATTCTCGATCCGAACGCGCCCGCGTTCACGCGCCGCTACATGAATCTCGCCGATCCGCGCCTCGGCGCGAAGGCGCTCTTCGCGAGCGACGAATTCTTCGCGCCGAAGGAGCGGATGCTCGATCCGGAGCCCGCCGTGTTCATTCCCGGCAAGTACGACGACCACGGCAAGTGGATGGACGGCTGGGAGACGCGCCGCAAGCGCACGACGGGCCACGATTTCTGCGTGGTGCGCCTCGCGCGGCCGGGCGTCGTGCACGGCGTCGATCTCGACACGAGCCACTTCACCGGCAACTTCCCGCCCGCGGCGTCGATCGACGCGTGCGCGTCGGACGCGCAAACGCCGCCCGACGACGCCGACTGGCAGGCGCTCGTGCCCGCGACGACGCTCGCGGGCAACCAGCATCACTACGTCGAGGTGAGCGATCCGCGGGCCTGGACGCACCTGCGCGTGAACCTGTATCCGGACGGCGGGCTCGCGCGGCTGCGCGTGTACGGCCAGCCGCAGCGCGACTGGAGCCGCGCGGCGCGCGGCGAGCTCGTCGATCTCGCCGCGATCGAGAACGGCGCGTATCTCGTCGCCGCGAACAACGAGCACTTCGGGCCGGCGTCGCGGATGCTGATGCCCGGGCGCGGCGCGAACATGGGCGACGGCTGGGAGACCCGCCGCCGCCGCGAGCCCGGCAACGACTGGGCGATCGTCGCGCTCGCGCGGCCGGGCGTGATTCGCAGGGTCGAAGTCGATACCGCGCACTTCAAGGGCAATTACCCGGATCGCTGCTCGCTGCAGGCGGCGCACGTCGCGGGCGGCACCGATGCGTCGCTCGTCACGCAGGCGATGTTCTGGCCGACGCTGCTCGGCGAGCAGCCGCTCAGGATGGACAGCGTGCATACGTTCGAGGCGGAGCTCGCCGCGCTCGGCCCCGTCACGCACGTGCGCCTGAACATCCATCCGGACGGCGGCGTGTCGCGGCTGCGCCTCTGGGGCGAGCTCGCATAACGGGAGGACGCGCATGGAGACGCTCAATACCCTGCGCCTCGAGCGCCTGACGCGCGAAGCGTTCGCGCCGTTCGGCGACGTGATCGAGCTGGCGGGCGCGCGCCGCTTCCTGATCAACGGCGGGACGACCGAGCGCTTTCACGATCTCGCGTCGATCGACGTCGCGGAGGCGGGCGGCCGGCCGCTCGTGAGCCTGTTTCGCGCGCAGCCGCGCGGGTGGCCGGTCGAGATCGACATGATGGAGCGCCATCCGCTCGGCAGCCAGGCGTTCGTGCCGCTCGCGGCGGTCGCGCGCTACGCGATCGTCGTCGCGCCGGCGGGCGAATTCGATCCGACCCGGATGCGCGCATTCCTCGCGCAAGGCTGGCAGGGCGTCAATTACGCGAGGGGCGTCTGGCACCATCCGCTCCTCGCGCTCGACGCGGTCAGCGATTTCGTCGTGGTCGACCGGGGCGGCGCGCAGCCGAACTGCGACGAGATCACGCTCGACGCGCGCTGGCGGCTCGTCACGGACGGCGCGCACGCGAGCGCCGCCTGACGCGCACGTCGCGCCGGACGCAAAAAGGCCCGGTCAGGCTTGCGCCGGCCGGGCCTTTCAGCATGCGCGGCGAGGATGCCGCGACGCGAGCGTTCGGGGGGCGCTCGGTGCTTGTCTCAGTGCTTGCGATACGGGCAGTTTTCCGTCGTGCACGTGCCGTACATCGCGAGCGAATGCTCCTGCAGCTTGAAGCCGCGTTCCTTCGCGATCGACTGCTGGCGGGTTTCGATCTCGGCGTCGAAGAACTCTTCGACGCGGCCGCAATCGAGGCACACGAGGTGGTCGTGGTGCGAGCCTTCGTTCAGCTCGAACACGGCCTTGCCGGATTCGAAGTTGCTGCGCGACAGAAGGCCCGCCTGCTCGAACTGGGTGAGCACGCGGTAGACCGTCGCGAGGCCGATGTCGAGCTCCTCGTGCAGCAGGTTGCGATAGACGTCTTCAGCCGTCAGGTGGCGAACCGGGCTTTGCTGGAAAATTTCGAGAATCTTGAGGCGCGGTAGGGTGGCCTTGAGCCCGATGTTTTTGAGATCGGTCGGATTGGTCATGGCTAGGCGTCCCTAGAGTACAATGCAGGGCTTCAATAGTACCGGCTTTTCGCCTTTTCAGTCATCTGTGACATTCTCGCGCGGCCTCGGACAAGGGCCAGCACGGTGAGGGAAATGATTCCAAGATCTCTTTTGCAACTTCAGAGGAGCCGCATGCGGAGCACCGTCATCGCAGCTGTCGCCGTGGCCGGACTGGCCGCCTGTTCGTCGTACGACAGCGTGACTCAGCGGATCGCTCAGAGCATCACGCCGTATCGGATCACCGTCGTCCAGGGCAACTTCGTGTCGCAGGAAAAGGCCTCGCAGCTGCAGGTCGGCATGTCGCGGGACCAGGTGCGCGCGCTTCTCGGCACGCCGCTTCTGACCGACATGTTCCATGCGGATCGCTGGGACTACATTTTCTACTTCAAGCGCGGCTCGACGTCGGTCGTTCAGCAGCGCGATCTCGTGGTGAACTTCTCGGGCGACCGCGTGGCGAGCTGGACGGGCGCCGACAACCTGCCGTCCGAGCTTGATCTGCTCGCCGACATCGACGGCGACCGCCGCGGCAAGAAGGCGAGCAAGGCGGCCGCGGCCGCGCGCGCCGCCGCCGCGTCGGAAGTCGCCGCCGCGGCGGCGCCCGAAGCCGCGCAGGCGGCGGACCAGAACGACGCGAACGCGCAGGCGGCGCGCGCGGCGAACCGCGCGACCGCGCAGGTGTCGGGCCAGAGCAGCGCGGCGGCGCGCTTCTCGCCGTCCGCGCAGGCGGCGCCGAACGCGCCGACCCCCGGCGGCCTGCCGCCCGGCGCCGCGCCCGCGATCCAGCCGCAGTTCCAGTTCCATCGCCCGCCTCCGCCGCCCGCGGGGGGCGGCGCGAACCAGCCGGTCGGCCCGCAGGGCGCCGACAGCCTGCCGAACCAGCCGCTCACGGCGCCCGCGCCCGCATCCGGCGCGCAGGGAACGGGCGGTTGATCCGGCGTCCGAACCAAACCCGGGGCGGCGCGCGCCGCCCGTCTTTCATTCGTAGCAGGTAGCGCATGTCGTCCATGAAGATTGCGATTGCTGGTGCGTCCGGCCGGATGGGCCGGATGCTGATCGAAGCGGTGCTCGACGCACCCGACGCGACGCTCGTCGGTGCGCTCGACCGCGCGGGCTCGCCGCAGCTCGGCCAGGACGCGGGCGCGTTCCTCGGCAAGGAGACCGGAGTCGCGCTCACCGACGATATCGAGCGCGTGTGCGCCGAGGCCGACTACCTGATCGACTTCACCCGCCCCGAAGGCACGCTTGTCCACCTGGACGCGGCGCAGCGCCACGACGTGAAGCTCGTGATCGGCACGACGGGCTTCAGCGAGCCGCAGAAGGCGCAGCTGCGCGCGGCGGGCGAGAAGATCGCGCTCGTGTTCTCGGCGAACATGAGCGTCGGCGTGAACGTCACGATGAAGCTGCTCGAATTCGCGGCGAAGCAGTTCGCGCAGGGCTACGACATCGAGATCATCGAGGCGCACCACCGGCACAAGGTCGACGCGCCGTCCGGCACCGCGCTGATGATGGGCGAGACGATCGCGGCCGCGCTCGGCCGCTCGCTCGACGATTGCGCGGTCTACGGCCGCCACGGCGTGACGGGCGAGCGCGATCCGTCGACGATCGGCTTCTCGGCGATCCGCGGCGGCGACATCGTCGGCGATCACACGGTGCTCTTCGCCGGCATCGGCGAGCGCATCGAGATCACGCACAAGTCGGCGAGCCGCGTGTCGTACGCGCAGGGCTCGCTGCGCGCGGCGCGCTTCCTCGCCGGCCACAAGACCGGCTTCTTCGACATGCAGGACGTGCTCGGCCTGCGCTGAGCACCGCCCCGCGGGCATCGATGGCGACCCCGACCGGCATCCTCCATTACCTCGAGAGCGGCGACACCGTCACGCACGCGGTTGCGTACGTGCTGCTCGCGATGTCGATCGCGAGCTGGTGCTTCCTGATCGTGAAGGCGTGGGTGCTCGTGCGCGCGAAGCGCCAGGGCCCGGCCGCGCTCGCGGCGTTCTGGCGGGCCGCGACGCTCGACGACGGCATTGCCGCGCTGCGCGCGACCGACAAGGAGCGCGTGTTCGCGCCGCTCGCCGAGGCCGCGCGCGACGCCGACGCCGCGTCGCGCGTCGAGCCGCGCGCGCTGTCGGCGCGCGTCGAGCGCGGCGAGCGCGTGCTGCGCGCGCTGCGCCATGCGCTGCGCAAGTCGCAGCGGCGGCTCGAGTTCGGCCAGGTGCTGCTCGCGTCGATCGGCAGCACCGCGCCGTTCGTCGGCCTGCTCGGCACCGTCTGGGGGATCTATCACGCGCTCGGCAGCATCGCGGCGAGCGGGCAGGCGCAGATCGAGAACGTCGCCGGCCCGGTCGGCGAGGCGCTCATCATGACGGCGTTCGGCCTCGTCGTCGCGATTCCGGCGGTGCTCGCGTACAACATTCTCGGGCGGCTCGTGCGCCAGCTCGTCGAGGAGCTTGACGGCTTCGCGCGCGATCTGCACGTGTTCGTCTGCGGCGAGACGGCCGCGGCCCCGGCGGCCGATCCGGCCACCGCCGCGTAGCGGCGCGTCGGTCCGGCAATCCAGCGAGGAGGGCGGCATGGCGTTCGGCGGACTCGATCATCAGCACACGTCGCAGCCGATGGCGGACATCAACATGACGCCGCTCATCGACGTGATGCTCGTGCTGCTCGTCATCTTCATCATCACCGCGCCGCTCCTCACGCATGCGATCCGGCTCGATTTGCCGAAAGTCGCGGCGGCGCCCGCGCGCGAGACGCCCGAGACGATCACGGTGTCGATCGACGCGGCGGGCAAGCTGTACTGGAACGATGCGCCCGTGGCGTTCGACGCGCTCGCCGCGCGGCTGCGCGACGCGGCGGCAGGCGGCAAGGACCCGGAACTGCACCTGCGGGCCGCGCGCGACACCCACTACGACACGATCGCGCGGGTGATGGGCGCCGCGCAGCAGGCGGGCGTCGCGCGGATCGGCTTCGTCACCGACGCGTCCGGGAAGCCCGATGCGCGCGGGAATCCGCCGGCGCGGCCGTCGCCGCAGCGCGACGCGCGGCTTGCGCCGTCGCTGCCGCCGCCGCGGCCGTAGCCGTCCGCCCACGCTGTCCGCCCGTACCGGCTGCACCGCTCGCGCCACCCGTGTCACCCGCCACCCGCACCACCCGCACCACCCGCGACGTCCGCGCCACGCTGATCGCCGCCCGCGGCCGCGCCAACGGCCTTGCCGGCCGGCGCGGACGGTATAATCGACGTTTTCCCCGCGCCGCCCCCGGCCGCCGGGGAAGCGCGACTTTCGATCCACTCGAGCGCGCGTGCGCTCGGCTCAATGCGTCGCGCGCCGCTCAAAGCCCAGCCCGAACCACACCATGCACGAAAGATACGTACCCGCCGACGTCGAAGCCGCCGCCCAGAGCGACTGGCGCGCAGCCGATGTCTACCGCTCGAAGGAAGACACGGACCGCAAGAAGTTCTACTGCGTGTCGATGTTGCCTTACCCGTCCGGCAAGCTGCACATGGGTCACGTGCGTAACTACACGATCAACGACGTGATGTACCGCTATCTGCGGATGAACGGCTACAACACGCTGATGCCGATGGGCTGGGACGCGTTCGGGATGCCGGCCGAGAACGCCGCGATGGCCAACGGCGTGCCGCCCGCGCAGTGGACGTACGACAACATCGCTTACATGAAGAAGCAGATGCAGTCGATGGGCCTCGCGATCGACTGGTCGCGCGAGGTCACGACCTGCAAGCCCGACTACTACAAGTGGAATCAGTGGCTGTTCCTGAAGATGCTCGAGAAGGGCGTCGCGTACAAGAAAACGGGCACCGTGAACTGGGACCCGGTCGACCAGACCGTGCTCGCGAACGAGCAGGTGATCGACGGGCGCGGCTGGCGCTCGGGCGCGCTCGTCGAGAAGCGCGAGATCCCGATGTACTACATGCGGATCACGCAGTACGCCGATGAACTGCTGCACGATCTCGACGGCCTCGGCTGGCCCGAGCGCGTGAAGATCATGCAGCAGAACTGGATCGGCAAGAGCTTCGGCGTGAACTTCGGCTTCCCGTACGAGCTCGACGGCGAGAAGAAGCTGCTGCGCGTGTTCACGACGCGCGCCGACACGATCATGGGCGTCACGTTCTGCGCGATCGCGGCCGAGCATCCGCTCGCCGCGCATCTTGCGCAGGACAAGCCCGAGCTGCAGGCGTTCATCGACGAATGCAAGCGCGGCGGCGTCGCCGAGGCCGACATCGCGACGATGGAGAAGAAGGGCGTCGCGACGGGCTTTTCGGTGTCGCATCCGCTGTCGGGCGAGCCCGTCGAGGTGTGGATCGGCAACTACGTGCTGATGAGCTACGGCGAAGGCGCGGTGATGGGCGTGCCGGGCCACGACGAGCGCGATTTCGCGTTCGCGAAGAAATACGGCCTGCCGATCAAGCAGGTGATTGCGGTCGCGGGGCAAACATACTCGCTCGACGCGTGGCAGGAGTGGTATGGCGACAAGGAAGCCGCGGTTTGCATCGATAGCGGCAAGTACGACGGCCTCGCTTACGGCGCGGCCGTCGACGCGGTCGCGGCCGACCTGAAGGCGGGCGGCTTCGGCGACAAGCAGGTCACGTATCGCCTGCGCGACTGGGGCATTTCGCGCCAGCGCTACTGGGGCACGCCGATTCCGATCATCCACTGCCCGTCGTGCGGCGACGTGCCGGTGCCGGAGCAGGATCTGCCCGTCGTGCTGCCGGAAAATCTCGTGCCGGACGGCACGGGCAACCCGCTCGCGAAGTCCGAGGCGTTCCTGAACTGCACGTGCCCGAAGTGCGGCGCGGCCGCGAAGCGCGAAACGGACACGATGGACACTTTCGTCGATTCCGCGTGGTACTTCTCGCGCTACGCGGCGCCGGACGCCGAGACGATGGTCGACGCGCGCACCGACTACTGGATGCCGATGGATCAGTACATCGGCGGCATCGAGCACGCGATCCTGCACCTACTGTACTCGCGCTTCTGGGCGAAGGTGATGCGCGATCTCGGCCTCGTGAAATTCGGCGAGCCGGCGAAGAACCTGCTCACGCAGGGGATGGTGCTCAACGAGACGTTCTACCGCGAGGACGCATCGGGCAAGAAGACGTGGTACAACCCGGCCGACGTCACCGTGTCGTTCGACGACAAGGGCCGCCCCGTCGGCGCGGTGCTGAAGTCGGACGGCGAGCCGGTCGAGCTGGGCGGCATCGAGAAGATGTCGAAGTCGAAGAACAACGGCGTCGATCCGCAGATGCTGATCGATCATTACGGCGCCGACACCGCGCGCCTCTTCACGATGTTCGCGGCGCCGCCCGAGCAGCAGCTCGAGTGGTCGGGCGCGGGCGTCGAGGGCGCGAGCCGCTTCCTGCGCCGCGTGTGGGCGTTCGGCCATGCGAACCGCGACGCGCTCGCCGCGCGCGCGACGTTCGACGCCGCGCAACTCGGCGAAGCCGACAAGACCCTGCGCCGCGAAATCCACGGCGTGCTGAAGCAGGCCGATTTCGACTATCAGCGCCTGCAGTACAACACGGTCGTATCGGCCGCGATGAAGATGCTGAACGCGCTCGAAGGCGCGAAGGGCGCGACGCCCGCCGTGCTGCGCGAAACCTACGGCGTGCTGCTGCGCGTACTGTACCCGGTCGTGCCGCACGTCACGTTCGAGCTGTGGAAGGCGCTCGGCTACACGGACGAGTTCGCGCCGCTGCTCGACGCGCCGTGGCCGAAGGTCGACGAGGCCGCGCTCGAGCAGGCCGAGATCGAGCTCGTGCTGCAGGTGAACGGCAAGGTGCGCGGCGCGCTGAAGGTCGCGAAGGACGCGAGCCGCGAGGCGATCGAAGCGGCGGCGCTCGCCGACGAGATGTTCGCGAAATTCGCCGAAGGCAAGCAGGCGAAGAAGATCATTGTCGTGCCGGGTCGTCTCGTGAATGTCGTCGTTTGACGGCGCACGGCGGCGCAGGCACGCAACAGCCAAGGAGCGAAGGTGATCCGCAGATCGTTTTTGATGTTCGTGGGCAGCGCGGTGCTGCTGTCCGCGTGCGGTTTCAAGCTGCGCGGGCAGCAGGACTACGCGTTCAAGCATCTGTACATCGCCGGCGCGCCGCCCGCGGCGGCGGCGCGGCTCACGCGCCTCGTCGAGGCGGGCAGCGACACGAAGATCGTCAAGACGCCGGGCGAGGCGGACGCGGTGCTGAGCCTGTCCGAATCGCGCGGTCAGGGCACGCTGACGCTCGACAAGTACGGCACGGTCCAGGAGTACCAGCTCAACTATTCGCTGAACTACACGCTTTTGGCCAAGGACGGCGCCGCGCTGATTCCGCCGAGCGTGATCGCGCTCAATCGCGCGATGACGTATAGCGCGCAGTACACGAACGCGAAGGCGCAGGAGTCCGAGATCCTGTTCGCGGACATGCAGAACGACGCGATCGATCAGCTGATGCGCCGGCTCGCGATCGTGCGCACGCTGCATCCGGAGCCGGGCCAGGGCGTGCCGGGCGTCACGCCGCGCGCGCCGCTGCCGCCGCCGCCGCTGTGATCGCCGCGTTTTCCATTTCCCGTTCAACGATCGACGCAGGAACCGATGCAACTGCGACTTGACGCACTGGAGCCGCATCTCGCGAAGGCGCTCGCCGGGCTGTACGTCGTCTACGGCGACGAGCCGCTGCTCGCGCAGGAAGCATGCGACAAGATCCGCGCGGCCGCGCGCGCCGGGGGCTTCACCGAGCGCTCGGTGCATACCGTCGAGCGCGGCTTCGACTGGAGCACGCTGATCGGCGCGAGCCAGGCGATGTCGCTGTTCGGCGAGCGGCAGCTCGTCGAGCTGCGGATTCCGTCCGGCAAGCCCGGCAAGGACGGCGCCGACGCGCTGAAGACGCTCGCCGGCGCGGGCAACCCTGACGTGCTGATGCTCGTCACGCTGCCGCGGCTCGACGCCGCGACGCAGAAGTCCGCGTGGTTCACGGCGCTCGTGAACGCGGGCGTCGCGCTGAAGATCGATCCGGTCGAGCGCGCGCAATTGCCGAACTGGATCGGCCAGCGGCTCGCGCTGCAGGGCCAGCGGGTCGCGCCGGGCGAGGACGGGCGGCGCGCGCTCGCGTTCGTCGCCGAGCGCGTCGAGGGCAATCTGCTCGCCGCGCATCAGGAGATCCAGAAGCTCGGCCTGCTGTATCCGGCCGGCGCGCTGACGTTCGAGCAGATCCACGACGCGGTGCTGAACGTCGCGCGCTACGATGTGTTCAAGCTCAACGAAGCGATGCTCGCGGGCGACGCCGCGCGGCTTGCGCGGATGATCGACGGCCTGAAGGGCGAGGGCGAGGCGCTCGTGCTCGTGCTGTGGGCGGTCGTCGAGGAGTTGCGCACGCTGCTTCGGATCAAGCGCGGCGTCGCGGCCGGCAAGCCGCTCGCCGTGCTCGTGCGCGAGAACCGCGTGTGGGGGCCGCGCGAGCGGCTCGTCGGGCCCGCGCTCGCGCGCGTGTCCGAAGCCGGGCTCGAGCACGCGCTCGCGTTCGCCGCGCGGCTCGACCGGCAGGTCAAGGGGCTCGCCGCCGTGTCGCGCGGCCCGGCGCGCGGCGAGCCGCCGCCCGACCCATGGGACGGCCTGTTCCAGCTCGCGATGACGGTCGCGCGCGCGTCCGGGCCAGGCGGCGACGCGCCACGCCGGCCAGCCTGAGCGCGCTTTCGCGCCGGCGCTTACAATCGGCGTGGGGCGGCTCGGCATGGGGCGGTTCGCCGCCGCGTGACCGCCGCGGCAGCGCCCCGCGCATCCGCTTTCCGACAATCGTTTTTTTCGCCGCTCGACGCGGCTTGCATTGCGAGTCTCACGATGGATATCGATCAGTACATGACGGATGTCGGCCGCCGCGCGCGGCGTGCTGCGCGCGACGTCGCGCGCGCGTCCACCGCCGCGAAGAACGCCGCGCTCGAGGCGGTCGCGCGAGCGATCGAGCGCGACGCCGACGCACTGAAGGCGGCCAACGCGCGCGACGTCGCGCGCGCGAGGGACAAGGGTCACGACGCGGCGTTCATCGATCGCCTGACGCTGTCCGACAAGGCGCTGAAGACGATGATCGAGGGGCTGCGCCAGGTCGCGGCGCTGCCGGACCCGATCGGCGAGATCGGCAACCTCAAGTACCGCCCGAGCGGCATCCAGGTCGGCCAGATGCGCGTGCCGCTCGGCGTGATCGGGATCATCTACGAATCGCGGCCGAACGTGACGGTCGACGCGGCCGCGCTGTGCCTGAAGTCCGGCAACGCGACGATCCTGCGCGGCGGCTCCGAAGCGCTCGAGTCGAACACCGCGCTCGCGAAGCTGATCGGCGAAGGGCTCGAGGCGGCGGGGCTGCCGCAGGATGCGGTGCAGGTCGTCGAGACCGCCGATCGCGCGGCGGTCGGCAAGCTGATCACGATGACCGAATACGTGGACGTGATCGTGCCGCGCGGCGGCAAGAGCCTGATCGAGCGGCTGATCAACGAGGCGCGCGTGCCGATGATCAAACACCTCGACGGCATCTGCCACGTGTACGTCGACGATCGCGCGAACCTGACGAAGGCGCTCACCGTCTGCGACAACGCGAAGACGCACCGCTACGGCACCTGCAACACGATGGAGACGCTGCTCGTCGCGCGCGGAATCGCGCCGGCGGTGCTGCCGCCGCTCGGCCGCCTGTATCGCGAGAAGGGCGTCGAGCTGCGCGTCGACGCGGACACGCGCGCGGTGCTCGAGGCGGCGGGCGTGGGCCCGCTCGTCGACGCGACCGACGAAGACTGGCGCACCGAATATCTCGCGCCCGTGCTCGCGGTCAAGATCGTCGACGGGATGGACGCCGCGATCGGGCACATCAACGAGTACGGCTCGCATCACACCGACGCGATCGTCACCGAAGACCACGACCGCGCGATGCGCTTCCTGCGCGAAGTCGATTCGGCGAGCGTGATGGTGAACGCGTCGACGCGCTTCGCCGACGGCTTCGAGTTCGGCCTCGGCGCGGAGATCGGCATCTCGAACGACAAGCTGCACGCACGCGGCCCGGTCGGGCTCGAAGGGCTCACGTCGCTGAAGTACGTGGTGCTCGGGCACGGCGAAGGGCGTCAGTGACGAAAGGCGACTGATCAATGACCATGCTCTGGGTGAAGACCTTCCATATCGTGCTGATCGCGTCGTGGTTCGCGGGGCTTTTCTATCTGCCGCGCATTTACGTGAACCTCGCGATGGAGACCGATCCCGCCGCCGTCCGGCGGCTGCTCGCGATGGCGCGCAAGCTGTTCCGTTTCATGACGATCATCGCGGCGCCGGCGCTCGCGTGCGGCCTGTGGCTGTGGCTCGTGATCGGCATCGGGCAGGGGCAGGGCTGGGTACACGCGAAGCTCGCGGTCGTGCTGCTGCTCGTCATCTATCACGCGTATTGCGGGCATCTGCTGAAGGCGTTCGAGCGCGGCGAGAATCGCCGCTCGGACAAGTGGTATCGCGTGTTCAACGAGCTGCCGGTGCTCGGGATGCTCGCGGCCGTCGCGCTCGCGGTGATCAAGCCGTTTTGAGCGCAGGCGGCGCTCGGTGTGGCCGCCGTCGCCGCGTCGATGCCGGCGCAGACGCCGGCGAGAAAGCCCCGGCCCTGGCGGCCGGGGTTTTTTGTATGGCGGCGTGCGATGGGGACGGGCGCGGAAGTCGTGGTGTTCGTCGTGCGAAGCGGGCGCTCAATGCCTTCTGTTCGTATGTCCGCGCTCGCGCTCGAAACCGAAGCCCCGGCTCGCAGCGCGACGCCCGAGACTCGAAGTTCGGCGTCCGAATCGGGGCGCGAGCGTGGCGAACTTTCGCGCGCGGCCGCCCGGCGTTCCGTTCACGCCGATCACGGGCTGGCGGCCGGCCCCGCAAGAGATTCGTGATATCAGAGGAACGTGCCTTGCCGGCCGCAGCGCGGTGTCGCGTGTCGCTTGTCCCCTTGCGGGACGGCCGGCAAGGCGCGTTCGCCAGCCCGTGATTGGCGTGAGCAGGCCCTAATCCTTCACGTCCTCGACGTCGCGCGCGATGCGTGCTTTGCGCGACGCATCCTTCGGCGCGTCCTTCGATTCCTCTTGCGATGCGTCTCCCGGCATGTTTCCCAACGTGCCGCCCGATACGCCGCCCGACGTGTCTCTCGCCCCGTCCTTCGCCGCCTCCTTCGCCGCCTCCTTCGCCCCCTTCGCGTCGACGCCGATCCGCCGCCGCGTGATCGCTTCCTTCGCGCGGCCGAGCCGGTCGACGAGTTCGGGCCCGCGCCGCAGCGCGACGCCGACTGCGAGGATGTCGCCGATCGCGAGATGCGACATCCGCGACGTCATCGGCGAGAACACATCGGTTTCCTCGGCGACGTTCGACGCGAGGCTCACCGTCGACAACTGCGCGAGCGGCGAGTGGCTGTGCGTGATCGAGATCACCTTCGCGCCGCACGCGCGCGCCGCGCGCGCGGCGTCGACGATGTCGCGCGTGCGCCCGGTGTTCGAGATCGCGACGACGACGTCGTTCGCGCCGAGGAGCGCCGCCGACATCGAGAACGTATGCGGGTCCGAGTACGCGACGCTCGGCACGCCGAGCCGGAAGAACTTGTGCTGGATGTCCTGCGCGGCGATGCCCGAGCCGCCCGCGCCGTAGAACTCGATGCGCGACGCGCGCGTCAGCAGCTCGATCGCGTCGGCGACGCTCGTCGCCGACAGGCTGTTGCGCACCTCGATCAGCGCGCCGATCGTGCGGTCGAACACCTTGCCGATGATGCCGGGTGCGCGCTCGTCGGGTTCGACGTCGCGATACACCGACGCGACGCCCGGCGCGACGCTCTGCGCGAGCCGGATCTTGAACTCGCGAAAGCCGCTGCAGCCGAGCGCCTGGCAGAAGCGCGCGATCGTCGGCTGGCTCGCGCCCGCGCGGGCGGCGAGCTCGATCATCGACAGATCGAGCACCTCGCGCGGCGCGGCGAGCACGAAGTCGGCGAGCTTGCGCTCGGACGGGCGAAGCTGGGCGCGGATCTTCTCGATACGGGGAAGCATGATGCGAATTGACGCAGGAGAGGTTGGGGGATGGATGTGAGTATCGCGGTAGTTTTGTAGAAAATCTACAAGAATTTTCTAGCGATTATCCTGATGGAGGTCATTGCGAATCAGGGTTAACGCTAGGTATATATGCTGTATTCATCAGCCATGGCGTAGCGTTATCGCCGGCTTTGCTGCGCTGCGAGATTGCGAGCTTGTAGTTTTTCTACTAAACTCGCGCCGTTCGTTCGACTCGTCGGACGTCCCCACGATTCCAGCTTGCCGGCCTCGCCCGGCTCATGTGAGGAGCGCCCAGCATGGCCACGCTGCACCCCACTCTTGCGTCCGTCACCGAGCGCGTGATCGCGCGCAGCCGACCGACCCGCCAAGCCTATCTCGCCCGCATCGACGCCGCGCAGGGCCGCTTCCCGGCGCGCGGCGCGCTGTCGTGCGCGAATCTCGCGCACGGCTTCGCGGGCCTCGAAGGCAGCGACAAGTTCGCGATCAAGGCGATCCGCGAGCCGAACATCGGCATCGTGTCGGCGTACAACGAGATGCTGTCCGCGCATGCGCCGTACAAGAGCTTTCCCGACATCATCAAGGCGGCCGCGCGCGAGCGCGGCGGCGTCGCGCAGTTCGCGGGCGGCGTGCCGGCGATGTGCGACGGCGTGACGCAGGGCAATCCGGGGATGGAGCTGTCGCTGTTCTCGCGCGAAGCGATCGCGATGAGCACGGCCGTCGCGCTCACGCACAACATGTTCGATGCGGCCCTTTGCCTCGGCATCTGCGACAAGATCGTGCCGGGCCTCTTGATCGGCGCGCTGCAGTTCGGCCATCTGCCGACGATCTTCGTGCCGGCCGGCCCGATGACGAGCGGCTTGTCGAACGACGACAAGGCGAAGATCCGCCAGCAGTTCGCGACGGGCCAGGTGGGCCGCGACGCGCTGCTCGAGGCCGAATCGGCCGCGTACCACGGCCACGGCACCTGCACGTTCTACGGCACCGCGAACAGCAACCAGATGCTGATGGAAGTGATGGGGCTGCATCTGCCGAGCGCGGCGTTCGTCCATCCGCACACGCCGCTGCGCGACGCGCTGACGGCCGAGGCCGCGCGCCGCGTGCTCGAGCTCACGGCCGAGCGCGGCAACTACACGCCGATCGGCCACGTGATCGACGAGAAGGCGATCGTCAACGGCATCGTCGCGCTGCTCGCGACGGGCGGCTCGACGAACCACACGCTGCACCTCGTGGCGATCGCGCGCGCGGCGGGCATCCTGATCGACTGGGACGACTTCGACGCGCTGTCGGCCGCGGTGCCGCTTCTCGCGAAGATCTACCCGAACGGCAAGGCAGACGTGAATCACTTCCACGCGGCGGGCGGCATCGCGTTCCTCGTGCGCAACCTGCTCGAAGGCGGCTTGCTGCACGACGACGTGACGACCGTCGCGGGCAAGGGCCTTGCGCACTACACGAACGAGCCGCGCCTGATCGACGGCAAGCTGACGTGGGTGCCGGGCGTCGACGCGAGCGGCGACGACAAGGTGCTGCGGCCGATCGCCGCGCCGTTCCAGCCGGACGGCGGGCTGCGCCTGATGCAGGGCAGGCTCGGGCGCGGCGTGATCAAGATTTCGGCGGTCGCGCCCGAGCACCGCAAGGTGAAGGCGAGCGCGATCGTGTTCGATTCGCAGGAAGCGGTGCAGGCCGCGTTCGACGCGGGCGAGTTGAAGCGCGATTTCGTCGCGGTCGTGCGGTTCCAGGGCGCGCGCGCGAACGGGATGCCGGAGCTGCATCGCCTTACGCCGCTGCTCGGCGTGCTGCAGGACGAGGGCTACCGCGTCGCGCTCGTGACGGACGGCCGGATGTCCGGCGCGTCGGGCAAGGTGCCGGCCGTGATCCACGTGTCGCCCGAGGCGCTCTTGAGCGGCCCGCTCGGCAAGGTGCAAACGGGCGATACGATCGTGATCGACGCGCAAGCCGGCGTGCTCGACGTCGAGATCGACGATGCGCAATGGGCGGCGCGCGCGGTCGCGCGGCCCGCGCATCAGGCGGAAAACGAAGTCGGCTTCGGCCGTGAGTTGTTCGGCGTGTTCCGCGCGGCGGCCGCGCCGGCGGAGCAGGGCGCGTCGGTGTTCGGCGCGTTGGTGGGCGAAGCGGCCCACGTCACCGCATAAGCGAAAAGGAGCTGCATTGATGAAGACGATTGGCGAGATCGTGAAGCTGGGCCCGGTGATTCCGGTGCTTGCATTCGATTCGGTGGAACAGGGCGAGCAAGTGTCGCGCGCGTTGCACGCGGGCGGCGTGAAGGTGCTCGAGATCACGCTGCGCACCGCGGCCGGGCTCGAAGCGATCAAGCGCGCGAGCGAGCTCGCCGACGACATCGTCGTCGGCGTCGGCACGATCACGAAGCCCGAGCAGTGCGCGCTCGCGAAGCAGGCGGGCGCGAAGTTCGGCGTATCGCCCGGCCTCACGAAGGAGATGCACCAGGCGGCCGTCGACGCCGGCCTGCCGCTTCTGCCCGGCGTGATGACGCCGACCGATATCATCGTCGCGCTCGAGCTCGGCTACGAGATCGTGAAGTTCTTCCCGGCGCAGCAGGCGGGCGGCGTGCCGATGCTGCAGGCGTTCCACGGCCCGTTCCCGGCGCTCAAGTTCTGCCCGACGGGCGGCATCACCGCCGAGACCGCGCCGAACTTCCTGAAGCTGCCGAACGTCGTGTGCGTCGGCGGCTCGTGGCTCACGCCGAAGGCGGCGCTCGCCGCGCAGGATTGGGCCGAGGTCACGCGCCTCGCGCAGGCGGCGAGCCGCCTCGCGCGCTGAACGCCGCCGAGCGCATGCCAGCGGAAACCTTCGAACGAAACAATCGATCTGGTTGTTTTTACGAGGGTTTTTGCCTATGGAACCGGTTCTATCGCGGCCCGTTAAACAAAAGTAAAATTCAGCGTCCCGACGGGCGGTCAGCCGCCTCGTTTCGGAGACCTGCATAGTCGGGCGCGGCTCGCCGCGCCCGGCCCGATACATCCCAAGGAGGAGTGCTACATGGGGGCTGTCCAAGGCAGCATGCTGCTGATTTACACCGTGATCGCGATTGCGGTGCTGATCCTGATGATCGCGCGCTACAAGGTGTATCCGTTCCTCGTGCTCATCATCGTGTCGCTCGGTCTCGGCCTCGTGGTCGGCATGCCGATGGACAAGATCGTGAAATCGTTCGAGGCGGGCACGGGCGGCACGCTCGGCCACATCGCGATCGTCGTCGGTCTCGGCACGATGCTCGGCAAGATGATGGCCGAATCGGGCGGCGCCGAGCGGATCGCGACCACGCTGATCGACTGGTTCGGCGAGAAGAACATTCACTGGGCGATGATGTTCGTCGCGATCATCGTCGGCTTGCCGGTGTTCTTCGAAGTCGGCTTCGTGCTGCTGATCCCGATCGCGTTCAACGTCGCGAAGCGCACCGGCAAGTCGCTGCTCGTCGTCGGCCTGCCGATGGTCGCGGGCCTGTCGGTCGTGCACGGCCTGATTCCGCCGCACCCGGCGGCGCTCCTGGCCGTTCAGCAGTACGGCGCCGACATCGGCAAGACGATCGCCTACGGCCTCATCGTCGGCGTGCCGACCGCGATCGTCGCCGGCCCGCTGTTCGCGCTCACGATCTCGAAGTTCGTGAAGCTGCCGGAAAACAATCCGCTCGCCGCGCAATTCGTCGAGACGCACGCGGCGGGCCAGCAGCGCGAGCTGCCGGGTTTCGGCATCACGCTGTTCACGATCCTGCTGCCCGTCGTGCTGATGCTCGTCGGCAGCTGGGCCGATCTCGTCTTCGCGCCGAAGTCGCTGCCGAACAGCCTGCTGCGCTTCGCCGGCAATTCGGACGTCGCGCTCCTGATCGCCGTGCTCGTCAGCTTCTTCACGTTCGGCAAGCTGCAAGGCTTCAACCGTGACCAGATCCAGAAGTTCTGCGGCGAATGCCTCGCGCCGATCGCGGGCATCACGCTGATCGTCGGCGCGGGCGGCGGCTTTGGCGGTATCCTGCGCGACAGCGGCATCTCGCAGCAGATCGTCGCGACCGCGACGCACGCAAGCCTCTCGCCGCTGTTGCTCGGCTGGTTCGTCGCGGCGCTGATCCGTCTCGCGACGGGCTCGGCCACCGTCGCGATGACGACGGCCTGCGGCATCGTCGCGCCGATCGCGTCGGCGTCGGGCGTCGTGGTCAAGCCGGAGCTGCTCGTGCTCGCGACGGGGTCGGGATCGCTGATCTTCTCGCACGTGAACGACGGCGGCTTCTGGCTGATCAAGGAATATTTCGGGATGACCGTGGGCCAGACGTTCAAGACCTGGACGCTGCTCGAAACGATCATCTCGCTGCTCGGTCTCACGTTCACGCTGTTGCTGAGCGCGGTTCTGTAACAAGGGGTAGTCATGATTCTGATCGCAATGGGCGTGTCGGGCGCGGGCAAGTCGCGGATCGGCGAGATGCTCGCCGAACGCCTGTCGTGCAGCTATACCGACGGCGACGCGTTTCACAGCGCCGCCAACAAGGACAAGATGCACCGCGGGATTCCGCTCACCGACGAGGACCGCTGGCCGTGGCTCCAGTCGATCCGCGACGCCATCGAGGCGAAGCAGCGCGCGGGCGAGACGGCCGTGTTCACGTGCTCGTCGCTCAAGCGCGCGTACCGCGATATCCTGCGCGGCAACGATCGCGACGTGCGCTTCGTCTATCTGAAGGGCTCGTTCGACATGCTGCGCGAGCGCCTGAAGACGCGCACCGGGCACTTCTTCGATCCGTCGCTGCTGCGAAGCCAGCTCGAGACGCTCGAGGAGCCGGGCCCGGACGAAGCGATCGAAGTCAGCATCGAATTGACGCCCGACGAAATCGTCGATCGCGTGATGAGCCAACTCGGCGGCGCGCGGCAGCAACAGCAGCAACAGCAGCAATGACCGCGCGCGGCCGCGTCGCGGCCGCCGCCGTGCGTCGCCGAGGCTCGGCGGCGAAAAGAAAAGGCGCCCCGCGGGGCGCCTTTTGCATTGCGTCGACGACGCGCGTTACGCGATGCGCTGCGCCAGCTCGACCGCCTTGCCGATGTACGACGCGGGCGTCATCGCGAGCAGGCGCGCCTTCGCGTCCTCGGGAATCGCGAGCGTGCCGACGAACTGCTGCAGCGCGTCGCGCGTGATGCCCTTGCCGCGCGTGAGCTCCTTCAGCTGCTCGTACGGATTCTCGATGCCGTAGCGGCGCATCACCGTCTGCACCGGCTCGGCGAGCACTTCCCAGCAGTTGTCGAGGTCTTCGTTCAGGCGCTGCGGGTTCACTTCGAGCTTGTCGAGGCCGCGGATCAGCGAATCATACGCGAGCAGCGAATAGCCGAGCGCGACGCCCATGTTGCGCAGCACCGTCGAATCGGTCAGGTCGCGCTGCCAGCGCGACACCGGCAGCTTGTCGGCGAGGTGGCGCAGCGTCGCGTTCGCGAGGCCGAGGTTGCCTTCCGAGTTCTCGAAGTCGATCGGGTTGACCTTGTGCGGCATCGTCGACGAGCCGATTTCACCGGCCTTCGTCTTCTGCTTGAAGTAGCCGACCGAGATGTAGCCCCACACGTCGCGGTCGAGGTCGAGCAGGATGGTGTTCGCGCGCGAGACCGCGTCGAACAGCTCGGCCATGTAGTCGTGCGGCTCGATCTGGATGGTGTACGGATTGAACGTGAGCTTCAGGCGGTTCTCGATCACGTCGCGCGAGAACGCTTCCCAGTCGAACTCCGGATACGCGGAAAGATGCGCGTTGAAGTTGCCGACCGCGCCGTTCATCTTGCCGAGGATCTCGACCTTCTCGATGCGCTCGATCGCGCGCGCAAGACGCGCGGCGACGTTCGCGAGCTCCTTGCCGAGCGTCGTCGGGCTGGCCGGCTGGCCGTGCGTGCGCGACAGCATCGGCTGCTCGGCGTGCGCGTGCGCGAGCGCGACGAGGCGGCCGTGGACCGTGCGCAGCGCGGGCACGATCACGTGCCGGCGCGCGCCGGCGAGCATCATCCCGTGCGACGTGTTGTTGATGTCCTCCGACGTGCACGCGAAGTGGATGAACTCGCTCGCGCGCTCGAGCTCGGCCTGGCCTTTGACCGATTCCTTCAGCCAGTACTCGACGGCTTTCACGTCGTGGTTCGTCACGCGCTCGATTTCCTTGATGCGCGCGGCGTCGTGCGCGGTAAAGCGCTCGACGAGCTGCAGCAGGAACTGCTCGGCCGCCTCCGAGAAGCGCGGCACTTCGGCGAAGCCGGCGCGCGACAGCGCGATCAGCCAGTGCACCTCGACGGTGACGCGGTGGCGCATGAAGGCGGCCTCGGAGAGCCAGTCGCGCAGCGCTTCGGTCTTGCTGGCGTAGCGGCCGTCGATGGGCGAGAGCGCGGTGAGGGCGAAAAGGGTATCGGGACGGGTGTCGGACATGATCGGGCGAGGCTTGCGGCCGCGGTTCAAACGTGAAGGGGGAGAACCGCGAATTTTACCATCGGCGCGCGGCCGCCCGGCCGCCGCGCGCCGTCGTCGAAAATGCTCAGTCGCCGACGCGGGCGGCGCCGCCGATCGGCATCGCGCCGGAGGCCGCCGCCGGCTCGGCCGCGGCGAGCTCCGGCGCGGCCCAGCGCAGCCACTGCGCGCGCAGCATCGCGAGCGCGACGAACGCGCAGGTCGAGAGCGCGCCGAACGTCGCGAAGCCGAGCTGGTAGCTGCCCGTGCTTTCCTTCGCGATGCCCATCACGACGGGCAGATAGAAGCCGCCGATGCCGCCCGCCGCGCCGACGATGCCGGACAACAGGCCCGTCTTGCCCTTCCAGCGGTGCGGGACGAGCTGGAACGTCGAGCCGTTGCCGAGGCCGAACGCGACGTACAGGCACACGAGAAGCGCGATCCCGCCCGCGAGCGGCGGCATCACGGCCGCGAACGCGAAGTCGGCGGCGGCGATCACGGCGAGGATGACCATCAGCGCGCGCACGCCGGTGATGCGGTCGGCGAGGTGGCCGCCGAACGGGCGCACGATCGCGCCGAGGAACGCGAGCAGCGACATGAAGAGGCCCGCTTCGATCTTCGGCATCTGGTAGAGCGTCGTGAGGAGCAGCGTCACGTACGACGACATCCCGACGAAGCCGCCGAACGTGATGCTGTAGATCAGCATGATTACCCACGTGTCGCGCTCGGCGAGCACCGAGCGATAGCGGCCGGGCAGCACGGCGATCGCGAGGAGCGCGCCCATCACGGGGAGAAGCAGCACGCCCGTCTTGCCCGCGCCGAACACGCCCGCGTGCACGGCGAGCACGAGCGCGACGAGGCCGACGAGCGTGAACACGAACGCGCCGAACGCGCGCTTCGCGCTGCCCGATTTCTCGCCGCGGTCGTCGGCCCACGCGAAGAGCGCGAAGCCGGCGATCGCGAGGAGCGGCAGCGCGGCCGCCGTCGAGAACTTCCAGCCGAGCGCGGCGGCGATGTGCGGGAACATGAAGCCGTCGAGCACCGCGCCGATGTTGCCCGCGGCGGCGAGGCCGAGCACGAGGCCCTGCACTTTCGGCGGATAGCTGCTGCCCGCCATCGGCAGCGCGACCGCGAAGCTCGCGCCGCCGATCCCGAGGAACACGCCGAGCACGAGGAGCAGCGTGTACGACGGCGTGCCGGGCACGAACGGCAGCACGACGGCGGGCAGCGCGGACAGCAGCACGCCCATCAGCGCGATGCGCCGGCCGTTGGCGGACTGGTAGAGGTTGCCGAGCGTCACGCGCAGGATGGCCGCCGCGAGCACCGGCACAGCGACGAGAAAGCCCTGCTGCGCGGCCGTCATCGCGATGTCCTTGCTGATGAAGGGCGCGAGCGGGCCGTACAGCACCCAGACGGTGAAGCCCGTATCGAAGTAGAGGAAGCACGCCAGAAGCGAGCGCCAGTTGCCGCTTCGGAGGGAGGTGCGCAGAGTATCCATCGGTAAAGCCTCGCGTATGCCGGACGACGGCGGATGGTGGAAAAGGGGCGACGGGCCGCTGCGCGGTGCGCGGGACAGGCCGACGCGCAGTTCCGCAAGCTTCATGCCAATGAAGTGCATGTTTTGTTCCAAACGGCGCGAACGAACGCCGCACAAGGCCGGCGGGAAAAACGGCGTTGCCGGCGCTCGGGTGCCGACGCGCGACGGCGCGACGCCCGCGCGCACCGGCGGCAGGCGCTCGCCGCGGCGCGCGGCACCGCGCCTGTGCGTGCGCGCGGCGTTGGTGCGGCGCGGAAAGTGTGAAGAATCAAGCACGTGGAGACGCGCCCGGGCAGGCGCCGGGCTGCTTGCCGCAGCGAAAGCCGAGGCGGACATGCATCCGCGAGCGCCGTCGGCCGGTGCGCCGGCGCGGCCGACGCCTCCGGCCGCTAAAATGCGTGCTTCTTCCCTCGCATTCGCTTTGCGCAGCAAAGGCACGCATGGAACTCAAATGGCTCGAAGACTTCGTGTCGCTCGCGGAAACGCGCAGCTTCAGCCGCTCGGCCGAGCTGCGGCACGTGTCGCAACCCGCGTTTTCGCGCCGAATCCAGGCGCTCGAGGCGTGGCTCGCCACCGAACTGATCGATCGTTCGGTCTATCCGACCCGCCTCACGCAGGCGGGCCAGGTGTTCTATGAACAGGCGCTCGCGATGCTGTCGCAGGCGCACGAGGCGCGTACGCTGCTGCGCGGCCACGTCGGCGCGCCCGTGCCGACGATCGAGTTCGCGGTGCCGCACACGCTGTCGCTCACGTACTTTCCGCGCTGGCTGCAGCGCATCGAGGCGAAGATGGGGCCGGTCCACACACGGCTGCGCGCGCTGAACGTGCACGACGCGGTGCTGTCGCTCGTCGAGGGCGGCTGCGATCTCGTGATGGGCTACCACCACCCGAGCCACCCCGTCGCGCTCGATCCGGCCCGCTACGACATGCTGACGCTCGGCGTCGAGCCGATCAGCCCGTTCTCGGCGCCCGGCCGCGGCGGGCGCGCGCGCTACGCGCTGCCCGGCACGGCCGATGCGCCCGTGCCGTACCTGTCGTACACGCCGAACGCGTACCTCGGCCGGATGACCGAGGTGATCATCGCGAACGCGCGCTCGCCGCTCTTTCTCGACAAGGTCTACGAGACCGACATGGCCGAGGCCCTCAAGGCGATGGCGCTCGCCGGGCACGGCGTCGCGTTCCTGCCGCACAGCGCGGTCGAGGACGCGGTCGCGAGCGGCCGCCTCGTGAAGCTCGGCCGCGCGGCGAAGGGCGGCGCGGAGCCGTTCACGCTGACGATGGAGATCCGCCTTTATCGGGACAAGCTCGCGGTGCAGGGCGACGAGCCGCGGCAGAAACTCGTGCGCGCGCTCTGGGACGTGGTGCGCGAGGAGCTCGGCGCGGCGGCCTGACGCGGCGGCCGGGCGCGGCATCTCCGGCGCGACGCGGCAATCGCACGCCGTTGCCGCACCGCCCGCGCGGCGGGAGCGCCGCGCCCGCCCATGCGAGCGCGCGCCGGCCGCGCACGAAAGCTGCCGCGGCGAATCGCATCGGGATTGCAGCCGTTCGAACGGCGAATGCGCGGTTTTTCGCGCAAAAGCCCGATCATGCACGAAACGCATAATCGAATAAGCAAACGGCATTGGATTTCGAAATTCGGTTTTTCGACAATGTGCGCATTCTTCGACCGTTGGAGATTCCATGTCTTCGCAACCGCAGTCCCCGTCCGTCACGCAGTCCATTCCGTCGTACCTGCACGCGGACGATCTCGGCCCCTGGGGCAACTATCTGCAGCAAGTCGACCGCGTCGCGCCGTACCTCGGCTCGCTGTCGCGCTGGATCGAGACGCTGAAGCGCCCGAAGCGCATCCTGATCGTCGACGTGCCGATCGAGCTCGACAACGGCACCGTCGCGCACTTCGAGGGCTATCGCGTGCAGCACAACGTGTCGCGCGGCCCGGGCAAGGGCGGCGTGCGTTACCACCAGGACGTGACGCTGTCGGAAGTGATGGCGCTGTCCGCGTGGATGTCGGTGAAGAACGCGGCCGTGAACGTGCCGTACGGCGGCGCGAAGGGCGGCATCCGCGTGGACCCGCGCAAGCTCTCGCGCGGCGAGCTCGAGCGCGTGACGCGCCGCTACACCAGCGAAATCGGCATCATCATCGGCCCGAATACCGACATTCCCGCTCCGGACGTCAACACGAACGAGCAGATCATGGCGTGGATGATGGACACGTACTCGATGAACCAGGGCCAGACGGCGACGGGCGTCGTGACCGGCAAGCCGATCTCGCTCGGCGGCTCGCTCGGCCGCAAGGAAGCGACGGGCCGCGGCGTGTTCGTCGTCGGCTGCGAGGCCGCGAAGAAGCGGGGGCTCGAGATCAAGGGCGCGCGCATCGCGGTTCAGGGCTTCGGCAACGTCGGCGGGATCGCCGCGAAGCTGTTCCAGGAAGCGGGCGCGAAGGTGATCGTGGTGCAGGATCACACGGGCACGATCTACCAGCCGGCGGGCGTCGACACCGTCAAGCTGCTCGATCACGTCGGCCGCACGGGCGGCGTCGCCGGCTTCGAGGGCGCCGAGCCGATGCCGAACGACGAGTTCTGGACCGTCGAAACCGAGATCCTGATCCCGGCCGCGCTGGAAAACCAGATCACCGAGAAGAACTCGTCGAAGATCCGCACGAAGATCGTCGTCGAAGGCGCGAACGGCCCGACGACGACGGCCGCGGACGACATCCTGAGCGCGAACGGCGTGCTCGTGATCCCCGACGTGATCGCGAACGCGGGCGGCGTGACCGTGTCGTACTTCGAGTGGGTGCAGGACTTCTCGAGCTTCTTCTGGACGGAAGACGAGATCAACCACCGCCTGGAGCGCGTGATGCGCGAAGCGTTCGCCGGCGTGTGGGGGGTCGCGGAAGAGCACAAGGTGTCGGTGCGCACGGCGGCGTTCATCGTCGCGTGCAAGCGTATCCTGATGGCGCGCGAAATGCGCGGCCTGTACCCCTGATCGACGGGTTTCGATCGATCTGCGGCGAGGTTCGATGAGCTGCGCCGTGATGCATTCGCGGGCGGCACCGGTTTCGGTGCCGCCCGCGTGCGCATGCGCACGCCGGACGCGCTCCGGAACGCGCACGCCGCCCGGTCAAAAGTGTGGTTAACAACCATTACTTTCATAAAAATTACTTTGATAAACTGGCGCGGGTTTTCGCCAAGGAGATGACAACGATGAAATTCCCGAAAGCAATGCTGATGGTTGCGGCGCTGAGCACTTTTGCCGGCGGCGCCATCGCCCAGGAAACGGGCACGCTGAAAAAAATCAAGGATACGGGCGTGATTGCGCTGGGGCACCGCGAATCGTCGATTCCGTTCTCGTACTACGACCAGAATCAACAAGTGGTGGGGTATTCGCGGGACTTCCAGATGAAGGTGGTCGACGCGGTCAAGAAGAAGCTGAATCTGCCGAACCTGCAGGTGAAGAACATTCCGGTGACGTCGCAGAACCGCATCCCGCTCGTGCAGAACGGCACGGTGGACATCGAGTGCGGCTCGACCACGAACAATCTCGATCGCCAGAAACAGGCGGCGTTCTCGGACACGATCTTCGTGATCGGCACGCGCCTCATGACGAAGAAGGATTCGGGCGTGAAGGACTTCGCCGACCTGAAGGGCAAGACCGTCGTGACGACGGCGGGCACGACGTCCGAGCGTCTGCTGCGCGAGATGAACAACAAGAGCCAGATGGGGATGAGCATCATCAGCGCGAAGGATCACGGCGAGTCGTTCCAGACGCTCGAGACGGGCCGCGCGGTCGCGTTCATGATGGACGACGCGCTGCTCGCGGGCGAGCGCGCGAAGGCGAAGCAGCCGGGCGAGTGGGTGATCGTCGGCAAGCCGCAGTCGCAGGAAGCGTACGGCTGCATGATGCGCAAGGACGATCCGGCGTTCAAGAAGGTGGTCGACGACGCGATCGCGCAGGTCGAGAAGTCGGGCGAGGCCGCGAAGATCTACTCGAAGTGGTTCGAGAATCCGATTCCGCCGAAGGGCTTGAATCTGAACTTCCCGATCTCCGACGAGATGAAGAAGCTCTACGCGAATCCGAACGACAAGGCGCTCGACTGAGCGGGCGGGCGTTCGAGCTAACAAGCGCTGACGAAACGGAAGAGGCACGGCTTCTTCCGTTTCTTTTTGTTGGAGTCTGGCTATGTCCTACCACTGGAACTGGGGCATCTTCCTGAGCCCCGTTTCGACGGGAGAACCGACGACCTATCTCGGCTGGCTGATGTCGGGATTCTGGGTGACGGTCAAGGTGTCGCTCGTCGCGTGGGTGATCGCGCTCGTCGTCGGGTCGCTGTTCGGTGTGCTTCGCACCGCGCCGAACAAGTGGCTGTCGGCGATCGGCACGGTCTACGTATCGATCTTCCGCAACATTCCGCTCATCGTGCAGTTCTTCGTCTGGTACCTCGTCGTGCCCGAATTGCTGCCCGCGTCGATCGGCACCTGGATCAAGCAGCTGCCGCCCGGCACGCAATTCTTCACCGCGTCGATCGTCTGCCTCGGCCTCTTCACGGGCGCGCGCGTCTGCGAGCAGGTGCGCTCCGGCATCAACGCGCTGCCGAAGGGCCAGCGCGCGGCCGGCCTCGCGATGGGCTTCACGCAATGGCAGACGTACCGCTACGTGCTCCTGCCCGTCGCGTACCGAATCATCGTGCCGCCGCTCACGTCCGAATTCCTGAACATCTTCAAGAACTCGGCCGTCGCGTCGACGATCGGCCTGCTCGATCTGTCCGCGCAGGCGCGCCAGCTCGTCGATTACACGGCGCAGACCTACGAATCGTTCATCGCGGTGACGCTCGCCTACGTGATCATCAACCTGATCGTGATGGCGTTCATGCGCTGGGTCGAGAGCAAGTCCCGGCTGCCCGGCTACATCGGAGGCAAGTGATGCATCAGTTCGACTGGAGTAGTATTCCCGGCGCGCTGCCGGCGCTCTGGACGGGCGCGATCGTCACGTTCGAGATCACGCTGCTCGCGATCGTGGTCGGGATCGTCTGGGGCACGCTGCTCGCGCTGATGCGCCTGTCCGGCGTGAAGCCGCTCGCGTGGTTCGCGCAGGGCTACGTCACCGTGTTCCGCTCGATTCCGCTCGTGATGGTGCTGCTGTGGTTCTTCCTGATCGTGCCGCAGGTGCTGCAGGGCGTGCTCGGCCTGTCGCCGACGATCGACATCCGGCTCGCGTCGGCGATGGTCGCGTTCTCGCTGTTCGAAGCCGCGTATTATTCGGAGATCATCCGGGCGGGCATCCAGGCGGTGCCGCGCGGGCAGGTGAACGCCGCGTTCGCGCTCGGCATGAACTACGCGCACGCGATGCGCCTCGTGATCTTGCCGCAGGCGTTTCGCGCGATGGTGCCGCTTCTGCTCACGCAGGCGATCGTGCTGTTCCAGGACACGTCGCTCGTCTACGTGATCAGCCTTGCCGATTTCTTCCGCACGGCCGCGAACATCGGCGATCGCGACGGCACGAGCGTCGAGATGATCCTGTTCGCGGGCGCGTGCTATTTCGTCGTGTGCTCGGTTGCATCCGCGTTGGTCAAAGGTCTCCAGAAAAAGGTCACAAGATGATTTCCATTAAGAACGTGTCGAAGTGGTACGGCCAGTTTCAGGTGCTGACGGATTGCACGACGGAAGTGAAGAAAGGCGAGGTGGTGGTCGTGTGCGGGCCGTCGGGCTCAGGCAAGTCGACGCTCATCAAGACCGTGAACGGTCTCGAGCCGTTCCAGCAGGGCGAGATCCTGGTCAACGGCCAGTCGGTCGGCGACAAGAAGACCAACTTGTCGAAGCTGCGCTCGAAGGTCGGGATGGTGTTTCAGCACTTCGAGCTGTTTCCGCACCTGTCGATCACCGAGAACCTGACGCTCGCGCAGATCAAGGTGCTCGGCCGCGGCAAGGACGAAGCGGCCGAGAAGGGGCTCAAGCTGCTCGATCGCGTGGGCCTCAAGGCGCACGCGCACAAGTATCCGGGGCAACTGTCGGGCGGCCAGCAGCAGCGCGTCGCGATCGCGCGCGCGCTGTCGATGGACCCGATCGCGATGCTGTTCGACGAGCCGACCTCCGCGCTCGATCCCGAGATGATCAACGAGGTGCTCGACGTGATGGTCGAGCTCGCGAAGGAAGGGATGACGATGATGGTCGTCACGCACGAGATGGGCTTCGCGAAGAAGGTCGCCCATCGCGTGATCTTCATGGACAAGGGCTTGATCGTCGAGGACGACCGCAAGGAGGATTTCTTCGCGAATCCGAAATCGGATCGCGCGAAGGATTTTCTCGCGAAGATCCTGCATTGATCGCGAGGGCTGCGCCGCGCGAGCGCGCGGCGTCGCTTTCGATGCGCAGAAGGCCGTCCGGCGAACGTCGGTCGGCCTTTTTTGTCGGCCGCTCGCGTCGGGCCGAAGGCCGGGATCGGTCTTGAGCGGAGTTCGGTGGAAGCGGTGCCGGCGTGCGTGTCGCCGGGCGGCGCCGCGCGCCGCGGTTCGGACGCTTCAGCGGCGCGACGCGCCTGCATCGAAGCATCCGGTCGAGCGGCGCGCAACCGGGAAAAATCAGAAATCGACCGGATCGTCGCCGAGATCGCCGGCCACGCCGGCCACGTCGGCCGACGCGAGCGCGGCCGCCCGGCGCGGCGCCGACGCGGACGCATCGAGCTCCGGATTCGTGAGCTTCTCGAGCACGGCTTGCGGCACCGGAATGCGCATCGTCGCCGCGACGTCGCCGCACTGGAACATCACGAGCTCGCCCGGTTCGAGCGCGGTCCACACTTCGTCGTCGGTAAGCGGCTGCGTCGCGATCACCGCGACGCGATCCTCCGGCGTCGTGTATTTCGCGAAATCGATCGAGATGTCCTCGTCGATCAGGTGCGCGGTAGAGAACGGCCAGCGCCGCACGAGGTAGTGCAGCCGCGTCGAGCAGTGCGCGAACAGCGCCTGCCCGTTCGACATCAGGAAGTTGAAGACGCCGTGCCGCGTGATGTCGCGCGTGAGCTCGCCCACCTGCTCGAACAGTTCGGGCAGCGGCGGCTGCGCGCCCGGGAACGCATCGCGCAGGCCCTGCATCAGCTTGCAGAACGCTTTCTCGCTGTCGGTCGTGCCGACCGGCTGAAAGACGCCGCCTTCGAGGTCGGGCGAATAGTCGTGCAGATCGCCGTTGTGCGCGAAGATCCAGTGGCGGCCCCACAGCTCGCGCATGAACGGATGGCAGTTCTCGAGCAGGATGTGCCCCTGCGTCGCCTTGCGAATGTGCGCGATCGTGTTCTTCGACTTGATCGGATAGCGCTTGACCATCTCGGCGATGGGCGACGTCGCGGACGATTGCTGGTCGATGAAGAGGCGGCAGGCCTTGTCCTCGAAGAACGCGATGCCCCAGCCGTCTGCATGGTGATCGGTGAGCCCGCCGCGGGCCGCGAAGCCGGTAAACGAGAACGTCACGTCCGTCGGTTCGGCGCAGTTCATTCCGAAGAGTTGGCACATATCGCGGGTGCGGCTGAGGCTGGCGGGGAGTACACCGGACAGAACCGGTACAATGTCGGCTTCAAGCATATCACCGAGCCCCAAGCGGCAAAAGGCGAAAACCGCGCCCGAGCGGTTCCGTGTTGCGGTTTGCCGTCAGTCGGCGTCGCGCGCGGCCGGCGCGCAGCGCTTCGCCCGTCGCCGCGCGCCATTCCCACGACACCATGAATGCTTCTGCCCCCGCCTCGCTGACCCTCGCACGCCCCGACGATTGGCACCTGCACGTGCGCGACGGCGCGATGCTCGCGGCCGTTCTGCCGCACACCGCCCGCCAGTTCGGCCGCGCGATCATCATGCCGAACCTGAAGCCGCCCGTCACGACGACCGCGCAGGCGCAGGCGTACCGCGAGCGCATCCTGGCCGCACTGCCGGCCGGCATGACGTTCGAGCCGCTGATGACGCTGTACCTGACCGACAACACGCCTGCGGACGAAATCCGCCGTGCGCGCGAAAGCGGCTTCGTGCACGGCGTGAAGCTGTATCCGGCGGGCGCGACGACGAACTCCGACGCAGGCGTGACGGATCTGCTCGGCAAATGCGCGAAGACGCTCGAGACGATGCAGGAAGTCGGGATGCCGCTCCTCGTGCACGGCGAGGTGACGGAGCCGTCGATCGACCTGTTCGATCGCGAGAAGGCGTTCATCGAGCGCGTGATGGAGCCGCTGCGCCGCGCGCTGCCGGGGCTCAAGGTGGTGTTCGAGCACATCACGACGAAGGACGCGGCCGATTACGTGCGCGATGTCGACGCGGCGCCCGGCCAGATCGGCGCGACGATCACCGCGCACCATCTTCTGTACAACCGCAACGCGATGTTCGTGGGCGGCATCCGCCCGCATTACTACTGCCTGCCGGTGCTGAAGCGCGAGACGCACCGGGTCGCGCTCGTCGCGGCGGCGACGTCGGGCAACCCGCGCTTCTTCCTCGGCACCGACAGCGCGCCGCACGCGAAGGGCGCGAAGGAGGCCGCGTGCGGTTGCGCGGGCTGCTACACGGCGCTGCACGCGCTCGAGCTGTACGCGGAGGCGTTCGATCAGGCGGGCGCGCTCGACAAGCTCGAAGGTTTCGCGAGCTTCTTCGGCGCGGATTTCTACGGCCTGCCGCGCAGCGCCGACACGGTGACGCTGCACCGCGAGACGTGGGAACTGCCGCTGGAGATCGACGCGGGCGGGAGCCCCGTCGTGCCGCTGCGCGGTGGGGAGCCGATCGGCTGGCGGCTCGTCTGAAGCCCGGAGCGCGGCGGCCGGCGCGGCCGCCGCGCGTGACGGCATCGGTTTCGATGCGATGAACGGGCCGCACGGCATGGGCGATCACGACGCTCAGGACGGCATGAACGGCGCGCAGCGGCCAGAAGGCGCGCATGGCTCGGCCGATCCGCGGCGCACGGGAGCGACGGGTCTCGCCGACCGGGCGGACGCGACGCGCGGCCCGGCCGATTCGCGCAACGCAGGTGAGCCGGCGCGCCAGGATCACTCTGATCACGCGGATCGCCAGGATCACCGGGATCACCCTGCGGTCGCGGGCAATCCACGCGAATCGCGTGCGTCTCGTGCGTCCTGTGCGGCGAACGATCGACGTGGGCCGCATTCTGCCGACGACGGGTTCTGCTTCGACCGAATCGATTGGTCCGAGCCGTGGCTCGCGCCGTTCGCCGCACGCGGCAGGCGATGGGCGCAGGCGGCGCGGCAGGGCGAGCGCGCGTGGCTGAGCATGCTGAACGACGATGCCCGAGCCGAACGACGCGCGACGGGCCGCGGCCTGCCGCTTCGTTTCATCGAGCAGGCGGCGCTGCCGGCGGGAACCGCGTACGAGACCCACATCGCCTTAACGGGCGCCGTCCCGACCCGCCACAACCTGCATGATTTCTTCAATGCGCTCGTCTGGTTCGCGTATCCGCGCATCAAGGCGGCGCTCAACGCGCGCCAGGCCGGCGCGATCGACGCAACGGGCGTCGGCCCCGTGCGCGGCGCCGTGCGCGACGCGCTCACGCTGTTCGATGAGAACGCGGCGCTCTTTGCGACCTCGGATTCGGCGCTTGCGGCCGCGCTGCGCGGTTTCGACTGGCCGACCTTGATGTGCGCGTCGCGCGCCGCGTGGGGCGCGCGCTGCGAGGCGCGGATCGTCGGTCATGCGCTGCTCGAAAAGCTCGTCGAGCCGTACAAGGGCTGCACCGCGCACGCGTGGATCGTCGACGTGCCGGCCGCGTATTTCGAATGGGCGGACGAAAAGCGCCGCGCGTGGCTCGACGAGCATGTCGCGGCGGCGCTTGCCGCGACCGAACCGACGAGCCGCGGGTTCGCGCCTCTGCCGGTGCTCGGCGTGCCCGGCTGGTGGGCGGCGAACGAGACGCCGTCGTTCTACGACGATCCGCGAGTGTTTCGCAGCGGCCGGCGCGCACGCGCGGGCTGAGGCCGCGGGGGCGAGGAGGCGCTGAACGGTCGTGGTGTCGGAGGGGGCCGATCATTTGCCAACCGCCAACCGCCAACCGCCAACCGCCAACCGCCAACCGCCAACCGCCAGCCGCCAGCCGCCAGCCGCCAGCCGCCAGCCGCCAGTTGCCAGGTGCCAGGTGCCAGGTGCCAGGTGCCAGGTGCCAGGTGCCAAGTGCCAAGTGCCAAGTGCCAAGTGCCAAGTGCCCGCGCATTCAGCGACAGCGCCCAACCCTGAACTTCGTCGCGAGCGCCGCAGCTGAAATCAGAATCCGACTAAAGCCGGACCTGGAGCTCAGGAGGGGCACGAACGGGCGCGCGAGCCGGATGTCGGCCGGCGCTAATCAAGCGCCAAGCACCAAGCGCCAAGCAACGGCGCACGAGTCCCAACCTAGCGCGAATCCGCACGCAACGCGCGATCGACCACCGAATCGGCGATGCATCGACTCAACCCGCCCCAAGCGAGCGCCGCGCCGCGGTGCTAGAATCCCGCTCGCAAAGCAGGCCAGGCAGTCGCGGCTTTCGCGGTTCGCCGCGAAGGGCGAGGAAAGTCCGGACTCCGACAGGGCAGGGTGATGGCTAACGGCCATCCGTGGCGACACGCGGAACAGGGCAACAGAAAGCAAACCGCCGATGGCCCGGCGCAAGCCGGGATCAGGCAAGGGTGAAACGGTGCGGTAAGAGCGCACCGCGGCTGCGGCGACGCAGACCGGCACGGTAACCTCCACCCGGAGCAATTCCAAGTAGGCAGGCGCGCATCTTCGGATGCAGGACGGTGCCCCCGTCTCGTCTGCGGGTAGGAAGCTTGAGCGCGTCAGCAATGGCGCGCCTAGAGGAATGGCTGCCACGGGCCGCGCGTCTTCGGATGCGCGGCCTGCACAGAATCCGGCTTATCGGCCCGCTTTGCCGCACGATGACGAAAGGCCGGCGCCGCGTGATGCGGCGCCGGCCTTTTTCCTTTTCGCGAGCCGCGCGGCCACGCGCTCGCGCCACGGGCGAAGCGCGTTACGCGGCGACGATCTCGAACGAATGCGACAGTTCGGCCGTCTTCGCGATCATGATCGATGCGGAGCAGTACTTGTCGTGCGACAGGTTGATCGCACGCTCGACGGTCGCGGGATTCAGGTTGCGGCCCGTCACCGTGAAGTGGAAGTGGATCTTCGTGAACACCTTCGGGTCCTCGCTCGCGCGCTCCGCCTGCAGCGTCACCGAGCAGCCCGTGACTTCCTGGCGGCTCTTCTTGAGGATCAGCACGACGTCATAGGCCGTGCAGCCGCCCGTGCCGACGAGCACCATCTCCATCGGGCGCGGCGCGAGATTGTGCCCGCCGCCTTCGGGCGCGCCGTCCATCGTGACGAGGTGGCCGCTGCCCGTTTGGGCGGCGAACGCCATGCCATCCTGCCCCATCCAGCTAACTTTGCATTCCATGCGCGAGCTCCAGCGTTGCTTGATTCGGTTGTAATTCGGCATTGTAGCCCTGCCGGCAACGGTCGGCTGATGCGCCGCAAGACGGGCGGAGGCGGCGCCCGACGGCGCTTCGCGCCCGCTCGGGGCTGCACCGAACGCCCTCCGATCATTAGGGGTTTTACTCTAGCCGTAAAGGGCATTTGTTCACATGAATTTGCATATGAAGTTGATTTAAAAGGGAAAATTTGCAGTGCCCGAAGACGGGTCGTTTTCCGTATTATGGGATTGAATTTCTCTATGCGGTTTTTCTTGTGCTGACGGCTTCCGGTTCGTATAATGTGAGGCATTGGTTGTCGCGCTGCGACAACCTCAGCATGTCTCCTCCACCCTCCTCCTTTGGTGGATTAAGCCCGAACCAGCGGTTCGGGCTTTTTTTCGTCCGATGCAAGCTTCGCTGGCCCTTCGGCGGGGATTTCACGCCTGCGAAGCGCGCTTCGTCGTCGGCGCAAGCCGGAGGAAGTCGGATTTCTTTGACCTCCTGAATCGATTTCCTTTATAATTCAGGGCTTTTCCGCATTCATTGCCCACGGAAAAAGAACAGGGAGAGCCTGCATCGCGCCACGAAGCGCCTGCCAAGAGCAGACAAGCAGGAAAGAACGCTTGGGCATCAGCAATCAATTTTGGATCGATCATGAAGACGTTTTCCGCAAAAGCCCATGAGGTGACGCGCGAATGGTACGTGATTGACGCGACGGATAAGGTTCTCGGCCGTGTCGCCAGCGAAGTGGCACGCCGTCTTCGCGGCAAGCACAAGCCTGAGTTCACCCCGCACGTCGACACCGGTGATTTCATCATCGTCATCAACGCGAGCAAGTTGAAGGTCACGGGCAACAAGACGCTGGACAAGAAGTACTACCGTCACTCGGGCTACCCGGGCGGCATCTATGAAACGACGTTCGGCAAGATGCAGGAACGCTTCCCGGGCCGCGCGCTCGAGAAGGCGGTCAAGGGCATGCTGCCGAAGGGCCCGCTCGGCTACGCGATGATCAAGAAGCTGAAGGTCTACGCTGAAGCCACGCATCCGCATTCGGCTCAACAGCCGAAAGCGCTCGAGATCTAAGGGGAGCCCACATGATCGGTAACTGGAACTACGGTACGGGCCGCCGCAAGAGCGCAGTCGCTCGTGTCTTCATCAAGGCTGGCAAGGGCGACATCGTCGTCAACGGCAAGCCCATCTCCGACTACTTCTCGCGCGAAACGTCGCTGATGATCGTGCGTCAGCCGCTGGAACTCACGAACCACGGCCAGACGTTCGACATCAAGGTGAACGTGACGGGCGGCGGCGAAACGGGTCAGGCGGGCGCAGTGCGCCACGGCATCACCCGCGCGCTGATCGACTACGACGCGACGCTGAAGCCGGCGCTGTCGAGCGCGGGCTTCGTCACGCGCGACGCCCGTGAAGTCGAGCGTAAGAAGGTCGGTCTGCACAAGGCACGCCGCGCCAAGCAGTTCTCGAAGCGTTAATCGCTCGTGCCGCACGCCGCCTTCGGGCGGCATCGCTGCAAGAAAAACCGCCAGTTTTCGCACTGGCGGTTTTTTTATGTGCGGCCGGCTTGCGTCGGCGCAACGAATGCGCGAAAAACGCCGGCGCGCCACTTGATTTCGCCTGCGCCAGCACGATCTGCGGATCAGTCCTACAATAGCAGGCAATGGTTTTTTGGAGAGTTCGCATGAACGCTGTTACCGAATCCGCGGCAACTACCGAGATGCCGGCTCCGTTCGTCTTCACCGACGCGGCGGCCGATAAGGTCAAGCAACTGATCGACGAAGAGGGCAACCCCGAGCTCAAGCTGCGCGTGTTCGTGCAAGGCGGCGGCTGCTCCGGCTTCCAGTACGGCTTCACGTTCGACGAGGACGTCAACGAGGACGACACCGTGCTCAACAAGAACGGGGTCGTGCTGCTCGTCGACGCAATGAGCTATCAGTATCTCGTCGGCGCCGAGATCGACTACAAGGACGATCTGAACGGCGCGCAATTCGTCATCAAGAACCCGAACGCGACTACGACCTGCGGTTGCGGCTCGTCGTTCTCGGTCTGAGCGCATCCGCGTCCGACGAAAAACGGGGCTGAATGCCCCGTTTTTTTTGGCCCGCCGTCGCCGACCGGAGCGGCGAAGCGGGAGCGCATCATCGCGCACGCGCCTGCTACATCGGCTCACGCCGCGCGCGCGCCGATTTCCGGCGCTGCTGCGTCGGCCGTGCGCACTGCGTCGCTCGCATGCGCGAGCCAATCGGTCGGCGCGTGTCCCGTGCATTGCGCGAATGCGCGCGTGAGCGCGCTCGCGCTGCCGTAGCCGACTTCCGGCGCGATTTCCTTGACCGCGTAGCCGCGCCGCAGCAGCGTCTTCGCGAGCCCCACTCGCCACTGGAGTAGATATTCGCCGGGCGGCACGCCGACCGTGTCCGCGAAATGCGCGGCGAAGCGCGAGCGCGACATGCCGGCCGCGGCGGCCATCCGTTCGAGCGTCCACGGCAACGCCGGGTCCGCATGCAGCGCGTTCAGCGCCTTGGCAAGCCGGGCGTCGGACAGCCCGGCGAGCGAGCCGCTCGCCACCAGCCGGTTGCGCATCACGAAGCGCAGCAATTGCACGACGAGCACTTCGGTCAGCCGGTTGATCACCGTATCGTGACCGCACGCGGGCGCCCTTGCCTCGGCGAACAGCGCATGCTGGACGGCGTCGAGCGACGACATCGACGCAAGCGGGATCGCGAGCAGATCGGGCAGGCCGCGCAGCAGCGGATTTTCGTCGCCGAGCCCGAATTCGATCGCAGCGGACAAGACCTCGGCGGGCATGCCGCCGCGCGCTTCGATCCGGTACCTGCCGGGCCGCCGGATGAACAGCGCGCTCGGCTCGGGCACCGCGTGCAGGCCGAGCGCACCGCCTGTCACGCAGACGGCGCCCGAGCGCAGCAGGTGCATGTGGAAGCCGTCCTCGCAGATATCGAATGTCGACGTGCCGGGCAGCGTGCCGAAGTGGAACACGCGGGCGTGCAGCTCGAAGCGGGCGAGAAGACCTTTCAGGCGATCGTTCATGGGACGATTGGTCAAGCAATTGGGACTTGTCGGCGCATATTGTCTCAGTGCATGCGATACATTGGCAACTCAGCTCACTGTCCCGCATGACCAGGAGGACTCATTCGATGATCCGATTCTTCTATCACCCGTCGCCGAACCCGGCCAAGGTCGCGTTGTTCCTCGAGGAGGCCGGCGTGCCTTATGAACTCGTGCCCGTCGATACGCGCAAAGGCGAGCAGCACGGTGACGCGTTCAAGGCGATCAATCCGAACGCGAAGACGCCCGCGCTAGTCGACGGCGATGTGACCGTGTTCGACAGCAACGCGATCCTGCTGTATCTCGCGGAGAAGACCGGCCAGTTCCTGCCGGACGACACGCCCGCCGCGCGCGGCGAGCTGCTGTCGTGGCTGATGTTCGTCGCGACGGGGATCGGCCCGTACTGCGGCCAGGCGGTGCATTTCAGGCACTTCGCGCCGGAGCCGAAAGCGTATGCGGCGAACCGCTACGACTTCGAGGCCTGGCGCCACTGGCGCATCGTCGACGAACGCCTTGCCACCCGCCGCTACATGGTCGGCGACGGCTACACGATCGCCGACATGGCGGTGTGGGGCTGGGCGCGTGCGATCCCGTTCGTGCTCGGCGACGGCGCATGGGAGCAGTTGCCGAACGTGAAGCGCCTGTTCGACGAGATCAACGCGCGTCCCGCCGCGCAACGCGCGGAGGCGCTGAAGGCGCGCCACGCGTTCAAGACCGATTTCGACGACGACGCGCGCCGCGTGCTGTTTCCGCAGAACGCGCGGCTTGCGTCCGCAACCGGCGCGGAGGCCTGACGCGATGCTCGATCTCTACTACTGGACCACGCCGAACGGCCACAAGATCACGATGTTCGTCGAGGAGGCCGGCTTGCCGTACCGGATCGTGCCGGTCAACATCGGCCGCGGCGAGCAGTTCGAGCCGGATTTCCTGCGCATCGCGCCCAACAACCGGATTCCGGCCCTCGTCGATCACGCGCCCGCCGACGGCGGCGCGCCGCTGTCGATCTTCGAGTCCGGCGCGATCCTGCTGTATCTCGCGGACAAGATCGGACGCTTCATTCCGGCCGACCTGCGCGGGCGCAACGAAACGCTGCAGTGGCTGTTCTGGCAAATGGGCGGGCTCGGCCCGATGGCGGGGCAGAACCATCACTTCGTGCAGTACGCGCCCGAGCCGCTGCCGTATGCGATCGACCGCTATGTGAAGGAAACGTCGCGGCTGTACGGCGTGCTGAACAAGCATCTGTCGGACGGGCGCGACTACATCGCGGGCGAATATTCGATCGCCGACATGGCGTGCTACCCGTGGATCGTGCCGCACGAGCGGCAGCGGCAGCGCCTCGCGGATTTCCCGTTCCTCGCCGCGTGGTTCGCGCGGGTCGCCGAACGGCCCGCCACCGTGCGCGCGTACGAGCGGGCGAAGGAGATCAACGTTGCGCCGACCGTCGATCAGAACTCGCGCAGCGTGTTGTTCGGGCAGGACGCGAGCTCGGTTCGCTGACGCGCGCGGCAGCCGGCGCGGGCCGGCGCCGCGGCCGCGGCGTGCGCGCGGTCGCTCGGCGCGAAGCGGTGCGGGGCGGCTTTGGCGAAGCCGGCCCGCTCAGCGCGGGTACAGCGCGCCCAGCACGCGTTCGCCCGCCGCGCCCGTGACGGCCGACACGTTGCCCGGCGCGCGCGCGTTGAAGCGGTACGCAAGCCACGCGAACGCGAGCGATTCGACCTGCTGCGGCGGCACGCCGAGCGCGGCCGTCGTGTCGATCGGCACGTCGAGCCCGCGCGCCGCGAGCGCGGCCGCGATCGTGTCGAGCAACACCGGGTTGCGCGCGCCGCCGCCGCATACGTAGACGGCCCGGCAGTCGCTCGCATGCCGTGCGATTTCGTCGGCGACGGTGGCCGCCGTCAGCATCGTGAGCGTCGCCTGCACGTCTTCGGGCGCGAGGCCCGGAAAGCCGGCGAGCTTCGCGTCGAGCCAATCGGCGTTGAAGAGATCGCGCCCCGTGCTTTTGGGCGCGCCCTGCCGGAAATACGGCTCGTCGAGGAGCGCGGCGAGGAGCGCCTCGTGCACCGTGCCGCGCGCCGCGAAACGACCGCCGTCGTCGAACGGCTGTTTCAGGTGGCGTTCGGCCCATGCGTCGATCAGCGCGTTCGCCGGGCCGCAGTCGAGGCCGCGCACCGGATCGTTGCGCGCGTCACGCGCGTCGTGCGCCGCGGGCAGGATCGTGATGTTGCTGATGCCGCCCAAGTTGCAGACGACGCGCGTCTCGTCCGGCGAGCCGAACACCGTCGCGTGGAACGCCGGCACGAGCGGCGCGCCCTGGCCGCCCGCGGCGACGTCGCGGCTGCGGAAGTCCGCGATCACGTCGATGCGCGTGAGCTCCGCGAGCAGCGCGGCATTGTTGATCTGCCGCGTGTAGCCGCGCTCGGGCCGGTGGCGCACCGTCTGGCCGTGCACGCCGAGCGCGCGCACGTTCTCGGGCGCGAGGCCCGCCGCGCGCAGCAGCTCGTGGCAGCACACCGCGTAGCGCGCGGCGAGCGCGTTCGCGGCGAGCGCCTCGCGCTCGATCTCGTCGCCGCCCGGCTGCTGCAGCGCGAAGAGCGCGTCGCGCAGCGTGTCGGCGAAGCCGACGAACGCCTCGGACAGCACGGCGAGCGGCTTGCCCGCCTCGAAGCGGACGGCGACGCCGTCGACGCCGTCCATGCTCGTCCCCGACATCAGGCCGAAATACACGCCATCCGCGGGATGGCCGGGTTGCATGCGGTTGGACGCCACGTTCATCGCTCCGGAATCGAGATGGGGGGCGCGCGGAAGGCTCGCCGCGCGCCGTCGTCGCCGATTATCCGCGCATGCGAGCGCGCCGTTAAGCGGTCCGCGCGCAACTTATGGGAAAATCGCTCTTTTTGCGACATTTCTTCCTCTTGCACCGATGAGCACCGATCCCACTTCCAAGCCCGCCTTCCCGATCACCGATGAGGTTCGCCACGCGCTCGCCGTCACGAAGCGCGGCGTCGACGAGCTGCTGATCGAGGAAGAGTTCGCGCAGAAGCTCGCGAAAAGCGCGGCGACGGGCAAGCCGCTGCGCATCAAGCTGGGCCTCGATCCGACCGCGCCCGACATCCACATCGGCCACACGGTCGTGCTGAACAAGATGCGCCAGCTGCAGGATCTCGGCCATACGGTGATTTTCCTGATCGGCGACTTCACGTCGCTGATCGGCGATCCGTCGGGCCGCAACGCGACGCGCCCGCCGCTTACGCGTGAGCAGATCGAAGCAAACGCGAAGACCTACTTCGAGCAGGCCGCGCTCGTGCTCGACCGCGAGAAGACCGAGATCCGCTACAACAGCGAATGGTCGATGCCGCTCGGCGCGGACGGGATGATCAAGCTCGCGTCGCGCTACACGGTTGCGCGGATGCTCGAGCGCGAGGACTTCACGAAGCGCTTCCAGGGCGGCATTCCGATCTCGATCCACGAATTCCTGTATCCGCTGATGCAAGGCTACGACTCGGTCGCGCTGAACGCCGATCTCGAGCTCGGCGGCACCGACCAGAAGTTCAACCTGCTCGTGGGCCGCGAGTTGCAGAAGCAGTACGGGCAGGAGCAGCAGTGCATCCTGACGATGCCGCTTCTCGAAGGCCTCGACGGCGTCGAGAAGATGTCGAAGTCGAAGGGCAACTACGTCGGCATCAGCGAGAAGCCGAGCGACATGTTCGGCAAGCTGATGAGCATCTCGGACGTTCTGATGTGGCGCTACTTCGAGCTGCTGTCGTTCCGCGGCCTCGACGAGATCGCGCAGTTCCGCCGCGAGGCCGAGGGCGGCCGCAATCCGCGCGACTTCAAGGTGATGCTCGCGCAGGAGATCGTCGAGCGCTTCCATTCGCGCGCGGACGCCGAGCGCGCGCTCGAGGACTTCAACCACCGCGCGAAGGGCGGCGTGCCGGACGATATTCCCACGGTGACGCTCGCGGGCGCGCCGCTCGCGATCGGCCAGTTGCTGAAGCTGGCGGGGCTCGTGCCGTCGACGAGCGAGGCGCTGCGCAACATCGAGCAGGGCGGCGTGAAGATCGACGGCGCGACGGTGTCCGACAAGGCGCTGAAGCTCGACGCGGGCGAATTCGTCGTGCAAGTCGGCAAGCGCCGCTTCGCGCGCGTGACGCTCACCGCATGAGCGCGCGGTTCGCCGCTCGGCGGCGCGCGCCGCGTGCATCGTTCGCGCCGTTCGCGCCGCGCGCGTGACGCAGGCGCGCGCATGATCGCGTTGATCCAGCGCGTGAAGCGCGCCGACGTGCGCGTCGGCGGCCGCGTGACGGGCGAGATCGGCGCCGGTCTTCTCGCGCTCGTCTGCGCGGAGCGCGGCGACACCGAGGCGGTCGCGAACAGGCTGCTCGCGAAGGTGCTCGGCTACCGCGTGTTCAGCGATGCGGCGGGCAAGATGAACCTGCCCGTGTCGAACATCGACGGCGCGGGGCGCGCGGGCGGCCTGCTGCTCGTGTCGCAGTTCACGCTCGCGGCCGACACGAACAGCGGCCTGCGCCCGAGCTTCACGCCCGCCGCGCCGCCCGACGAGGGCGAGCGCCTGTTCGACTACTTCGTGCGCGCGGCGCGCGAGCGTCATCCGATCGTCGCGGCGGGCGAGTTCGGCGCCGACATGCAGGTGTCGCTCGTCAACGACGGTCCCGTGACGTTCTGGTTGCAGACGCGCCCGTGACACGCCCTTGACGCTTCGATTCGAGACCGCACCGATGGCCACGACGCAGATTCTCTTCATCCGCCATGGCGAGACGGCCTGGAACCGCATCAAGCGGATTCAAGGCCACATCGACATTCCGCTTGCCGACACGGGGCTCGCGCAGGCGCGGCAGCTGGCCGACCGGCTCGCGCGCGACGCACGCGCCGGCGCGCGTATCGATGCCGTCTATTCGAGCGACCTGTCGCGCGCGCGGCAGACCGCGCAGCCGGCCGCCGATGCGCTCGGCCTGCCGCTCGCGCTGCGCGAAGGGCTGCGCGAGCGCGCGTACGGCGTGTTCCAGGGGCACGACAGCGTCGAGATCGAGGCGCGTTTTCCCGACGCGTTCGCGCAGTGGCAGACACGCGATCCCGGCTTCGAGCCGGAAGGCGGCGAATCGCACCGCGCGTTCTATCATCGCGTGCTGCACGAGGTCGAGCGGATCGTCGCCGCGCATCCGGGCGGGCGCATCGCGTGCGTCGCGCATGGCGGCGTGCTCGACTGCGTATACCGCTTCGCGAACGATCTGCCGCTCGACGCGCCGCGCAAGCACGCGCTGTTGAACACGAGCGTGAACGTCGTCGATTATGACGACGGCCGCGCGCGTATCGTGCGCTGGGCCGACGTCGATCACCTGAGCGACGCGAGCGACGACGACGGCTATCGAAAGGTGCTGTGACGGGCGAGCGGTCGCGAGGTTCGCGCGCGCGAGCCTGAACGTGGGCGCGGCCGCGAGGCGCTCCGGATCGTCGCGGCGCATGGCCTTAGCCGCCGCCGCGCTTCAGCGCAGCCCGCGGCGCGACTTGTAATCGAGCGCGTACGCGATCTTGCCGGGTTTGTCGGCCGTGATCGGCTGGCGCAGCTTGTCGAATTCCCCCTTGCCGTATTTCTTTCCGCCGTTGATCTGATCGGCGCGGCCGAGGTCCGCGCCCGTCTTGCCGTCGATCACCGGATCGATCGACGCGACCATCCGCGCCGACGCATTCCACACCGCATTCAGGTAGCCCGTGTCCGCCGTCGCCGGGTCGGGATCGGTCGCGCCCGCGCGCGCGAGGTCGTAGCCCGCGAGTGAGAACGCTTCCGGCTGCTGGCGCAGCCAGTCGGCCCAGTAGAACTCGAGATAGTCGGTCGCCTGCGCGGGCTTCGCATAGCCGATGTCGCGCGTGAAATAGACGAGCGACCGGTAGCGGTCGTCCTGCATGCCGAGCTTCAGGCCGAGGCCGGCGGGCAGATGGTCCGCCGCGATCGGCCGGCCGTTTCCGTCCTTCAGGCGCGTGTAGCCGCGGCTTTGCATCTGCTGCCAGAACGCCGCGCCCGAGTAGTCGCTCAGGTTGTCCTTGACGACGACGTGTACGTGCAGCGACGCGCCGCCGTCGGGCGTCTCGTAATAGGTCGACAGGCCGTGGTGGCCGTCGGTCACGTACAGCATGTCGCCGTTCGGCCCGATGACGACGGGATTGAGCACGGCGCGCCCGCGCGCGTCGGCGCTCGTCGCGCAAGCGTAGCTCGCGGCGTCGCGCAACGTCGACTGCGTCGCGTAGCCGTTCGACGCGAGGCCGCCGAGCCCTTCGTCCGCGCAGAAGTCGTCGAACTTCTTGTCGGGCTGCCGTTCGTAGCGGCCGAGCTTGTAATAGATCTGGTCGTAGCCGAGCGCGCCTTGCGTCGGATGCAGTTCGCCGAGCGCGACGTCGAGCATGTCGCCCGTGCGCGCGCCTTTCCATTTGCCCGGCGCGGAGGCGGGCGCCTTCGGCGACGGGCTGCCCGCGCTCGGCCCAGGCTGCGTCGCGTGGCCGCGCGTGGAGCCGGCGGCGCCCGCATCGACGGCGGCAATCGGTGGGGCGGGCGCCGTGCCGTCGCCGCCGCAGGCGGCGAGCGCGGCGACGAGCGGAAAGGCGGTGGCGGCGACGAGACGGAAGAGCGGACGCGGCATCGTTGGCTGGTGTCGATGGTGGGTTTGGCGGGGATGGCGACGCGCGATTGATGCGCGTGTGGCCCCGTCAGCATCGCGAATGGATGTGACAGGTATTTGAAATGAACGCGACGGGTTGGGCTACGTGCCGTTGGGGCCCGGCTGCTCCGGCCGGGCGGACACCCGCCGGCGTGCGCGCTTCGATACGCTGTTGACGAGCGCCCAGCGGATCACCGGCGCGACGATCCGCACGCCGGGCCGAACGAGCGCGCGGCGCACCGGCGCGAGCGACGACAGGCCGAGCATCCGTTGCGCCCACGTCGGCAACAGATCGACGCCGGCGTTGAAGAGGAGCGCGGCGGCGGGGCGCATCGCCGGCCTCGGCACCGGCACGTTCATCAGGGTCCGTACCACCTCGTGCGTGCGCTCGCTCGCTTCGAGCTCGGGGCGCGTCGCGGCGAAGTACGCGGCGACGTCGGCGCGCGTTTTCGGGACGTTCGTCGCGCCCAGCAGCTCGGCGATGCGCGCGGTTTCCGCGTAGTAGCGGTCCTGATCGGCGCCCGGCAACAGCGGATTCACGTAGCGCAGGTGCGCGGCGAGAAAGCTCGACACCTCGGCGACGTGCACCCACGTGAGCAGTGCGGGATCGCTCGCGCGATACGGGCGGCCATCGAGCCCCGTGCCGACGACGGTCTCGTGTATCGCCTTCACGCGTTCGATCAGCTTCAGCGCATCGGCGCGGCTGCCGTACGTCGTGCCGGAGATGAACGTCGCGGTGCGGCGCAGGCGGCCGAGGATGTCGGTGCGGAACGTCGAATGGTCCCACACGCCCGCGAGCGCGAGCGGGTGCAGCGCCTGCAGCAGCAGCGCGGAGATTCCGCCCGTCATCATCGACGTGAAATCGGCATGCACCTTCCAGCACACCGCGTCGGGGCCGAAGAGGCCCGGGTCGCCCGGCGGCGACGAGTAGTCGAGCGACGGGCCGCTGCCGGACGTCAGATGCGTGACGCCGCCCGCGACGCGGGCGCGCACGCGCTCGACGAGCGGATGTCCGATCGGGGAGCGGGCGGGGCGGTCGCGAAGCGGGGCGGACATCGGTCGACTCGTCGGGACGGGGGGCGTCAGCCCTCGGCGTCCGGCGTGCCCCAGAGGTTGCGCACGGGGCTCGCGGCGTCCGGCGCGGCGAGCCCGAAGTGCCGGTAGGTAAGGAGCGTCGCGACGCGGCCGCGCGGCGTGCGCTGCAGGAAGCCCTGCTGGATCAAGTACGGCTCGAGCACGTCCTCGATCGTGTCGCGCTCCTCGCCGATCGCGGCGGCGAGGTTGTCGACGCCGACCGGTCCGCCGTCGAACTTGTGCAGGATCGCTTCGAGCAACTTGCGGTCCATCAGGTCGAAGCCGACCGGATCGACGTCGAGCATCGCGAGCGCGGCGTCCGCGACGGACGCGGTGATGTTGCCGTCCGCCTTCACTTCCGCGTAGTCGCGCACGCGGCGCAGCAGCCGGTTTGCGATCCGCGGCGTGCCGCGCGAGCGCTTCGCGATCTCGAGCGCGCCGTTCGGATCGATCTGCGCGTTCAGCAGCGACGCCGAGCGCCGCACGATCCGCGACAGTTGCTCGGCGTCATAGAATTCGAGCCGCGCGACGATGCCGAAACGGTCGCGCAGCGGGTTCGTCAGCATCCCGGCGCGGGTGGTCGCGCCGACGAGCGTGAACGGCTGCAGGTCGAGCTTCACGCTGCGCGCGGCGGGCCCTTCGCCGATCATGATGTCGATCTGGTAATCCTCGAGCGCCGGATACAGGATTTCCTCGACGACGGGCGACAGGCGATGGATCTCGTCGATGAAGAGAACGTCGTTCGCTTCGAGGTTCGTGAGGAGCGCGGCGAGGTCGCCCGCCCGCTCGAGCACGGGGCCGGACGTCTGGCGCAGATTCACGCCCATTTCGCGCGCAATGATGTGCGCGAGCGTCGTCTTGCCGAGGCCGGGCGGTCCGAACAGCAGCACGTGGTCGAGCGCTTCGGCGCGACGCTTCGCGGCCTCGATGAAGATTTCGAGCTGGCCGCGCACCTTTTCCTGGCCGACGTATTCGTCGAGCTGGCGCGGGCGCAGCGCGCGTTCGAACGCCTCTTCGTGCGAAGACGCGGGCGTGGCGGCAATGATCCGCTCGGCGGCGAGTTTGTCGGTTTCGATCATGCGGCCATTGTACCGCGCGGCGTGCTCCGGCCAACCTGGCCGAACGGCCGAGTCGCCTGGCGGCGCACGGCATGCGAAGCTGTCTTCGACGACGCGCCGTTCGAGCCGCTACGCCTTCGACAGCGCCTTGAGCGACAGCTTGATGCCTTCGGACACGCCGGTGCCGGCCGGCACGTTCTTGATCGCGGCGAGCGCTTCCTTTTCCGAATAGCCGAGCGCGAGAAGTGCGTTGAGGATGTCGGTCGCGTGGTCGGAAGGCGAGGCCGCGCCGGCGAGCGGGCCGAGATCTGCGCCGAGCTTGCCCTTGAGCTCGAGGAGCAGGCGCTCGGCTGTCTTCTTGCCGATGCCCGGCACGCGCGTCAGGCGCGCGGCGTCTTGCAGCGTGACCGCTTGCGACAGCTCCGCGACGCTCATCCCGGACAGCACGGCGAGCGCCATCCGCGCGCCGACGCCCGTGATCTTGAGCAGTTCCCGGAACGTCGAGCGCTCCTGCGGCGTGAGGAAGCCGTACAGCAGGTGCGCGTCCTCGCGGACGATCAACTGGGTCAGCAGCACGACCTTCTCGCCCGTGTGCGGCAGGTTGTAGAACGTGCTCATCGGCACGTCGACTTCATAGCCGACGCCGTTGCAGTCGACGAGGATGTGCGGAGGGTTCTTTTCAAGCAGGGTGCCGGCGATGCGACCGATCATGGCGAGTGCGGGACGGAACGGAAAGCGCGAGTGTAGCGCACCGCGGGGCGCGAGCGGCAGCGGCGCGAACGCGCGCGAAGCCCGATGCGGGCGGTGGAGCGGGCGGCATCCGCTTGGCGTCGCCGGGCGCCATGGGATGGTCAGCCCGATCCCGGCTTGGCGGACGATGCCGGGCGGGGATTCTTCATTGGGGCGCCGTCGCGAAAGCCGTCTCGTTGATCGGGATCGATCCGGGCAAACACGGTTTCCACCCGCGCGGGCGGCACACGTCGAGCCGGCCGCCTTATCCGATGAGCCGCCCGCGCCGAACGCGCAGCCCCTTCTTCGCGAGCGCGGGCGCGATGCCGCCGAGCGTGTTGAGCGTGTTGCCGCCGTGCGCGTGACAGATCGCCATCCCGAGCGCGTCGGCCGCGTCGGTGCCGGGCAGTCCGGACAGGCTCAGCAGGCGCGCGACCATTTCCTGCATCTGCTCCTTCGTCGCGCGTCCGTAGCCGACCACCGCCTGCTTGAGCTGCAGCGCGGTGTACTCGGCGACGGGCAGGCCGCCCGACACGAGCCCGCAAATGGCGGCGCCGCGCGCCTGGCCGAGGAGCAGCGTCGATTGCGGATTGACGTTGACGAACACTTTTTCGATCGACGCCTGATCGGGCGTGTGCTCGCGGATCAGCGTCGAGACGCCGTCGTAGATCGTGCCGAGCCGCGTGGGCAGGTCGGCGGTGGGCGTCTTGATCACGCCGCTCGCGACGTACGCGAGCCGATGGCCGCTGACGTCGATCACGCCGAAGCCGGTGACGCGCAAGCCGGGGTCGATGCCGAGGATTCGCATGGAGAAACGGAAAAGCTATGTGCGACCGATACTACACGAATGACGCCGGAGCCCGGCGAAAGCGGACGGCGCAGCGCCGCGCGAGCGGGGCGGCGAACGTGGATTATGCGAGCGCTGCGCGATCGCGGCGGCCGGCGCCGGACGCTCGTTGCGTGCGGTCGGGAGGCAAGCGCCGGAACGGGGTGCGAGCGGCGCGAAGCCGTCGGTTGAATCGATGCCGAGATGTCGCGCTGTCGCTCTGTCGAGATGTCGAGATGTCGAGATGTCGAGATGCCGAGATGCCGAGATGCCGAGATGCCGAGATGCCGAGATGCCGAGATGCCGAGATGCCGAGATGCCGAGATGCCGAGATACCGAGATACCGAGATACCGAGCGCCGAACACGGCGTTGCTTCCGACGGAATTCGGCTTCGCGCGAGCGATCGCTTCAAATGGCCGGGCCGCCGAGCTTGCCGCTTCGAAGAAGCGCCGCGACGAACCACTGCGCCATTGCAACGGAAACCGCCGCAAGGAACGGCCGCGCAGCGAGCCGTCGCCACCCAACGACGGCCGCAGCGTACGACTGCAGCGAGCCGCTGCCGCCCTACGCTGACTGCAGCGAGCCGCCGCCGCCAACGATGCCCGCCGCGTACGGCCACAGCGAGCCGCCGCCGCCAACGACCGCCATGCCAAAGAGCCGCCGTCCCGACCCGTCACTCGCCACGCATCGGTTCCGCGCGACCGATAAAAAACCCGGCGGTGATCCACCGCCGGGTTTCGCCGGAAACGCTGCGTCGTATGAATCAGTGGCGGAAGTGGCGCACGCCCGTCACCACCATCGCGATGTTGTGCTCGTCGGCGGCGGCGATCACCTCGTCGTCGCGCACCGAGCCGCCCGGCTGGATCACGCAGGTCGCGCCCGCCGCGACGACGACGTCGAGGCCGTCGCGGAACGGGAAGAACGCATCCGACGCAACCGCCGAGCCGGCCAGCGAGAGGCCCGCGTTCTGCGCCTTGATGCTCGCGATGCGCGCCGAATCGACGCGGCTCATCTGGCCCGCGCCGACGCCGAGCGTCATCCCGTTGCCGCAGAACACGATCGCGTTCGATTTCACGTACTTCGCGACGCGCCATGCGAAGAGGAGGTCGTCCATTTCCTTCGGCGTCGGATGGCGCTTCGTGACGACGCGCAGCTCGCGCGGCTGCACGTTCTTCGAATCGAGCGACTGCACGAGCAGGCCGCCGCCGACGCGCTTCAGGTCGAACGCGTTATGGCCGTCGCCCAGCGCGATCTCGAGGAGACGCACGTTCTGCTTCGCCGCGAACACCTGCTTGGCCGCATCCGAGAACGACGGCGCGATCAGCACTTCGACGAACTGCTTCGCCACCGCCTGCGCGGCGGCTTCGTCGACTTCCCGGTTGAACGCGATGATGCCGCCGAACGCCGACGTCGGATCGGTCTGGAACGCCTTCGCGTACGCGTCGGCCGAATCGTTGCCGACCGCGACGCCGCACGGGTTCGCGTGCTTGATGATCACGCACGCCGGCGCGTTGAACGTCTTCACGCATTCCCACGCGGCGTCCGAATCGGCGATGTTGTTGTACGACAGTTCCTTGCCCTGCAGCTGGCGGTAGTTCGCGAGCGCGCCGGCCGGCGTCGCGACGTCGCGGTAGAACGCCGCGCTCTGGTGCGGATTCTCGCCGTAGCGCAGGTCCTGCACCTTGTCGAACGCGAGGTTCAGCGTCGCCGGGTACGCGTTGCGCGACGCATGCTTCAGCTCGTCGGTCAGGCTCGTCAGGTAGTTCGTGATCGCGCCGTCGTATTGCGCGGTATGCGCGAACACCTTCGTCGCGAGGCGGAAGTTGGTCGGGTAGCCGACCGTGTTGCCGTTCGCCTTCATTTCGTCGAGCACGACCGCGTAGTCGGCCGGGTCGACTACGACCGTCACGTCGCGGTGGTTCTTCGCCGCGGAGCGCAGCATCGTCGGGCCGCCGATGTCGATGTTCTCGATCGCGTCGGCGAGCGTGCAGTCGTCCTTCGCGATCGTCGCGACGAACGGATACAGGTTCACGACGAGCAGGTCGATCGTCGGAATGCCGTGCTGCTCGAGCGCCTGCATGTGCTCGGGCAGGTCGCGGCGGGCGAGGATGCCGCCGTGCACCTTCGGGTGCAGCGTCTTCACGCGCCCATCGAGCATTTCCGGGAAGCCGGTGTAGTCGGCCACTTCGGTGACGGGCAGGCCCGCTTCGGCGAGCAGTTTCGCGGTGCCGCCCGTCGACAGCAGCTTGACGCCGAGCTCGGACAGCGCTTTCGCGAAGTCGACGATGCCGGTCTTGTCGGAAACGGAAATGAGCGCTTGCTTGATCATGATGGAACCACCAATAGCCAGGAAAACGGGGACGGTTCGGCCGCCTACAGCAGGCCGTGCTGCTGCAGCTTCTTGCGCAGCGTGTTGCGATTGATGCCGAGGTACTCCGCGGCGAGCGACTGGTTGCCGCCCGCCTGTTCGAGCACGACTTCGAGCATAGGCTTTTCGACGCACGACATCACCATTTCATAGACGTCGTGCGGATTGGAGCCGTCGAGATCCCGGAAGTAGCCATCCAGGCTGTCGCGGACGCATTGTTCGATGTTGTGCTTGCTCATGCTGCTAACTGGTTAGAATCGCCCGGCTCGCCGCAGCCGCCGTCTTCGTCGTCGACATAGACGAGGCGGTCGGACAGCGCCTGTTGCGCGTCGAAGAATTCGTTGACGGCGGCAAGCTGCTCGCGGGTGGTTTCGAGCGTGTTCATCCGGTGCCGGAACCCGTTGGCGCCGGAAAGGCCGCGAGTGTACCAGCCGATGTGCTTGCGTGCAGTACGGACTCCCGTGAATTCGCCGTAAAACGTGTAGTGATCCTCGAGGTGCTCGTTCATCACCTGGCGGATTTCGTCGATGCGCGGCGGCGGCAGGAGCTCGCCGCTTTGCAGGAAATGATCGATTTCGCGGAAGAGCCATGGCCTTCCTTGCGCGGCGCGGCCGATCATCAGCGCGTCGGCGCCCGTCGCGTCGAGCACCGCCTTCGCTTTTTGCGGCGACGTAATGTCGCCGTTCGCGACGACCGGAATGCGTACGGCGGCCTTCACGGCCGCGATCGTGTCGTATTCGGCGTCGCCGCGGTACAGGTCGGCGCGGGTTCTGCCGTGCACGGTCAGCATCGAGATGCCGGCCGCCTCGGCGAGCTTCGCGATCGTGATGGCGTTCTTGTGCTCGCGGTCCCAGCCGGTGCGGATCTTCAGCGTGACGGGCACGGCGTCGGGCCCCGCGCCGACCGCGCCGACGACGGCCTCGACGATCCGCTGCACGAGCGGCTCGTTCTGCAGGAGCGCCGAGCCGGCGGCGACGTTGCAGACCTTCTTCGCCGGGCAGCCCATGTTGATGTCGATGATCTGCGCGCCGTTCGCGACGTTGTGACGCGCGGCCTCGGCCATCATCGCCGGATCGGCGCCCGCGATCTGCACCGCGATCGGCTCGACTTCGCCCGCGTGGTTCGCGCGGCGCATCGTCTTCTCGCTCTTCCAGAGCTGCGCGTTCGACGCGACCATCTCGGACACGGCGTAGCCCGCGCCGAGCCGCTTGCACAGCTGGCGGAACGGCCGGTCCGTGACGCCCGCCATCGGGGCGACGAACAGGTTGTTGCGCAGAACGTGAGAGCCTAGGACGGGCATCGCAATGGGAGCGCCCGCGCGGGGCGCGGGCGGGGCGTCGGGAAAAGGGAAAACGCGCATTTTACCGTAACCGCCGGTGCCGCCGAATTAGGCAACTGTCGGCAATCGTTAAATCGTCGATGAATCTTGCGTGAAGGTGGGATGACGCATCGTGCGCGCCTGCGAAGCGGTGTAGCTGCGATGCGGCGGGAAATGGGCCGCGAGCTCGCGAAGCCGGTTGGCGTCGGCTTCGGTGACGGCGCTCGCGCGCTCGCGTTTCTCGTGCGTCTCGATGCGCAAGGCGGCGGCGCGGCGAGAGGCGGCCGGGATGGGCGTCGACGCGGAAAGCGTGCGTGCGGCATGAGAGGCTCGATGCCGGCCCCGTCGCGCGATTGCGTCGGAAAAACGCCGGTCGCGGCTTGACCGAATCGCTCGGCGAAGAAACCGTTTCCCGGATCGCACGACGCGCGGCTCGCGGGCATCGCTCGAGATGACTCGAGCGAACATGGCCGCAACGGCGCGCGGCCTGCTTTTCGATTTCGATTCAATCGGCCGGGCCGCCGGCTGCCGACATTCAGCCTTCGGCGACCGAACGCCGCGCGCCGGCGATGACCGACGGTCGCGTGCCGACGGCCGCGCCCGTGCGCGTCAGCGCCGCTGTCCGAACATCATCTGCCGCGCGATCGCCGTCTTGAGCGGCGGCACGAATTCGAGCGCGGTGAGCGCCGCGCCGCGCAGCACCGCGAGCGGGCGCGACTCGATGGTGAACAGGCGGGCGAGCGTATCGGTCGCGCCGATCGTGAAGCGTCTGTCGAGCGCGCGGCGCGCGTTGAACGTCGCGAGCGCGAGCGGCGTCGCGCCGTGCTCGGACAGTGTCTCGGCGAGCGTGTGCGCGTCGCGCAGCCCGAGGTTCAGCCCTTGGCCCGCGACCGGGTGCAGCGTCTGCGCGGCGTTGCCGACGATCGCGACCCGGCCGTCGACGAGCGTATCGGCCGCGGCGAGCCCGAGCGGGAACGCCGCGCGTCCGGCGATCCGCGTGAAGTGTCCCATCCGCGTGCCGAACGTCGCGCCGAGTTCCTGCAGGAACGCGTCGTCGGGCAATTCGCTGCGCCGCCGCGCGACGTCGGGCGCGCAGCACCAGACGAGCGCGTAATCCGCCTGTTGCGGGCCGCCGAGCGGCAGCAGCGCGAGCGGGCCTTCGCCGGTGAAGCGCTCCCAGGCGACGCGCGGCCGCGGCGCCGACACCGTGACGGTGCCGACGAGCGCCGTCTGTCCATAGTCGCGATTTTTCGCGCTCTCGGTCAGCTTGCGCTTGCCGTCGTCGAAGAGGCCGCCTTCCGCGTTCACGAGCACGCGCGCGCGCAGCGCGCGCGCGCCTTGCGGCGTGTCGAGCGTGACGGTCACGCCGTCGGCGTCCTGCGCCGGCGAATGCGCGGATGTCGACGTGAACCAGTGCGCGGGCGTGCCGCGCACCGCGCGCGCGAGCGCCTGCACGATCGAGCCGTAGCGCACGACGTAGCCGAGCGCGGCGAGATCGTGCTCGTCGCGATCGATCAGCGTGCGGCCGAAATGGCCGCGCTGCGAGACGTGGATGTGCTCGATCGGCGTCGCGTCGCCCGGCCAGCCGAGCGTATCGAGCAGCATCCGGCTGCCTTGCGACACGGCGATCGCGCGCGGATCGTTCGCGCTCGCGTCGGGATCGCGCGCGTCGACGAGCGCGACCGACAGCGCGCGGGTTGCGCTGCGCCGCGCGAGCCAGCCGGCGAGCGCAAGCCCGACCGGCCCGGCGCCGACGATCGCGATATCGAAGTCGAAAGCGGGCGAGGGGGCGGCGGTCGTCATCGTTCTTGAATCGTGGGTCTCGATAGGAAAGCGCGCGGGCGGGTCATGGCTGCGGGCGGGCGCTTTGCGTCTGCGCGTCGCGCATCAGCGCCTCGATCTCGTCGGCGGCCACCGGCACGTCGCGCGTGATCAGCTCGCACCCCGTCGGCGTGACGAACGCGTCGTCCTCGATCCGGATGCCGATGTCCCAGAACGCCTGCGGCACGTCGTCGGCCGGGCGCACGTAGAGGCCCGGCTCGATCGTGAGCGCCATGCCCGCGTGCAGCACGCGCGACGGCAGCGCGCCGTCGTCGTCGCGCGGCGCGCCGCGCTCGCGGTAGTCGCCGCAGTCGTGCACGTCCATCCCGAGCCAATGGCCCGTGCGGTGCATGTAGAAGCGCGTGTACGCACGCTCGGCGATCACGTCGTCGACGCTCGCGAAGCGCGCCTTCGGCACGAGCCCGGTGTCGAGCATGCCCTGCGCGAGCACGCGCACCGCGGCGTCGTGCGGCGCGTCGAACGACGTGCCCGCGCGCGTCGCCGCGATCGCCGCTTCCTGCGCGGCGAGCACGATGTCGTAGAGCGCACGCTGCGGGCCCGAGAAGCGGCCGTTCGCCGGGAACGTGCGGGTGATGTCGGATGCGTAGCCGTCGAGCTCGCAGGCGGCGTCGATCAGGATCAGGTCGCCGTCCTTGACGATCGTGTTGCCGGCCGGATAGTGGAGCACGCACGCGTTCGCGCCCGTCGCGACGATCGAGCCGTAGGCGGGCGATTGCGCGCCGTGGCGGCGAAACGTGTAGAGCAGCTCGGCCTCGAGTTCGTATTCGCGCACCCCGGGACGGCACGCGGCCATCGCGCGGCGGTGCGCGAGCGCGGAAATCTCGGCCGCGCGGCGCATGATCGCCTGCTCGTGCGGATCTTTCACGAGGCGCATGTCGTCGAGGAGCGGCTCGAGATCGAATGCGGCGCCGGGCGCGGCGACGCCAGCGCGGGCGCGCGCGCGCACCGCGTCGAGCCAGCCGTTCAGGCGGCCGTCGAATTCGGCCGACGCGCCGAAGCGGTAGTGGAGCGCGTGCGCATCGGCGAGAAGGCGCGGCATCTCGGCGTCGAGCGCGTCGTACGGGAACGCGGCGTCGAAGCCGAACGCGTCGCGCGCGGCTTCGGGGCCGAAATGGAACCCTTCCCAGATCTCGCGCTCGGGATTCTTCGCGCGGCAGAAGAGGATCGCGCGGGGCGCGTCGCCTGCCGCCGACGCGTCGAGGACGAGCAGCGCGTCGGGCTCGGAGAAGCCCGTCAGGTAGTGGAAGTAGCTGTCGTGCCGGTACGGATAATCGCTGTCGCGATTGCGGGGCACTTCCGGCGCGGTCGGCACGATGGCGACGCCGCCGCCTTGCGCGCGCAGCTTGGCCAGCACGCGGTCGCGGCGCTGGCGGTGGACGTCGAGGGCGATGGCGGGTTCGGTCGGCTGATTCATCACGCGATTGTAGCGCCGTCGCGCGGGTCGCGCGCGCGACGGGGGCGAGGCGGCCGTGCGGACGCCGCGGGGCGGCTCGCCCCGCCGCGCCCGTGCGCGCATGAAACCGCGCGCGCAACAGCGCACGCGAAAGCACACACAAAGCGCGCCGCGCGCGACGCGAAGCCGCGCTGCCCGTCGAGCGTCGCGCGCGGCCGGCGTGTCGGCGCGGGACGTCGGCGCGAATCCGCGACCCGGCCCGCGCGGCCGCGGCCGAAGCAAGGCCGGCCGCCGCCTTGCCGGCCCGCGCGGCGGGCGTCATTGTTGCAAACCATCCACAGGCCGGACGGCCGATTATCAACGCAGACGCAACGGCCGGTTATGATCGGCGACAACGTATACTCTCGGGCGGTATTCCCGACAGAAGACAGATGATGAAATTAATCGGTTCGCTCAGCAGCCCGTTCGTCCGCAAGGCGCGAATCGTGCTCGCTGAAAAGAAGATCGACTACAAGCTGGAGCTCGAAAACGTCTGGGCGCCGGACACCGACATCCATGCGTCGAACCCGCTCGGCAAGGTGCCGTGCCTCGTGATGGAAGACGGCGCCGCCGTGTTCGATTCGCGCGTGATCTGCGAATACGTCGACACGCTTTCGCCCGTCGGCAAGCTGATTCCGCCGTCCGGACGCGAGCGCGTCGAGGTGCGGTGCTGGGAGGCGCTCGGCGACGGCGTGCTCGACGCGGCGGTCGCGATCCGCATCGAGCACGTGCAGCGCGAGCCGCATCAGCGCAGCGACGCGTGGATCGCGCGCCAGCAGCGCAAGATCGACGACGGCCTCGTCGCGATGTCGCAGGGCCTCGCCGGCAAGACGTGGTGCGTCGGCAATCACTACACGCTCGCCGACATCGCGCTCGGCTGCGCGCTCGGCTACCTCGAATTCCGGATGCCGGAGATCAACTGGCGCGAGCGCCATTCGAATCTCGACAAGCATTTCGCGAAGCTCGCGCAGCGCCAGACGTTCGTCGACACGGTTCCGCAGTGACGCGTCGCCGCACGCGGCGATGACGAAAAAACGCCCCGGATGGGGCGTTTTCGTTTGATGCATCGAGCGTTCGCGGGGCGAAGCTGCGTCGCGCGAGCCGGCTGACGGCGCGGCGTTTCGGAACGCGGCTCGCGATCGCGCCGTTCAACGGCTGTAGGCCGTTGCATCGGCTGTGGATCGTCGCATCATATTTGCCCGCACCGCCGCACCGCCGCACCGCCGCACCGCCGCACCGCCGCACCGCCGCACCGCCGCACCGCCGCACCGCCGCACCGCCGCACCGCCGCACC